>NZ_JBWKAJ010000005.1:115967-122759 GCF_056437585.1 Streptomyces sp. NPDC042364 | reverse complement strand
GCCGGCACAGGCGACACGGCTCGCACGCCCGCACGCGAAGAGGCGCCCCTCCCGACCACCGGCCGGGAGGGGCGCCTCATGCGTGGAGGAGAACGACCCCGTCCTACTCCTCGGCCTCCTCCTCAGCCGCCTCCTTCTCGCACTCCAGCGGCGTCGTCCGGGACGGCCCCCCGTACTGCGAGCTGATGCGGACGTCACCGGCCTTCTCGACGGTGAGGCGGGTGAACTCGGTGAGGTCGCCGTTCGACTCGCGGTCGGCGGTGAGGCAGCCGTTGTCGGCCCACAGCCAGGGGGAGTAGGCGATGCGGACGGTGACCTCGCCCGGTCCCGGCATGCGGACGACGAGGTTGGCGCCGTCGGCGCCCACCACGGACGCCGGCCGGTCGACCAGCGGCGTCGCGTCCTTCACCCGGTAGATCTTCCAGTTCGCGTCCTCCCAGACGCGCTCCAGATAGTCCGGCTCACTGGTCACCAGGGCGTGTTCGAGTTCCGCGGGGCCGTCCGGCTCACCGTTGACGAGGACCACGAAACCGACCGCCCACCGCGACAGCCACTCCTTGTACGCCCCGGGGGTGAAGGCGCCCTCGGGCACCTCCGTGCCGCCGTGGCCCTCGTAGAAGAGGCGGCCGCGCTCGACGTCGGCCTGCCGGTTCCAGCCGCGCGCCATGTTGATGTACGGGGCGAGGATCGCGGCCTCGCGGTGGTCGCGGGCCGGCACCACCTCGACGCGGGTCTTCCAGGCACCCAGCCGCTTCAGCTCGTTCACCACCCCGTCGGTCTTGACGGCCCACTCGGGCACCTTGGTGTTGGTGACGATGTCGGCGGTCGTCTTGCCGGTCAGCCACGTCAGGGAGAGCACGAGGGCGACCCCACCGGCCACCAGCCGCCGCCGGGGCGTGAACCAGGACAGCGGCAGCCGGGCGTCGCCCTGCCGGGCCTCGCCCCGGTACAGGGCGATGGCCAGCGCCGCCGCCGGGCCCGCCAGCTCCAGGAGCCGTTCGACGTTCGTGCCGATGGGGGTGGGGATCAGATAGCAGAGGACCACGCCGAGGGCGTAGACCGCGGAGCCGAGGCGGAGCACCCGCCACGCGCTCGGCGCGGTGGCCATGACCACCGCGCAGATCACCACCGGCGGCCATATCCGGCTGAACGCCATGGGCTGCTCGCCCTCGAAGGGGAACAGCAGCGTGGTCACGGCGACGACCGTCACCGGCGGCACGATCAGCGCCGCCGCCCGGCCCCACTCCCGGCACAGCAGATACGCGGCGCCGACCACGAGGAGGAAGAGCCCGGAGACGGGGCTCCCCATCGTGGACAGCGTCGCGCACACCGCCGCCACGGCCAGCCGCCGCCCGCCGCGCCCGCCCACCACGGCCAGCAGCGCCCCCATGGCGAACGCCGTGCCCAGCATGAACGTCGAGCGGCCCGACACCACCTGGCACCACAGCGAGAAGGTCGCCGCGAGGGCGACCGGGATCGGCCCCCGCACCCCCGTCCGGGCGACGACCCCACCGACGAGCCAGGAAGCCGCCAGTCCGGAGACCAGCGTCACGGGGACCACCCCGCACGCCGCCATCAGATACGGCGAGAGGACGCTGTAGTTCGCCGCGTGCAGCCCCCCGTACCAGAACAGGTTGACCGCGGAGTCCGGGTACGCCTTCGCGAACTCCGCCCACGCCACCTGGGCCGCCAGATCGCCGCCGCCGGTCGCGAACACCGCCCACCACACGATGTACAGCGGCACGGCGCACAGAGCGGCCGTGAGCGCCACTCGGTGGCGTTCCCGCCACGGCTCACGCGTCGGCGACGGTTTGTCGGCGCGCGAGACGGGACGTCGTGGGGTCAGCTCGGCAAAGGCCACTGCGGCTCGTCCGTTCCGTTCGACTCGTGCGGGCGGGTGTTCGTCATGTGCTGGTGTAGACGCTAACCATCCGCTGACAGTTGGCCGACAGGACCTGTTCCCTCCGGTGCGGCCGTAGGGAAAACCCCCACGGCCGTACCGGTACTACACGGGTCAGGATGCGACGGGGAACGCCACGTCGCACACCGGATCCTCCGGTCCCGCCGCGTCCCAGTCCGCGAAGTACACCTCACGGCAGGGGCCGGTGACCTCCAGGCCGCGCGCGGCGATCCAGCGCTCGACCGCCTCGAAGGCCGCCGCGATCTGCGGATAAGCCACCTGCGCCTTGGTGATCCGCGTGTACACGAGCCGTCGCGCCGGCTCCACGCGCACCTCCGTCGCCGAGGCCCGCCCGTGCTCCGCCGCCCAGCGGCGGGCCGCGTCCGCGTCGGCCACCGGCACACACGCCTCGGCGGGGCCGTCGCTCTCCAGGGACACCTCGGAGTGGTACACGACGAACGGCGCCCCCGCCGTCCCGCCGCAGGCCGCCGCGCCCTCCTCCAGCCGGCCGAGCGACGCCCCGATCCACGCCGGCAGCTCGTCGACCAGAGTGTGCCGCGACCGGGTGAGCACCACCTGCGCGGCGGTGTCGACCGTCTCGACCACGAACGTCCCGTACATTCCCGGGTCCCTTCCCGTCAGCCGTCCACGGAGGTAGGCGACCAGGGCCCGCTGGGACGCGAACCGCTCCTCGGCCCCGGCCCAGTACGCGGCGAGCCGGTCCGCCGCCCGCGCGCCGTCCGTCCCGACCGCGTCCACGATCTCCGCGACGCGGGCGAGAGGCATGTCGAGCTGCCGCAGCAGGGCCACGAGGCGGGCGCGTTCGACCTGGTCGGCGCGGTAGTACCGGTAGCCGGTCGACTCGTCGACGTACGCCGGGGCGAGCAGCCCCAGCCGGTCGTACAGCCGCAGCGCCTTCGCCGACAGCCGTGCGCGGGCGGCGAAGGCGCCGATGGTGAGCAGGTCGTCGGTGGCCACTGGGTCATCCTCCGTCACCGGGCGTCCGCGCCCGGCGAGAGGGACGGTGGTCCTTGACCCAGGGGGAAGGTCAAACAGACGGCCGGGGCCTCAGCCGATGGCCTTCTCCACGGCGGCCACCAGCTCCGGGGCCTCCGGCTCGGTCTGCGGGGAGAAACGGGCGACGACCGAGCCGTCGCGGCCGATGAGGAACTTCTCGAAGTTCCAGCGGATGTCGCCGCTGTGCCCCTCGGCGTCCGCGTGACCGACCAGCCGCTCGTACAGGGCGTGCCGGCCCTCGCCGTTGACCTCGACCTTCTCGGTCATCGGGAAGGTCACGCCGTACGTCGCCGAGCAGAACTCGGCGATCTCCTCGGCCGAGCCCGGCTCCTGCCCCAGGAACTGGTTGCAGGGCACGCCCAGCACGGTGAAGCCCTTCTCCGCGTAGCGGGCCTGGAGGGCTTCGAGGCCCGTGTACTGGGGGGTGAGACCGCACTTGGAGGCCACGTTCACGACGAGCACGGCCTGCCCGGCGTACTGCGCGAGGTCCGCGGACCCGCCCGTGAGGGCGCCGATCTCGACGTCGAGGGGGGAGGTACGGGGGGTGTCAGTAGTCATAAACGGATGCTATCTCCGGAAAGCTTTCCGCCTCCGCCGCCCCGGGCGGAGCGGGTCAGCCCTCGCTCCCGTTGGTGTTCCCGTCGGCGCTCCCGTCGGCCTCGCGGCGCTCCGGCGCCCGTACCAGCACCTCTCCGGCCGCCGTCCGCGTGTACAGCACCGAGCGGCCCGCCCGTCCGCGCCGTACCAGCCCCGCGTCCAGCAGGACCTTCAGATGGCGGCCCACGGAACCGAGGGGCCGGCCGGTGACCGCGCACAGCTGGGTGGTGCTCATGGGGGAGTCGAGGAGGGCGAGGACGCGGGCGCGCGCGGTGCCGAGGAGCGGGCCGAGGGCGGCGGGCGCGGCCGCCGGACCGCTGCCGTCGGCGAGGACACCCGAGCACGGGTACACGACGGCGTACCGCTCGCCCTCCTCCCACGCCACCCAGCCGACCCGCTGCGGGGTCACCGGCACGAACACCAGCTGGGCGCCGGAGATCTCACGCGGCGGATACGCGTGGAGGTTGACCTGGAGCCGGTTCCCGCCGAGCCACCGCATCCCCGGCCGCAACGCGTCCAGCACCGCCGCCCAGCCGCTCTGCCCCAGCTGCGCGGTCCGGGCGAGGACATCCGCCTCCAGTACGCGCCGCCGCCGCTCCCAGTACGGCCGTACGGTCTCCTCCCACACGTACGTCAGGAGGTCGGCCGCGCGGCCCGGCAGGTCGTCGCGGTCGAGGGCGGCCGGGAGCGGGCCGCGCAGGGACAGGACGAGATGGGCGCGGGCGGCGGCGGGATCGACGGCCCGGACCCGGGCGACCTCCTCCGCGAAGGTCTCGCCCTCACGCGGGGCGGGCGTGAGGAAGTCGGCGATCCACTTGTCGCCGAGGCCCGCCCGGACCAGCAGGGCGGTGAGCGGATCACTGGCCGGCCCGGACCGGTAGGCGGGCAGGTGCTCGGCCAGCCAGGCCCGCTCGCCGGGGTGGGTGCAGGTCCCGGCGTGCAGCCGCTTCAGGCTCGCGAACGTCTCGGCGAGCGGCGACACGACGAACCGGCTGCCGGCGAGGGTGTCGGCGTTGACCTGCCACCAGCCCACTGGGGCACCTCCGGGGTGCGGCGAAAGCGGTCCGGGCTTTCGCGTGTGCGCGAAACATTAGCGGCGGCCGGGGCGCCCGACCGATCGTCCCGCCCATGCGCAGCTACCAAGCCCTCTTCCGCACAAGGGAGTTCACCCCTCTCTTCCTGTCCTCGTCCCTCCAGGTCGCCGGGTCCACGATCGGTGGCCTGGCCCTCGGGACGTCCGTCTACGAGGCCACCGGTTCCCCGCTGCTGTCGGCGCTCAGCATGTTCGGCCCGTCCCTGGCCCAGGTGGTCGGCGCGACGACACTCCTGTCCGCCGCCGACCGGCTGCCGCCGAGGGCGACGCTCACCGGCCTCGCCGCGTCGTTCGCGGTGAGCACGGCGCTGCTGGCGCTGCCCGGACTGCCGCTGTGGTCGGTGTTCGCGGTGATCGCCGTCCAGGGGCTGGTCGCGTCCCTGGGCGGAGGAGTGCGCTGGGGCCTGCTGACGGAGATCCTGCCGAAGGACGGCTATCTGCTGGGCCGCTCGGTGTTCAACATGATGCACGGGCTGACGCAGATCACGGGCTACGCCACCGGCGGCGCCCTGGTGGCGCTGCTGTCCCCGCGGGTGACGCTGCTGGTGTCGGCGGTCCTGTACGCGACGGCCGCGCTCTGCTCCCGCACGGGCCTGACCCGCCGCGCCCCGAGGGCCGCCGGCCGCCCCTCCGTCGCCGAGACCTGGCGGACCAACGCGCGCCTGTGGGCGTCCGTCCCGCGCCGGCGCCTCTATCTGGGCCTGTGGGTCCCCAACGGCCTGGTCGTCGGCTGCGAGTCCCTGTTCGTGGCGTACGCCCCCGACCGGGCGGGCCTGCTGTTCGCCTGCGCGGCGCTCGGCATGTTCACGGGTGACGTGACCGTCGGCAGACTCCTCCCGCCCCGGGTGCGTGACCGCCTGGCCACGCCCCTCCTGCTGCTCCTGGCCGCGCCGTACCTCGTCTTCGCCCTCCACCCCCCGACCGCCCTGGCAGCGGCCTGCGCGACCCTCGCCTCCGTCGGCTTCGGCGCGAGCCTCGTCCAGCAGCAGCACCTGTTCGCCCTCACACCACCGGACCTCACCGGCCACGCCCTCGGCCTCCACTCGGCCGGCATGCTGACCTTCCAGGGCGTGAGCGCGGCCCTCGCGGGCGGAGTCGCCCAGCTGACCTCGCCGGGGACGGCGATGGCGGTGATGGCCGCGGGTTCGGTGGCGGTGACGCTGGCGCTGGCGGTCCACCGCCCCCGCCCGCCCATGCCGGACGGAGCGGGAGCGGTCCGCCCCTCCTCGATCGGCACGAGGGGCGGGACCTCCCGGACGGGAAGGCTCCGGCGCTGAACGCGCCGGTGGGTTCATGATGGGCGCCGGCCGGGAACAGCCGTCCGGGACGGCGGGAACTTCGCCCCGAAAGCCTGTACTGCCACACGTTTCGCCGTGGATGGGCGCCGACAGCCGGTACCGTGCGCGCTGTCGCGCGGCGGCCGCATTGTTCCGCGATTCCCCGATGCCGTGGCGGGACGGGGAGCGCGCCCACCATGCTGACGTCCGGCTCCCCGATGACGCGTCGGCACCGCGGAGGGGGCCTCTCGGACGCACATGTGGGGAAGGTTTCGATGTCCAGAAGGCAAGTCTTATCCGTCGCCGTGCTGGTGACGGTCCTCGGCTGGAGCGTCGTGCTCGTCGCCGTGGGCCAGCCGGCCGCGGCCGCCGCCGTCGTCCCCTCGCTCGCGCTGAGCGCGGAACAGGTCGTCACCGCGATGACGGACGGAGCGCGTGGCCCCGCCCCGTCCGCCTGCGCACCGGTACCCGAGGCGCCCGCACCGGCCCCGGCGGGCCCCGCACCGGTTCCGGTCGGCCCCGCACCGGCCCTGGCGGGCCCCGCACCGGTTCCGGTCGGCCCCGCACCGGCCCCGGCGGGCCCCGCACCGGTTCCGGTCGGCCCCGCACCGGCCCCGGCGGGCCCCGCACCGGTTCCGGCCGGCCCCGCACCGGCCACGGCCGATCGCGGACTGGACCAGGCTGGCTCCATGCCCGGTCTGGTGTCCGCTTGCGGGCCGGTTGGGGCCGATTGCGTGCCCGGACGGGCGGTCGCTTGCGGGCCGGTCGGGGCGGAGTCCGTGCCCGGTCCGGCGGTCGCTTGCGGGCCGGTTGGGGCGGAGTCCGTGCCCGGTCCGGCGGTCGCTTGCGGGCCGGTTGGGGCGGAGTCCGTGCCCGGTCCGGCGGTCGCTTGCGGGCCGGTTGGGGCG
>NZ_JBWKAJ010000005.1:0-115870 GCF_056437585.1 Streptomyces sp. NPDC042364 | reverse complement strand
GCGGAGTCCGTGCCCGGTCCGGCGGCCGATCACGCGTCTGTTGAGGCTGACTCCGTGCCCGGTCCGGCGGCCGATCGCGGGACGGTATGGACCGATCGCGGATCCCTCGCGGCTGATGAGGAGCGCACGGCGTGACCCCCTCCCTGTCGCGGCGGCCCGGAGGGGGGCCGCCGGCGGGCAAGCCCGGCCGGAAACTCGGGCCGATAGCCGAGGGCGTGGGCGCCGCCCACCGTGCCTGGCTGGAGCCCCTGCGCCACCGCTTCCTGGCCAGCGGTCTGACGATCAGCGAGCTGAGCTACCGGTCCGGCTGGGCGAAGTCGAAGATCTCCGAACTGCTGCGCGGCACGGGCCGCTACCCGCGCTGGGAGATCACCTACGGCCTGTTGGACGTCCTCGACGTACCGAGCTGGCCGATGCGCCGGCTCTGGATGGCCGCCGCGCTGGAGGCGGAGAAGAAGCCCGACTGGATAGACGGCTGCATCCAGAACCGCCCGCTCCCGCCCGGACGGGCGACCGTGTCGACCGGGCCCGCCGTACCCCCCTTGGAACACCAGGCGTTCACCGAGCTCAACCGCTCCGCCTATCTCGCCTACGCCCGGCTCTTCCTCGGCGCGGACGAGGCGAGGGAGGTGGTCGCGGAGACGTTCGACGTGCTGTGGTTCCGCTGGGACGAGGCGCTGGCCAGTTCCGACGTCGTGCCGTTCGCCTGGTCCGTGCTGCGCCGGAGCGTGATGGCCCGCGCCCGCCATGTCGACGGCTGCCCTGAGCTGGCCCGCACCGCGTTCGACACGGTCGCCCTGAGCGTGCTCTCGACGCCCGAGGCGCGGTTCGCGCAGATCGAGGAGTCGATGGCCCTCTTCACGGCGATCAGCCGGCTGCCCGCCCACCAGCTGGACGTCATGGTGCTCACCTATCTGCGCGGCATGGACCACGCCGCGGTCGCCGACGTACTCGGCGTCCCCATCGCCTCCGTCCACACGGCCGACCGGTACGCCCGCAAGACCCTCACCGCGACGCTTCACCTCCGGCAGAGGAAAGAGAACGACCCGGAGCCCCAGAACCACCCGGGAGAGATCCCCGAATGATCCCCACGCCGATGACTCCCATGCCCCCGCCGACCCCGCTGGACGAGCTCCTCGCCCGGGCCCGCCTTCTCGATGCGCCGGTGACACCCCCCGACATAGTCCCGGGCGGCCGCTGCCGGGCCCCGCTCGTCGGCTCCGCCCGCCAGCACGACCGTACGCGCACGATGGCGGCCCGCGACCTGCGCACCCTCTGCGAGACGGTGCTGGCCCACACCACCACCGACGCCCTCCAGGCCTTCGTCACCGAGCACCTGCCCGAGCCGCCGGGCGCCCGTGTCCTCGGCTGCATCCTCCAGCTCGCCGACGCCGAGGACAGTGCCCGCTCCTGGTGGCAGTACGCGGCCGGCGCCGGTGACGACCTCGCCTCGTACTGCCTCTACCTCCAGCACCTGGTCCTCGGCGACGCGGAGGCGGCGGCGTGGTGGCGCGAGCAGACCGGCATCGGCACCCGCCCGGCACCCGAACCCCTCATGGCGGTCCCCGACGCCGGCGTCCCCACCGCGTACGACGCCAGCTTCCCGACGGTGCTCCGCGCCCTCACCCACCTGGACCGCACGGCCCTGCCGCGCACGGAACTCGTCGACGCGGTCATGCACTACGTCCCCGGGGCGGTGACGCTCGGCTACGTCGACAACCCCGACTTCGAGCTGCCTCTCCCGCGCCCCGACTTCGCCGAACACATGACGATCCTGCTGGCGGCGGCCACCGCCGCGGACTCCTGGACGGATCCCCCGTCCCCCCACCGAACGACCCCCCGCCCACCACGGCTGCCGCGCCGGGGCGCGGCCGGTGGAAAGGGGACGGACGGAAGAGGCTGATCCCGCCCCAGGCGCACGGCACCGGCCTGGAGCACCGTTCCGGAAGGAGCCGGACCTTCGGAAGCAGGGGGCCCGGACGGCTTCAGGACTGGTACGGCTGCTGCTGGCCCTGCCCCTGGTACTGGCCGCTCTGGCCTCCCGCGCCCGCGCTCTGCGCCTGGAGCTGCTCGGCCTGCTCGGCGGTCACCTTCTGCTCCGCCCCGCAGAAGGTGCACTGCGTCTGGTACTTCGTCGAGACCGGGAACAGCGGGACGAAGAACAGCGTGAACTTCGTGACCCGCTTCCTCAGCGTGTGCGCGGCGGGATTCCCGCACTGGCCGCACACCAGCGTGAGTATCGCGAGCTGGTACAGGTAACCCTTGGTGCCAAAGATGATCAGCATCTCGATCCTTCCCGGTGGTGCCTTCCGGCACTCTGCCCCCAGTGTGCACTGCGACCGAGGCGTATGGGGGTACGGGTGGCGAGGAGAACCGCAGCAAGGGGAACGGGACACTCTCCTCCTCCTGCCATCAGGGACGTTGCGCCTTCTGCAACCGTTCGACCTGCCGCTTGATCAGATCGGCGGGGAAGGAGACCCTGCCGTCGATGGTGAACCGTCGGAACATCACGATGGTGTTCCCGGCCCGTACGACGGTGAACTGTTCGTTGCGGTCTCCGGGGAACTCGGGGCCCATGGGGACGATCTCCCGGAATCGCACGGCCTCGTCCCCCACGTCCGGGGCCTTCTCGGTCCTGAGCGAGACTTCGAACTTGCCCACCCATCCTGTGCCCTTGTACGAGCGGCAGGAGTCGAGGGCCCGCTTGAGCTGTGCGAATGCCTGCCGGGCCTTCCCGTCCTCGTAGGAGGCGAGCGTCGAGCCGCCGGCCCAGATGTCGCCCTCCCAGTTGAAGACCTGAAGAACCACATTGGACGCGCGCTCCCCCTCGCGGATGTCGAGCATGGTCTGGCAGGCGGGCTCGGAGACCGGTGGAAATGAGGTCCGCTCCTCCTTCGGCTGAGGGTCCTGCACAGGTGTCCCGGCCTCACGCGCCCCCTCGACCTCTCCCTCCTTGAAGGCGAGCGCCCGCAGCTGTGCTCGCGTCAGAGGCGCCGGGGCGGCCTCGGCCGACGCGGTCGTCCGCGGTCCCACCGATCCAGGTGGCGCGTCCGGCCCGGCGGAACACCCCGAGACCAGCAGGACCCCGGCCATCACAGGACCGAGTGCCGCCATGGACCTCAACGTGCTGACCTGCATGAATGTCCCCCCGGACCGTGAGCGCGAGCCCGCTGACGGTAGCGGTACCCGGGCATCCGTGACCAGGGCTTTTATCAGCCGGGCCGGAGCGGGCCCCGCCGCCCCGGGACCTGGCGTCGCAACGTCCCTAGGCGCCGGGAGCCCGGTATCGGATCTGCCCGGCCTTGCGCAGGGCGTCCATGGTCTCGTCGACGGTCAGGAGAACGGTCGTCTCGAACGAGCTGAGCGCTCCGCCCCCGCTGATCGCCAGGGCGACCGCGGCCATGGAGACGTTGTCGGGGGCCTCCCACAGGTTGTAGCCGTCGCGGGTGCCGAACGCGTACCAGAAGCCGTGGAGCTTGCCACCGACGGACTCGATGTACGACTGAGCGGCCTTCGCGCGGTCCTCGGGGTGGCCGATGAGTCTGGCCCAGGTCTCCGGCGTGTAGCTGAACCTGGACAGGTAGAGCGGCATCATGTCTCCCTTTCGTCCCAGAAGGGATGCCCCCGCCCGGTGGGAAACGTCCCGGTAGCCCTCGGTGTATCCCCCGAACGGCCGGGAAAGGGGGGCCGGCGCGGCCACTGCCGGCTTCCGGAGGACCCGGGTCAGGAAGCCGAGTCGTCGAGGCCGAGGCGGATCACGGCGACGTGGGGGATAGGAAGCTTCCGGCTAAGGCTTGTTCGAGCGCTCCTTGTGGAGTCTTCAGCCCCTGGCACCTGTAGATATCAGGCTGCCAGGGCTGATCGTGTGGGATAGAAACGGTCGCATGGACGCCGCAATGCTTGAGCAGAAGCTGGACGAGATCTTCGATCAAGCCGTCGTCCACCATGGATACACCAGCTACATGCGCGACTACGAGGTCATCGTCTACGTGACGGCGGACCCCCGCACAGGCATCGAGCCGGCGTATCTGCGGTATCTCTTCCGGTACTGCGTTGAGGCCCGGTGCGAATCGTCCGTGGTGCCGGAGACGTGGCGTGTCTCTTTGGACGACCGCCTCATCGACCATGAGACGGGCGTCGTCCTTGACGGGTACGTCTGGGGCGTGAAGTGGCACCCCCTGTACCCAGGTGCGAAGGTCCTCCCGGAGTCGGAAGCGACCCGTCGTTGGGCGCAAGCCGTGGGGGTCGACTTCCATGAGGTTCGCATCGAGACGAACGCGCACCGCCTCACCCTGCTCTTCTCGGACCTGCAGGTCAGCGAGGTGCCGGACGCGTCCGTGCCCTTTCCCATGAAGTAGCGGGTATCCCTTCCGCTCGACGAGCTGCCGAGTGGACGTAGTTGCACGCGTGTGGCACGGCCTCGGACACCACGAAGGGCCAGCCTGGGAGGAAACCCCTCCTGAGCTGGCCCTTCTGTCTGTGCCCCCGGCAGGATTCGAACCTGCGACACCCGCTTTAGGAGAGCGGTGCTCTATCCCCTGAGCTACGAAGGCGGGGTGGCGTACGTGGTGGTTCGCCGCGGCCAGTGTAGCGGGTGGTGGTGGGGCGGTCGGATCAGTTTGAGGTCGGTAATTCGGTTCCCTCGGGTGGGGGGCTGGGCCTAGCATCGACGCCGTTGTGTCGAACGGTGTTCGGTATTTCGGACGGGTGTCAGGGTGGTGTCGGGAACGCGTTCCCGACGGTGCGGGCGCGGCCCGCGGCAGGGGCGCCGAGCAGAACGGATGTGATGCCATTGACTGCGGTGATCGAGGCGCGCGGGCTGTCCAAGGTGTTCCATACGACCGTGCGCCGGCCGGGGCTTGCCGGGGCGCTCAGGTCGCTCGTCCAACCCGAGCGCGTCGCCAAGGTCGCGGTGCGGGATGTCGACTTCCGTGTGGGCAGAGGGGAGTTGCTCGCACTGCTCGGGCCCAACGGGGCCGGGAAGTCCACCACGATCAAGATGCTCACCGGCATCCTCACCCCCACCTCCGGTGAGGCGCTCGTCGCCGGTGTCGTGCCGCACCGGGACCGGGAGCGCAACGCCCGCAACATCGGCGCCGTCTTCGGGCAGCGGACCCAGTTGTGGTGGGATCTGCCCGCCCGGGAGTCGTTCGCGATCCTCCGCGACATCTACGGCGTTCCCGAGGACCGGTACCGGGAACGGATCGACGAGTTCGACGGGCTGCTCGAACTCTCCGAGTTCTGGGACACGCGCGTCCGGCATCTGTCGCTCGGGCAGCGTGTCCGGTGCGATCTCGCCGCCTCGCTGCTGCACGACCCTCCCGTCGTCTTCCTCGACGAACCCACCATCGGCATGGACGTGGTCGTGAAGGAGCAGGTCCGGCGGTTTCTGCGGCACCAGGTCGAGGAGCGGGAGCGGACCGTACTGCTCACCACCCACGACATGACCGAGGTCGCCCGGCTCGCCGAGCGGGTCGTCCTCATCAACCACGGCCGGATCGTCCTCGACGGGCCGCTCCAGGAGATACGGCGGCGCTTCGGCGGCACCTGGCAGATACGCGCGACCCTCGCCGACCCCGCCGACGTCCAGGAGATCGAGGGCCTGGAACCCCTCGCGAGCGTCGACGGAGCCGACGGCGGCCGGCGCGACCTCTCCGCACTGCCCGGTTTCGCCGGCGTCGGCGTCCTGCGCAGGGAAGGGCCCCGCGTCGTGTTCGGGCCGGTCGGGGACGACGCCCCCACCGTGCACGAGGCGCTGAAGGCCGTCATCGGACGCTTCCAGGTCACCGATCTCGCGCTGGAGGAGAACGACCTCGAGGACGTCATGCGCTCCGCCTACCTCAGCGAAGTGCCGGGGCAGGGCCTCCGGGACTCCGGGGACTCGTCCGCGTCGGCCGCCGTCACCTCCGCCTCCCGGGGCGGCTGACCATGGCCCCCACGACGCCCGTCCCCACCACCCCCACGCCCTCGACCCCCACACCCCCCACCCCCGCCCTCACCACCTCCACCCTCTCCCGCGTACGGCGCGTCGCCTCGATCACACCGCGGGGTGAGTTCCTCGCGCCGCCCCGGATGACCGCCACCGCCGTGCGGCTCTTCGTGCAGGTGTGTCTGGTCGTCTACCTCTGGCGGGGCCTGTACGCGAACACCGAGTCCAGCGCCGGGCTCGACGAGACCCAGGCCGTCGGGTACGCCGTGCTCGCCGTGCTGGCGGGCCGCATCAGGGGGCTGGACCGGCGCGCCGGGCGCGACACCGTCATCCAGCATCTTCACTTCGGCACGATCGTCTACTGGTACCTGCGGCCCATGCGGCCCCAGCGCTACTACGCGCTGCGCGCCCTCGGCGACCAGGTGTACGGCTTCGCCTGGGTGCTGGGCGGCTACGTGCTCTGCCTCGCCGCCGGCGTCGTCGCCCCGCCCGCCTCCTTCGAGGTGGCCGCGGTCTTCCTCGTGAGCATGCTGCTCGGCCAACTCGTCCTGTACTACGTGATGATGCTGGTCGACCTGCTGTGCTTCTGGACGCTGCGCAACGAGGCGGCGCTCCTCATCCTCGTCTTCGCCCAGAACCTGCTCTCCGGTGTGTACGCGCCGCTCTGGTACTTCCCGGACTGGTTCATCACCCTCAGCGCGTTCCTGCCCTTCCAGGCGACCCTCGGCGTACCGCTCTCCATCTACGTCGGGCGCATCGGGGTCGGTGACGCCTTCGGGCAGATGGCCGTCCAGGGCGTCTGGATCGTGCTGCTCGCCCTGCTCACCCGCCGGCTGTGGGACAGGGCCGGCCGTCGTGTCGTGGCCCAGGGAGGATGAGCATGACCACTCCGTCCACCAGTGGGCTCCGCGCCGCCCGGGTCGTCTGGCGGATCACCAAGCTCAACTTCAAGGCGCGGCTGGAGTACCGGGGCGAGTTCCTGATGGGGGTCGCCATCGGGGCGATCTGGCAGGTCTCGATCATCGTCTTCGCCTCGGTGCTGCTCACCAGGTTCCCCGGCCTCGGCGGCTGGTCCAGCTCCGACGTGCTGCTGATCGCCAGTATGCGGATGCTCGCCCACGGGCTGTACGTGCTGTTCCTCGGCCGCATCCAGTACATGAACGTGCTCGTCCAGGAAGGGATCGTCGACCCTTGTCTGATCCGGCCCATGCCGGTGTACCGGCAGGTCCAGCTGGCCTTCTTCCCGGTCAACGCCATCGGTGACCTGGTCGTCGCGGTCGGACTGTTCGCCGCCGCGCTCCAGCGGAGTTCGCTCGACTGGACGGCGGGGCGGATCGCGTACGTGGTGGCGGGGGTCCTCGGGGGCATGCTCGTCGAGGCCGCGCTGTTCACGGCGTTGGCCGCCGCGGCGTTCCACTTCCCGGCCACCTCGTACTGGGCCCAGTGGCTGGAGGAGCTGATGGGCACCTTCGGCAGCTATCCGCTGAGCATCCTGCCGAAGGCCGCCTCCGCCGCGTTCACCCTCGTCGTACCGCTCGCCTTCATCGCCTACTTCCCGGCCGGCGTGCTGACCGGGCACGGTGACGACATGGGCGTACCTCAGGTGCTCGCGGTGGCCGCGCCGTTCGTCGGCCTCGTCGCCTTCGTGCTGTCACGGCTGCTGTGGAACTGGAGCCTCAGCCGCTACACGGGCGTCAACGGGTGAGACGGCAGGGGTGGTGCGGCGGCGCGGCTACGTCAGTCGCGTCGCCAGCCCGTCCAGCACGCGCTCCAACCCGTACCGGAACCCCTCCTCCCGGGCGGCCCGCGGGTCCGCCCCGCGCTGTTCGGCGTAGCCCTCCCGCAGCAGCGGATAGTCCTGGGCGGCCTCCTCGGCGGCCGGCCACAGGCGCTCGACCAGCGTCTGCTCGTCCTGGCCGCTGCGGGCGAGCACGGTGAGCCAGGCGGCCTCGCTGGTGGCCATGCCGGTGACGTACGCGACGAGCGTGCCGAGGACCCGGTCCGCCTCGTCGGCGGGGAAGCCGGCCGTGGTGAGCAGCTTGAGCATGGCCTCGGAGACGCGCATCCAGTTGGGGCCGAGGTACGACATGCCCATCTCGCCGAGCACGGAGGCGAGCCAGGGGTGGCGCAGGATCGTCGCGCGCAGGCTGTGGGCGCACCGGGCGGCGTCGGTGCGCCAGGTGGCGGGGTCGGGGGAGCGGGTGACCTCGATCTCGCCGTAGACCTCGTCGACGGCCAGCTCGATCAGCTCGTCCTTGTTGGCGACATGGCGGTAGAGCGAGGTGGCGCCCGCGCCCAGCCGGCCGCCGAGCCTGCGCATGCTGAGGGCGTCGATGCCCTCCTCGTCGAGCAGCCGCAGCGCCTCGGACACGATGTGCTCCCGGCTCAGCGCGGGCTGCTCCCGGCCGGTCCGGGGGCGGGTCCACACCGACTGGAAGCCCTGCTGCTCGGCTGGCATCGCCGGTTCCTCTCGTGTCGAAGGCTGGTGGCGGTCACCGTAACGCACGGCATTCGCCGGGGCGTACGGGCGGCGACGTGGGCGTACGGTGTTCGCACCCGTCTCGGAGCTGCCCTGATGCGCGCCGCCCGCACGGCGCGGGCCGGCCACCCGTGTCAGATGCCCCGCGCGGTGTCAGATGCCGGCCACCCGTGTCCGGCGCCCGCCACCGTGTCAGACGCCCCGCGCCCGTGTCAGATGCCGGCCACCCGTGCCCGGCGCCCGCCTCCCGTGTCCGGCGCCCGCCTCCCGTGTCCGGCGCCCGCCTCCCGTGTCAGACGCCCGGTACCCGCCGGAACATCCCCGCCACCCGCAGCTCGCCCTCGATCCGCGCCACCGTCGCGCGCAGTTCCGGCAGGACCTCCTCCACGCACTGCTCCACCGACCGTCTGCTGCTGTGCATCGCGACGTTGACGGCGGCCGTGACCCGGCCGTCGCGGTCGTGGACGGGGACGGCGACGGAGCGGAGGCCCTCCTCCAGTTCGCCGTCGACGAGGGCGTAGCCGTCGGTGCGGACGCGTTCGAGGACGGTGAGGAGTTCGCGGGGGTCCGTGACGGAGCGGGGGGTCAGCGGGATGAGACGTTCGGGGAGGGAGACCTCCGGGAGGAGACCGGCGAGCATCACACGGCCCAGGGAGGTCGCGTACGCGGGGAGCCGTGTGCCGAGGGTGATGTTGACGCTCATGATGCGGCTGGTGGCGACCCGCGCCGTGTACTGCACCTCGTCCCCGGCCGCCGTGAGGATCGCGAGGGACGCCGAGTCGTGCACCTTGGCGGACAGTTCCGCCAGATGCGGGGCGGCGATCCGGGGGAGCGGCAGCATCGACAGGGGCGGGAAGCCGAGGCCCAGGACGCGTGGGGTGAGGCGGAAGAAGCGGTCGTGCGACTCGACGTACCCGAGGTGTTCGAGCGTGATCAGCGCCCGGCGGGCCGTGGCGCGGGCGAGGCCGGTGGCCCGGGCCACATCGGTGAGGGTGAGGTCGGCGCGGTTCTCGCCGAAGGAAGTGATGACCGTCAGGCCCCGGGCGAGCGACTCGATGAACTCCCGTCCCAGTTCCTGCTTGGACGCGCCCGTCCAGGCGGCGAGACCGGGTGCTGCCGGCGAGCCGCCCTCCGGCGCGGCGGGCTCGCGCGGCTCCCGGGCCAGCTCCGCCTCCATCCGTGCCACGGTCGCCCGCAGCCGCGGCAGCAGCGTCGAGCGCAGTGAGTCCGCGGTGTGCCGGCTGGTGTGGCTGACGACGCTCGCCACGCACGCGACACGGCGCGTACGGGGATCCCGTACGGGTACGGACACCGCGACCAGCCCCGGCTCGATCAGCTGGTCGTCCAGCGCCCACCCCTGGGCGCCCGCCGCGGCCGTACGGGCCTCGAAGTCGTCGCACGCCCCCTCACGCGACGGTACGGCCGGGAAGCCGCGGCCCTCGGGGTCGGCGTCGCGGCGGGCGCGCCAGCGGGCCCAGTCCGCGGCCTCCCACTCGCCGGCGAACAGCGGGCCCGGGGCGGTGCGTTCGGCGGGGAGGAGGTCGCCGATGCGGAAGCTGAGGGACATCGCGCGGCGGCGGGTCGCCTGGTGGATGAAGCGGACGCCGTCCCGGTCGGCGACGGCCAGTGACACCGACTCGTCCAACTCGTCGGCGAGGGCGTCCGCGTGCGCGTCGAGGAGGCGGGGGAGGCGGATCGCGGCGAGGTAGGCGTTGCCCAGCTCCATCAGCCGGGGGGCGAGGACCGCGTCACGGCCGTCCAGGCGTACGTAGCCCATCCGGGCCAGCGTCGCGGTGATGCGGTCGACCGTGGAGCGCGCGAGGCCGGTGGCCTTCTCCAGGGCGCTCAGGCTCAGCGCGCCGTCCGCCTCGGTGAGCCGCCGCAGCACGGTGATCCCTCGCATGAGGGGGGCGACGGCCTCGGCGGGTACCGCGGTCGCGGAGGCGGCCGGGACGGCGGAACCGGAGTCGGCGTCACTCGGGACGTTCGGGCGCATGGGCCCACGGTAATGCGGGTGGGCTGCGCCGCTCGGCAGGGTGCCCGGTCGCTCGGGGGCCGGGCACCCGGCAGCTCGGGTTGCGCGTGCTCGGGCGACCGGTGGGGTGCGTCGTGGTCGCTCGGGCAGTTCCCCGCGCCCCTGAAAGCCCCCGAGTTCGCCCACCCCGAGCTGCCGTCCCCTCACCTCGGCTCACCGTCGCCCCCTCACCGCCCCCTCACCTCGGCTCCCGCCCCCTCACCTCGGCTCACCGCCCCCTCACCTCGGCTCACCGCCCCCTCACCTCGGCTCCCGCCCCCTCACCTCGGCTCACCGCCCCCTCACCTCGGCTCACCGCCCCCTCACCGTCGGCTCACCACCACCCGGTGGTTCCCCGCCCCGTCCGTCCCGATGACCCGGATCTTCACCCTCGCCTTCGCGTCCTCGAAGGTCTCGCCGGGGACGAACGGGGCGTCGGACAGTTCCGCGTGCACGTTGGGGCTGCGGGTGCACCCCCCGCTGTCGCGGCGGGAGTCGTAGACCTTGATGGGCCCGTTCCCGGTGTCGATGTCCGCGTCGACCTTGTAGACGAGGACACCGGGACGGCAGACGGCGACGTCGTTCCCCGCCCTGGTCCGCAGTTCGACGGCGTACGCGGTACGCGTGGTGAGCGGCACCACCACCAGCTTGGTTCCGTCGGCCGCGGCGAGCGGCGTGAGCGTGTACTGCGCCGCGCCTGGCCGGGACACACAGCCGACCTGCCTCGCGTCGAGCCAGCCGAGCTTCCACTTGTGCCAGCCCAGCATGTCGTTGTCGACGCCCCAGTCCTCGCTCATGATGTCCCAGTGCCCGACCGCGCCCCCGCCCTCGTGGGTGTAGAGGTCGGGCAGGCCGAAGACATGGCCGTTCTCGTGGGGGAGGACGCGGTAGCCGGTCTCCCGGTACGTGCCGGAGCCGTCGTCCTGGCGGCTGTAGACGAACGACGCGTTGGCGACGGGGACGCCGTCCGCGACCGGCGCCTCCCTGTTCCCGGCGAACGTCACCGACAGGACCGTGTCGAGGGCGGAGGGACCCGCGTTCGGGGTGACGAGGACGTTGACCAGGTCGTACGTCCGGAAGTCGACGAGGGGATCGGCGACCCGCACCATGTCCTGCACCAGCCGGCGGTAGCCCGGTTCGAACGGGACGCCGCGTTCTATCCCGTACGAGCGGAACGTCTTCGGCATCCGCAGCCACTCGGTGACCGGGGCCTCGGGACGGTAGTCGATTCGGCCGTAGCTGCTCGTCCGGAACCACTTCTGGGTCTGCGGGGCGAACTCGGCGAAGCGGTCCATCGCGCTGCCCTCGCCGGGCGCGTCGGAGAAGTCGATCATCAGGTTGAGGGCGCGGACCGTGCCGGTGGAGCGTGAGTAGCCGGGCGGGGTGGGGATGCCCTCGGACATCTGGACGCCGAGCCGGCCGCGGATCATGCAGGGGCCGAGCCCGGTGCCGGGGGCCACGGCGACCGCTCCCGCGGCCGTCCTCGTCTCCTTCGACGCGAGGTGCCCGGTGCCGGCGGCCGTGCTGACCGCGAGGGTGAGGGCGGTGACCGATGCGAGCGCGACGGCTCGGCGGCCACGTATCCCGCCCATGCCGCCCATGCCGCCCGGCGCGTGGGTGCCGTCCGTCCGGTGCGCCCGCCATGCGCGCCGGGGCCGTGGCCGGTGGGGTGCGCCCGACCGGTGCTCGGGTATCCCGCGTCGGCGGAACGGCTGCTGCATGCACGCGCCCTTCGCTCCACGGCAGCCGCCCGGGCAGCGGCCGCACCCTCTCGATCACCCTGGTGCGGGGCGTTCGGGGGCGCGCGCTGGATGGGCCGAACGTGGGTTCCCCGCTCGCGGGTGGGGGGCTCGGGCCACCCGGGAAGATGTGACCCAGGTCACGGAAAATGTCTTCGGCTCCGGGAAATAACCGGGGACCCTTTCCCCGTTTAGTCAGGTGTCCGAGCGAAACGGGGAGATGCTCCCCGGATCCCGAACCTCACGTCCCGATCGTCAGGAGGTACGCCGTGCAGACCGCCATCCCCGTGCGCAAGGTCTCCCGCCCCAGGGCGGACGCCCTGCGCAACCGGGAACGGATCGTCACCGCCGCCCGGGAGATGTTCGTCGAGTTCGGCCCCGACGTGCCGCTCGACGAGATCGCCCGCCGGGCCGGCGTCGGCAACGCCACGGTGTACCGCAACTTCCCGGACCGCGACGCACTGGTCCGGGAGGTCGTGTGCTCGGTCATGGACCGTACGGCGCTGGCGGCGGAGGTCGCGCTCGAGGAGACCGGTGACGCGTTCGAGGCGCTGTCCCGCTTCGTGCACGCCGCCGCCGACGAACGGATCAGCGCGCTCTGCCCGATGGTCCAGAGCACGTTCGACCAGAACCACCCCGACCTGGAGGCGGCACGTGAACGGCTGGAGGAGCTGACGGCCGCGATCATGGAGCGGGCCCAGCGGGCCGGACAGCTCCGTGACGACGTGGGCGTCGGTGATCTGATGCTCGCCGTCAGCCAGCTCAGCCGCCCCCCGGCCGGCACCCAGTGCGCGGGTGTCGACCGCTTCCTCCACCGTCATCTGCAGCTGCTGCTCGACGGTCTGCGGGCCCCGGCCCGCTCCGAACTGCCCGGCACCTCGATCACGATGGAGGACCTGCGCCGAGCCTGACCCGACGAGATCTGACCCGATGTGATCTGACCCGATGTGATCTGACCTGACGTGATCTGACCCGACCCGACCCGACAGACCCGATCCGGCCGAGACCGGTCGACGGTCCTTCCTGACGCGACCTTCACCACGCCCGGCCCTTTCCGCCGTCGGCCCCCTGACGCCGTACCGCATTCACCAGTCTCACTGCTTTCACCGCTCTACCAGCTTTCACGGCTTTACCGGCTTTCATGGCTTTACCGGCTTTCACAGCTTTACCGGCTTTCACAGCTTTCACCTGGCTTTTTCCGTTACGAAGTCCCGAAGTGGGTACCCCCATGTCTGCAACAGTCCGGAACGTCCCCGAGACGGTGGACGACTCGCACTCCAACCGCTGGAAAGCGCTGGTGTTCATCGCGCTCGCCCAGCTGATGGTCGTCCTCGACGCGACCATCGTGAACATCGCCCTGCCGTCCGCCCAGGAGGACCTGGGGATATCCGACGGCAACCGCCAGTGGGTCATCACGGCGTACGCCCTGGCCTTCGGCGGTCTGCTGCTGTTCGGCGGACGCATCTCCGACCTGTGGGGGCGCAAGCGCACCTTCGTCACCGGTCTGATCGGCTTCGCCGGCGCCTCCGCGCTGGGTGGCGCTGCCACCGGTGAGGCGATGATGCTGGGCGCCCGCGCCCTCCAGGGCGCCTTCGGCGCGCTGCTCGCGCCCGCCGCGCTCTCCCTGCTCGCCGTGATGTTCACGGACGCCAAGGAGCGCGCCAAGGCGTTCGGCATCTACGGTGCGATCGCCGGCGGCGGCGGCGCCGTGGGCCTGATCCTCGGCGGCTTCCTCACCGAGTACCTGGACTGGCGCTGGACGTTCTTCGTCAACATCCCGTTCGCGGTGATCGCCGCGGCCGGCGCGTACTTCGTCATCCGGGAGCCGGAGGGCGGCCGCAACCGCTCGCCGCTGGACATCCCCGGTGTGGTCCTGTCCACCCTGGGCCTGGTCTCGCTGGTCTACGGCTTCACCCGCGCCGAGTCCGAGGGCTGGGGCGACGGTCTGACCATCGGCCTCTTCATCGCCTCCGCCGTGCTCCTCGCCGCCTTCGTTCTCGTCGAGTCCAAGGTCAAGGCCCCGCTGCTGCCGCTGCGCGTGATCACCGAGCGCAACCGCGGCGGTGTCTACCTCTCCCTGGGCCTCGCGATCATCGCGATGTTCGGTCTCTTCCTCTTCCTGACCTACTACCTGCAGATCGTGAAGGGGTACTCCCCGGTCAAGACCGGCTTCGCCTTCCTGCCCATGATCGCGGGCATGATCGTCGGCTCCACGCAGATCGGCACCCGCCTCATGACCCGGGTGGCGCCGCGCCTGCTGATGGCGCCGGGCTTCCTGCTCGCGGGCCTCGGCATGCTGCTGCTGACGCAGATGGAGATCGACTCCTCGTACGCCGGTCTGCTCCTGCCGGCCCAGCTGCTGCTCGGCCTCGGCATGGGTACGGCGTTCATGCCGGCGATGTCCCTCGCGACCTACGGCGTCGAACCCCGTGACGCGGGTGTCGCCTCCGCGATGGTCAACACCTCCCAGCAGGTCGGTGGCGCCATCGGTACGGCCCTGCTGAACACGATCGCCGCCTCCGCGACCACGTCCTACATCCAGGACCACATGGCCACGGCGACCTCCCGCCCCCAGCAGCAGCTCGTCCAGCTCCAGGGCATGGTCAACGGCTACACCAACGCGATCTGGTTCGCCGTCGGCATCCTGGTCCTGTCGGCCGCCATCGCCTTCACCCTCGTCACCACCGGCAAGCCGGACATGACGGCCACCGCCGGCACGAGCGAGGACGCGGCGGACGAGGTCAAGGTCCCGGTGATCGCCCACTGACCGAGCGGGCCCCGTGGCCGGGGCCGGCATGAGGGGCGCGGGGAACCGCACGGCCGGCCGAGTGCGACTCACGGCCGCGGACGGTCCGCCGTCCCCCGACGCCCCCCGGCTCGGACGGCGGGACAACCCTCAGCGCAGCCACGGCAGATCCGCCCCCGCCTCCTTCGGCTGAAGCCCCTCGGCGATGATCCCCATGATCTCGCCGAGGGCTTTCTGCTGCTCCGGCGACAAACGGTCGAACAGCGCCTGCCGCACCGCGGCCACATGCCCCGGCGCGCTCTTCGCCAGGATCTCGAACCCGCCGTCCGTCAGTACGGCGAACTGCCCCCGCTTGTCCGACGGACACTCCTCGCGCCGCACCCACCCGTTCTTCTCCAGCCGGGCGATCGCGTGCGAGAGGCGAGAGCGCGTGATCTTCGTGTGCATCGCCAGTTCGGTCATCCGCAGCCGCCGCTGCGGCGCGGCGGACAGCACCACGAGCAGGTGGTAGTAGAGGTGCGGCATGCCCGCGTCCCGCTGCAACTGGCGATCGAGGTGGTCGTCGAGCAGGGTCGTGCCATGGACGTAGGCGAGCCAGATGCTCTGCTCCTCTTCGGTGAGCCAGCGGGGTTCTTCGGCGGCGGACGGTGTCTTCATACGTCCACTGTACGAGTACCCTTCTTGAATTTTGAACTATAGAGATGTAAGGTGAAACAAGAAATATTGAGACTTCAACTACTGGGGAGTGGGGGCGAGGTCTCAAGCAACCGAAGAGCCTGAAGCGACCCGTTGTGGCCCGCTTGAGGCCTACGTGCTCCATGAGCCGTACGTGCCCGGGCGTGGCCCCGTCCCCCGCGAGTCGCGTGTGTCGAGGGAGTCACCCCTATGTCCGCCGCCACCGCCGAGCGCATGCCGACCCTCTATCTGAGCCATGGTGCGCCGCCGCTCGCCGACGACCCGATCTGGCCCGGCGAACTGGCCGCCTGGTCGAAGGCGCTGCCCCGCCCCAAGGCGATCCTCATGGTCTCCGCCCACTGGGAGGAAGTGCCGCTCGCCCTGGGCGCGGTCGAGCGTGTCCCGCTGGTCTACGACTTCTGGGGCTTCCCCGAGCACTACTACACGGTCCGGTACCCGTCGCCCGGCGCCCCCGGGCTGGCCGCCTCCGTGCGCAAGCTGCTCCAGGCCCCGGGCACGCCGGTCCAGGACATCCCGGACCGAGGCCTCGACCACGGCGCGTACGTCCCGCTCGTCGAGATGTTCCCGGAGGCCGACATCCCGGTCCTCCAGATCTCGATGCCGACCCTGGACCCGCTGAAGCTGATGGACATCGGCCGCAAGCTCGCCCCCCTCCGCGACGAGGGGGTCCTGATCGTCGGCTCCGGCTTCTTCACCCACAACCTCGCCGCGCTCCGCCAGGGCGGCATCCCCACCTGGTCCGCCGAGTTCGACGACTGGGGCAACCGGGCCCTGGAGTCCCGCGACTGGGACTCCCTCCTCGACTTCCTGCACAAGTCCCCGGCGGGCCGGCTCGCCCACCCCCGTACCGAGCACTTCGCGCCGCTCTTCGTGACCATGGGCGCGGCCGAGGCCGCCGGTGAACTCGACGCCCAGAGGTCGGTGATCGACGGATTCTGGATGGGGCTGGCGAAGCGCTCGGTCCAGTTCGGCTGAGAACCCCGCCGTCGCGGTGCGAGACCCCGGCCGGGCAGAGGGGGCGCGTGCTCCGGCCCTGGGGAACCGGCCGGCCTAGAGTTCCTTCTCGTACCAGGCCACGTCCCAGTAGCGGCCGAACTTCCGCCCTACCTCCCGGTACGTCCCCACGTGCCGGAAGCCGAAGCGCTCGTGGAGGCGGGTGGAGGGCTCGTTCGGCTGGGCGATGCCGGCGTAGGCGCGATGCACGTCCTCGGCGGCGAGGGCTTCGAAGAGCGCCTTGTACAGCAGTGTGCCGACGCCGCGGCCCCCCGCGTCGGGTGCGACGTAGACGGAGACCTCCACGGAGGTGTCGTAGGCCGCCTTGGCGCGGAACGCGCTGCTCGTGGCGTACCCGAGGATTCGCTGTGAATCCTCCGTGGTGGCAACTATCAGGCGATGCCGACCGTCTACAAGGTGGGAGAGCAGCCAAGGGCGGCGCTCCTCCGGAGTGAAGGCAGCGGTGTCGAATGTGATGGGCGTCTCACGAACGTAGTGGTTGTAGATGTCGGTGAGGGTATCGAGGTCGGCCTCGACTCCCGGTCTGACCTGCACCTCTTCGGGCCCCGCGAACATCACGCCCCCTCCTGTGGCGGCACAGGGTACTGCAAGATCAGAAAAATAGTGGGGCGGGTTGGGAATTCTGTCCTGATTCCAGTCGTTGTTTCCTTCGGAAGCCGGGCACTCGGGAGAGTGTCCGAGCGGCCACATCAAGACATGTAGGACCCGACACGACCCTGCCAGCCCACCATCGCAAGGGAGCACGCATGGCAACCCGTGCCGTCGCCGCTCGTCGTTCGTCCGCCGCCGGCGGGAGCGACGCGGCAAGCAGCGTTCGCGCCTCTGGCGGCGAGATCGCCGACCGCGACCTGGTCGGCATGTACCTCGACGAGATCGCGCGTACACCGCTGCTCGACGCCGCCAAGGAAGTCGAGCTGTCCCAGATCATCGAGGCGGGTGTGTTCGCACAGCAGATCCTCGACGGGGAGGAGGAGGCGAAGGCGGACGCGACCCGCGAGGAGCTCGAAGCCCTCGTCGCCGAGAGCGAGCGGGCCAAGGACATCTTCATACGGTCGAACCTCCGGCTCGTCGTGGCCGTCGCCCGGCGGTACCCGCGCAGCGGTCTGCCCCTGCTCGACCTCATCCAGGAGGGCAACGCGGGCCTGGTCCGCGCGGTCGAGAAGTTCGACTACCGCAAGGGCTTCAAGTTCTCGACGTACGCCACCTGGTGGATCCGTCAGGCCATCACCCGCTCCATAGCCGACCAGTCGCGCACCATCCGGCTGCCCGTCCACCTGGTCGAGGAGCTGGGCCGCATCCGACGGGTGCAGCGCGAGTTCAACCGGGAGCACGGGCGCGACCCCGAGCCCCAGGAGATCGCCGCCGAGCTGGGCTCCACCCCGGAGCGCGTCAGCGACGTCCTCGACTGGGCCCGCGACCCGGTCTCGCTCAACATGTCGGTGGACGACGAGGGCGAGACCCAGTTCGGCGACCTGCTGGAGGACACCTCCGCCGTCTCGCCCGAGCAGTCGGTGCTGACCCTGCTGCGCAGTGAGGAGCTCGACAGCCTGATCGGGCGGCTCGACCAGCGCACGGCCTCCATCATCAAGATGCGGTACGGCATCGAGGACGGCCGCGAGCGCACGCTCACCGAGGTCGGCAAGGAACACGGGCTCACCCGTGAGCGGATCCGCCAGATCGAGAAGCACGCGCTGCTCGAACTGAAGAAGCTCGCCAGGGACACGGGGTTCGACGCGGCGGCCTGACCGGCCGCCGCCCCCCGGCCCGGACCATCCGGGTTCGACGGCCCGGCATCCGTCCGGCCCGCCGTGCGGCCGAGGCCCCGGCATGCCGTCGTACGTCGGCCATCGGCCATCATCGGCCACACCTTGGCCGTACTACGTCGCTTCAACTCCCCGATCCCGGGGCACAAGACTTGCGGGCCCACGACTCCACCGGGCCCGGAGCCGAACGGCCCGGGACCCGGAGTTCAGAAGTTCCGGGAGCCGGGGGCACCGCAGCCCAGCGCAGTCGTCCGTACGCCGCCCGCCCGACCGTTGTCCTGCCCGCGCACCGAGCCGGCCCCCGGCCGCACGACCAGTCAGCCCCGGCGAAGCCGCCTCGCCGCAGAAGTCCCTCGTCGGCGAGGTCACTTCACCACCACCGAAGCCAACTGAAGCAGTCCCGACACTCTCCCCCCAGTGCCGGGACTCCCCAGAGCCGGGCTTCGGCGCTTCCCCCCCCTGGCGCCGAAGCCCGGCTCCCTTCTCCTTGGCCGCCGATCCGCCGATCCGTCGATCCGCCGGCTTGCGGGTGCGCCCGGTTCGCGGCGGCCACCGTCCCGTCCGCCTCAGCTCTCCCCCTCGCCCGCCGCCCGCGTGAGCCGCGCACCCAACTCCCTGACGTGACCGACCAGTTCCGGCGGCTCGTGCACCGTGAACTCGCAGCCCAGCACGGCCAGTCGTACCGCGAGCCACTCCACCGCGTCGCCGGACGAGGCCCGCAAGCGGCAGCTGTGCTCGTCGACGGGTTCGGGCCGGCCGAACCAGGCCGGCAGCCGGGCCGTGACGGCCTCCAGGGGGGCGGCGAACGTGACCTCGAACGTGTACGTCTCCTGCCGGCGCTGCATCGACTGCTTCAGGAACTCCGCCGCGTTCCCCGTCGGCAGCTCGCGCGGCGCGAACCGGGCGCCGGTGGCAAAGGGTTCCTGGACGCGGTCGACGCGGAAGGTGCGCCAGTCGGCGCGGTCGAGGTCGTAGGCGACCAGGTACCAGCGGCGGCCGGTCGAGACCAGCCGGTACGGCTCGCAGTGGCGCCGCGAGTCCGCGCCGTCGCCCGAACGGTAGGCGAACCGGAGCCGTTCGTGGCCCGCCACCGCCGAGGCCATCACGGTCAGCGTCTCGGGTGCCACCGTCGCCCCGTCACCGCTGGTCAGGGGAGTGGTGGCGGCCTGGAGCGTGGACACCCGGTGCCGCAGCCGCGACGGCAGGACCTGCTCCAGCTTGGCCAGCGCCCGTACGGAGGCCTCGTCCACGCCCTCCACCGCGTGTCCGGCCCCGGCCCGCAGCCCCACCGCGATCGCCACGGCCTCCTCGTCGTCCAGCACCAGCGGGGGCATGGCCTTTCCGGCCATCAGCCGGTAGCCGCCGTCCGCCCCCATGGTCGCCTGCACCGGATACCCCAGTTCCCGCAGTCGGTCGATGTCCCGCCGAACCGTCCGCCGTGACACCCCCAGCCGGTCGGCCAGCTCACCGCCCGGCCACTCGCGGGGCGTCTGGAGCAGGGAGAGGAGCTGGAGGAGCCGCGCCGGGGTGTCCGTAGTCATGAGTTCGAGGATGCCGCATAAGTAGGACACGATCTGACCTACTGGGGTCCTACCTTCGGGACATGACCTCAACCACGAACGCCCTGAAGGGGCGCGGGGACCTGCGCGACCAGGCACCGGCGACCGGGCCGCGGACGACCCGGCCACAGACAGCGGGCGGCGACCCCGTGGCGGACACGCGACCGGTACGGGACGCGTCCGCCGGCCCGACCGCCGACGGCGCCGACCGCAGGCGGTGGATCGCCCTCGCCATCGTCATGACCGCCGCCTTCATGGATCTCGTGGACGTCACGATCGTCAACATCGCGATCCCCTCCATCCAGCGCGGCGAGTCCGCCACCGTCGGCCAGATCCAGTGGATCACCGCCGGCTACGCCCTCGCCTTCGCCGCCGGACTCGTCACCGGCGGCCGGCTCGGCGACATCCACGGCCGCCGGCGGATCTTCCTCCTCGGCATCGGCGGCTTCACCGTCGCCTCCGCGCTGTGCGGCCTCGCCGCGAACCCGGAGATGCTCGTCGCCGCACGGATCGCGCAGGGCGCGACGGCCGCGCTGATGGTCCCGCAGGTGCTGTCTATCGTCCACGCCACCTTCCCGGCGCACGAACGCGGCAAGGTGTTCGGGTTGTTCGGCGCGATCGTCGGCCTCGGCGCGGTCTCCGGCCCGCTGCTCGGCGCCCTGCTCATCGAGTGGAACCCGCTCGGCCTCGAATGGCGGGCCATCTTCCTGATCAACCTCCCGGTCGGCGTCGCCGGTCTCGTCCTGGGCCGCAGCTTCATCAGCGAGTCCAAGGCCCCGCACGCCCTCAAGCTGGACCTCGTCGGCGTCGCCCTCGTCACCGGCGGTCTGCTGATGCTGCTCTATCCGCTCACCCGCGGCCATGAGCTGGACTGGCCGCTGTGGGGATACGCCCTGATGGCGGGCTCGCTGGTGGTGTTCGCGGCGCTGGTGGCGTACGAGCGGCGCAAGACGGCGCGCGACGGCTCCCCGCTGATCGAACTGTCGCTGTTCAGGGTGAAGAGCTTCGCGGCCGGTATCGCCGTGCAGACGGTGTTCGGCATCGCCCTCGGTGTGTTCTTCCTCGTCTGGACCCTCTATCTCCAGACCGGGCTGGGCTGGAGTGTCCTGAAGGCGGGCCTGACCGGCGTCCCCTTCTCCGTCTCCGTCTCGGTCGCGGCCGGGATGTCGGTCCAGATACTCGTCCCGCGCTTCGGCCGCAAGGTCCTCCAGACGGGTGCGCTGCTGATGGCGGCCGGTGTACTGCTCTACCTGTGGGAGTCCGAGCGGTACGGCCTCGCCATCACCCCGTGGCAGATGGCGCTCCCGCTGATCGTGATGGGCGCGGGCATGGGGCTCATCGTCGCCCCGCTGACCGACGCGATCCTCTCCGGGGTGCCGCGTGAGCACGCCGGTTCCGCGTCCGGACTGATCAGCACGGTGCAGCAGATGGGCAACGCGCTCGGGCTCGGCCTGGTGGCCGTGGTCTTCTTCGGCACCATGGACGACCATCTCCTGCCCGCCGAGATCCGCCCCGCCTTCGTCAACGCCTTCGAGTACGCCCTCGGCTGGGTGGCCGCGGTGCTCTTCGCGATCTTCCTGCTGATGTTCGCCCTGCCGGCCCGCCCCGTGACGGCGGACGGCGAGGCCCACGCGGCCGACGGGTGCGGGGCCGAAGAGGCGGAGCGCGCGCCGCAGCCGGCTCACTGACCGACGACTCCGATGGCCGGCCGGCCCGGCACCCCCAGGGTGCCGGGCCGTCGTCCTGTGTCCCCCGACCGTTCCACCCGCCCGCCGATGCTGCCCCCGCCCCCGTTTATGTCCGACCTATGCCCGAACCTGTTTACTTTTTGGAAATGCGGGCGTAGCCTCCGAGCGAAACCACAAAATCGGGCATCGGTCGGAGGCGAACGGACATGTACGCACCGGAGCGGCAGCAGGAGATCCTCCGGCTCGCCCGTGACGGCGGCCGGGTGGACGTGGTGTCGCTGGCGGAGGAGTTCCAGGTCACGGCCGAGACCATCCGGCGCGACCTGAAGGCCCTGGACCGCGCCGGTCTCGTCCAGCGCGTGCACGGCGGCGCGATCCCCGCGGGACGCCTGGACTTCGAACCCGACCTCGCCGAACGCGAGAGCACGGCCGCCGACGAGAAGGACCGCATCGCACAGGCCGCCCTCGCCGAACTGCCGGCCGACGGCACCGTCGTCCTCGACGCCGGTACGACCGTCGCACGCCTCGCCGCCGCCATCCCGCTGGAGGCCTCGCTCACCGCGGTCACGCACAGCCTGCCGATCGCGGCCCGCCTCGCCGACCACCCGGGCATCCAGCTCCATCTGGTCGGCGGCCGGGTCCGCCACCGCACGCGCGCCGCCGTGGACGCCTGGGCGCTCCGCGCCTACGGCGAGATCCGCGCCGACGTGCTCTTCGTGGCGGCCAACGGGTTCTCCACCGACCACGGTCTGACCACCCCCGACCTCGCCGAAGCCGCGGTGAAACGGGCCGCGATGGCCGCCGCCCGCCGTGTGGTGCTGCTCGCCGACTCCTCCAAGTGCGGCCAGGAGCACTTCGCCCGCTTCGGCGCCCTGGCCGACGTCGACCTCCTGATCACGGACAGCGGGCTGCGGCCCGAGGACGCCCTCGCCATCGAACGCAACGGCACCGAAGTGCTCCGGGTCCCGGGCGCGAGCACGGCCAGGGACACGGCCAGGGGCGCGGCGAAGGACACGGCCAGGGGCCCGGGGACGGAGGCCGTCAACGGCTCCGTCGCGGGCAGGACCACCGCGAGGAAAGACCGCTCATGATCCTCACCGTCACCCCCAACCCGTCCCTCGACCGCACCTACGAGGTTCCCTCCCTCGACCGCGGCGAGGTCATCCGGGCCACCGGCGAACGCATGGACCCGGGCGGCAAGGGCGTCAACGTCTCCCGGGCGGTCGCCGCCGCCGGACAGCGCACCGTGGCCGTACTGCCGCTGGGCGGCGCGCCCGGCGCCCTGGTCGCGGACCTGCTCGACGCGCAGGGCATCGAGGTCGCACGGGTCCCGGTGGCCGGGGCGACCCGCTCCAACATCGCCCTCGCCGAGGCGGACGGCGTCCTCACGAAGATCAACGCACCGGGCCCGGAACTCTCCGCCGCCGAGCGGGAACTCCTCCTGGAGACCGTCCGCGCCCAGTCCGTCCACGCCTCCTGGATCGCCTGCTGCGGCAGCCTCCCGCGCGGCCTCGCCCCCTCCTGGTACGCCGAACTCGTCGCCCGTGCGCATGCGGCGGGCGCCCGGATCGCGCTGGACACCTCCGGCCCGGCCCTGCTGGCCGCGCTCCGCGAACGCCCCGACGTGGTCAAGCCCAACGCCGAGGAACTCGCCGAGGCCGTGGGCCGCCCCCTCGCCACCGTCGGCGACGCCGTCAAGGCCGCGGAGGAACTGCGTGAGATGGGCGCGGGGGCGGTCCTGGCCAGCCTCGGCGCCGACGGCCAGATCCTCGTGAACGCCTCCGGTGCCTGGTTCGGCAGCGCCCGAGTCCACACCGTCCGCAGCAACGTCGGCGCCGGCGACTCCTCCCTCGCCGGCTTCCTCATCGCCGGCGGCAACGGCCCCGACGCCCTCGCCTCCGCCGTCGCCCACGGCGCAGCCGCCGTACAACTCCCCGGCAGCGTCATGCCGACCCCGTCCGACCTCGACCCGTCCGCGGTGACGGTGACGGCGGAGGTACCGGTGGACCTGATCCTGAAGGAGCCGGTGTCATGAACCGGGACTCGCGAACGAACCCTCGCCGCGCATTACCTCCCCTCTCCCCGGGAAGGCGCAGTCTCCCCGGCCCCGCCGGCCCCGCCCGGTCCTTGCCCCCGGCCCCCGTGGCCGGCGCCCCCCACACTTCCGTCCCCACCCCCGCCCACCCCATCCCCCGGGCGATACGCGTGCGAAGGAGCCCGCGATGAGCGAGATGATCACCGCGGACCTGGTCGACCTCGACCTGTCCGCCGAGACGAAGGAAGCGGCGGCGCGTGCCCTCGCCGAGCGCATGGTGGCGAAGGGCCGGGTCACCGACCTGGACGGCTTCCTCGCCGACGTGGCCGCCCGCGAGGCCCAGATGCCGACCGGTCTCGACGGCGGAATCGGCATCCCCCACTGCCGCAGTGAGCATGTCACCGAGCCGACCCTGGCCTTCGGGCGCAGTGCCGCCGGCATCGACTTCGGTGCCGCCGACGGCCCCGCCGACCTCATCTTCCTGATCGCGGCCCCGGCGGGCGCGGACGACGCCCACCTCACGATCCTCTCCTCGCTCGCCCGTCAGCTGATGAACGCCGAGTTCACCGACGCCCTCCGCGCGGTGGACGACACGGCCCGCGCCGCCGCCCTCATCCGGGGCGACGCGGCGACCGAGGGCACCGAAGACTCCGCGGCGGCGGCGGGCGGAACGGCCTCCCCCGACGCCGCCGCGGGCAGCACCACCCCGGCCCCGGCCCCGACCTCGCCCGAGGCCGCGGCGCCGGAAGCGAAGGACGAACCCGCCCCCGCCGGCCGACCCTTCCGGATCGTCGCCGTCACCTCCTGCCCCACCGGCATCGCGCACACCTACATGGCCGCCGAGTCGCTGGAGAACGCGGGCCGGGACGCCGACGGCGTCGAGATCGTCGTCGAGACGCAGGGCTCGGCCGGCTTCACCCGGCTCGACCCGGCGGTCATCGCCGCCGCCGACGGCGTGATCTTCGCCCATGACGTCCCCGTACGGGAGAAGGACCGGTTCGCCGGGAAGCCCACCGTGGACACCGGGGTGAAGGCCGCCATCAACCGCCCCGCCGAACTGATCGCCGAGGTCCGCGGCAAGGCCGAGCGCGGCGAGGTCACGGCCGCCGCCCGCCCGGGCACCCCCGTGGAGCGCGCGGGCGAGCCCGGCGAGGGCTACGGCACCAAGCTGCGCAAGTGGCTGATGACGGGCGTGAGCTACATGGTCCCGTTCGTCGCGGCGGGCGGTCTGCTGATCGCCCTCGGCTTCGCGATCGGCGGCTACCAGATCAACGAGGCCAAGTCGGTCACCGAACACTTCGACTGGGGCCAGGTCGACAGCTGGGGCGCCCTGCTGTTCCAGATCGGCGCCGCCTCCTTCGGCTTCCTCGTCCCGGTCCTCGCCGGTTACATCGCCTACGGCATGGCCGACCGGCCCGGTCTCGTGCCCGGCTTCGTCGGCGGTGCGATCTCCGTGACGATCGGCGCGGGCTTCCTCGGCGGTCTCGTCGCCGGTCTGATCGCCGGTGGTGTGGTCCTCGCGATCCAGCGGATCGACATCCCGCCGGTGCTGCGCGGCATCATGCCGGTGGTGGTGATCCCGCTGGTGTCCACGGCGGTGGTCGGGTTCCTGATGTTCGTGGTGATCGGCAAGCCGATCTCCGAGGCGCAGAAGGGTCTGACCGACTGGCTGAACGGCCTCTCGGGCACCAACGCCATCCTCCTCGGCGTCCTGCTCGGCCTGATGATGTGCTTCGACCTCGGCGGCCCGGTCAACAAGGTGGCCTACACCTTCGCGACGGCCGGTATCGCGGTCGCGGCGCCCAGCGACTCGGCGATGAAGATCATGGCCGCCGTCATGGCCGCCGGTATGGTCCCGCCGCTGGGCATGGCCCTCGCCACCACCATCCGCAAGAAGCTGTTCACCACCGCCGAGCGGGAGAACGGCAAGGCGGCCTGGGTGCTCGGCGCCTCGTTCATCTCCGAGGGCGCGATCCCCTTCGCGGCGGCCGACCCGCTGCGCGTCATCCCCGCCTCCATGGCGGGCGGCGCGGTCACCGGCGCGCTGACCATGGCCTTCGGCTCGACCCTGCGCGCCCCGCACGGCGGCATCTGGGTCACTTTCCTGATCGGCAAGCCGTTCCTCTACCTGCTGGCCATCGCGGTCGGCACGGCGGTCACGGCCGGCCTGGTCATCATCCTGAAGGGCATGCGCAAGACCCAGCCGGGCGCGGTCGCGGAGTCCGCTCCCGCCGCCGAGGCGCAGACGAAGGAGCCGGTCGCGGCCTGAGCCAACGTGACCGTATGTCGGCCGCAGTCCTCCCTCACGGGGACTGCGGCCGACCGCGTTCCCAGTGAGCCCCTTGCGCCCCTTTGGGCGCCTTTGAGGCTCCTGTGAGTTGTACGCCGTACCTGCGAGATACGTCACGATCCGGGCTCAAAGTCCCCTCTGGTGGTGTCTACTGGAGGGCATGCCTGAGCACGTGTCGATCCTCCAGTTGGTGGGCGTGGCCACCCTCGCCGTCGCGGCGGTCATCTGGGTCGCCGTGCTGGTCCGCGTTCTGCGCCGGGACGGCGAGGCGCATCGCGCCCGCTTCATGGAGTTGGCCCGGCGCCGTGGTGGGCGCCTTCGGGCCCTGCCCCACCAGCGCCGCAAGGGCCCGCACGTCGAGCATGTCGAGCTGACCCCGGCCGAGCAGGACGCCTTCGCGTTCCTGGCCCGCCAGTTCAGTGATGACCGCCTGGCCTGAGCGCCCCCGCCCCGGACCTCATGGCCTGGGCCGCCGCTCGTGCGTTGCGTGTTGCGGCACTAGCCGAGTAACCCCGCCCGGCGCTCCATCGCGTCCCGGGCCGCGTCCTCCGTCGTGTAGACCTCGCACATGTGGCGACCGTCCGGGGTGGCCGTGTGCTCCACCTCCCACAGGGAGATCTCCTGCCCGTCCGTGAGCAGGAACGCGTGCTCGTAGAGCGAGAAGCTCAGCCCGGGCCGACTGCCCCGGCGGGGCCGGTTCGGGCGGCCGAACGCCTGGGTGATCTCGTGCGCGAACGCGGTCCGCAGCAGCAGCGTGGCGATCTCGTCGCCGGGAGGGTCCGGGTTCTCCGCCCGCCGCAGCAGCCGCCGTGCGTGGTCCGCGGAGTCGTCCGGCGTGTACGCGTGGCGCGGCTCGGGGAACGCCGTCAGCTCCACCACCGCCGGCAGCTCGAAGTCGGGGGCGTCCGGGGGCAGTGGCAGCCGCGCGGTGGCGGCCCGCAGTTCCTCCTCGTCCGTGTACACCTCGTGCTGGGTGTCACTGCCGGGCACCGTGTTGTGCACCAGCTCCCACAGGGTGACCGCGGAGCCGTCGGCGAGCAGCCAGGTGTGCCGGTACGTCGCCCGGTGCAGTCCCGAGCTGTAGTGCGCGGAGTGCAACGAGCCGTCGTGCGCGAGGGCGCAGTCGAGCTGTCGTATCGTCTCGTCGGGCAGCTCGAAGGAGTTCAGGGCGCGACCGAGGAGCCGCGCGAGGTGCTCCTCCGGAGACTCGGGCGACTCGGCTGGTTCGTACGCTGCCGTCTCGTACGGAACGCTCAAGGTTTCTCCCGGCGTTGCTGCATGTCACCTTGTGGGTGCATACCGTAGCCCCTCGGTCGGACATCATGTCCGGGAACCGAGAAAACGTACGTACATAAAACGGCCGGGCCGCGCGGCTGGTTCCCGCGCGGCCCGACGAACCCCCTGACACATACTCGGAAACCCTGGGTCAGAGGGCGCTTCCCGCCTTCCAGTCGCTCCACGACAGGTTCCAGCCGTTGAGCCCGTTGTCCGGTGCGACCGTGTCGTCGGGCGAGTTCTTGACGATCACCACGTCGCCGAGGAGCGAGTTGTCGAAGAACCACTTGGCGACCGTGTCGCCGTTCGCCCCCTGGACGTCCGCCAGGCCGACGCAGCCGTGGCTGGTGCCCTGCCGGCCGAAGGGCGGGTTGCCCCGGCTGTACCAGTAGTTGCCGTGGAGGAAGGTGCCCGACGTGGTCAGCCGCATCGCGTGCGGCACGTCCGGGATGTCGTACTCCCCGGCGAAGCCGACCGTCGCGCCGTCCATCCGCTTCTGCTTGGACTTCTCAGAGATCACCATCTGCCCGTTGTACGTCGGGTTCTGGGCGCTGCCGGCCGAGATCGGCACGGTCTTGATCGTCTGGCCGTCCCGTACGACCTTCATCGTCTGCGTGTTGACGTCGACCGTGGAGATCTGCGAGCGCCCGACGGTGAAGGTCACCGTCTTGTCCTGCACCCCGTACAGGCCGTTCGCCCCCTCGACGCCGTCCAGGTCGATCTTCATGGTGACCTTGGACCCGGCCTTCCAGTACTCCTCGGGCCGGAAGTCGAGCCGCTGCGCCCCGAACCAGTGACCGACGACCTCCTGCCCGCTGCTCGACGTCACCTTGATGTGCGACTGCACGGCCTTCCTGTCCGTTATCGCCTTGTCGAAGGTGAACGACACCGGCATGCCCACCCCGACGGTGGTGCCGCTGTCCGGCGTGTACGTGCCGATGAAGCTGTTGGCGGTCGAGACCGTCGTGAAGCCGGCGTCGGCGGCCGAGGTCTTCCCCGCCGCGTTCTTCGCCGTCGCGGAGATCCGGTACTTCGTCCCCCGCTCCAGTTGCCCCTTCGGCTTCCACGAGCGCCCGTCCGCCGCGATCTCCCCCGGAACCTCGGTGCCGGCCTCCGTCGCGGTCATCCTCACCTCGGTCAGCTTGCCGCCGCTGACCTTCACACCGGTCGAGTTGATGGACGCGCTCGTCGAACCGTCCTTCGCCGAGATCGTGATCCGCGCCGACGAGTCCTTGGCCGACGTCTTGTTGTCGCCACCGCCCTTGTTGTCGGCCTGGGCGTCCCCACCGCAGCCGGTCAGGGTCAGCGCGCCGGCCACCAGCACGGCACAGGCCCCCATCACACGCCGCACAGCTATCTTCGGCCTCGTCACGATCTGCTCCACCTTCTACGCGTCCACGTGATCTACGTCATCCGCTCCAGTACGTGGAGAAAGAGCGACCGGCGGCCGAGAGGGTTCCCGACTTCCGCCCCGCACGGCATCACGTGACAGAACCGGGACAATTGCCTCCCCCGGACCCCGCGCCCCACCCCTCCGACACTTGTCCGGGTACGCCTGCCACGCCCTGGACGACGGCCGCGCCGACTACGCGGCGAGAAGGCCCCCGGCCCGGTGGACGGAGCCGGTCACGAGTCCCCGTGGGCGTCCCCGTACAACTCCCCGTACGACGGCCACATCCCGCCCGGTCCGTCCACCGACTCGGCCGCCCGTACCGCCCGTACGATCGCCCGCGTCACCAAGTCGGCGCTCGCCGCGAGGAGTTCGTTGAGGGCGAGCGGGCCGGACTCCGGGGGGAGCGGACGGGCGCCCGTGGCCAGGGTGAACACCGTGTCGCCGTCGTTCAGCAGATGCACGGGCCGCACGGCGCGGGCGATGCCGTCGTGCGCCGTGCCGGCGACCTTCCGGGCCTGGGCGCGGGTCAGATCGGCGTCGGTCGCGACGACGGCCAACGTGGTGTTCAGCGGGGGAGGCGCGTTCTTCGCGGTGGCCCCGGCGATCCTGCGCCGCGCGGCCTCATGGACCTGCGCCGCCGGATACGCCGCCCGCCCCTGGAACAACTCCCCGTACAGCGCGCCCGTCTCCGGATCCATCACCGACCCGGCGGCGTTGGCCACCACCAGCGCGGCCACCGTGATCCCCGAGCCGAGCACGGTGCTCGCGGTCCCCACACCGCCCTTCAGCACCCCGGCCGTCGCCCCCGTCCCGGCGCCCACGCAGCCCTCCGCCACCGGCGCGCCGAGCCCGCTCACGGCCGCCGCCTCGACCGCCGCCCGGCCGGTGGCCGCGTCCGGTCTGGCCCGGAAGTCGCCGCCCCGGCCCAGGTCGAAGACGCAGGCCGCCGGCACGACCGGCACGACATGCGCCGGATCGGGGCCGACCCGTATCCCGCGCCGGTGCTCCTCCAGCCAGGCCATCACGCCCGACGCCGAGTCCAGTCCGTACGCGCTGCCGCCGGTCAGTACCACCGCCTCGACCTTCTGGACCAGGTTCCGCGGGTCGAGCGCGTCCGTCTCCTTGGTGCCGGGCCCGCCTCCGCGTACATCCACGGCCGCGACCGCTCCGCCCTCCGGAGCCAGCACGACGGTGGTACCGGTCAGCCAGCCGCCGCCGGACCGGGTGGCGTGCCCGACCCGCAGCCCGAGCACGTCGGTCAGGGCGTCCACGGGGCGGGGACGGTCGGAGGTCCCGGGGGTGCCGGAGGTCTCGGGTGTCATGTGTGTCCTTGTCTGCGACCGGGTGCGAGCGTGTCGGACTGTGGCTGTGGCTCCCTCAACCCTGACCGGGCGCGGCGGTCCTGGCCCCCTCCGCACCGGCCGTACGTGCCGTGAACGCCACGCCGGTCGCCACCGTTCCCGCCGCCACGGCGCCCGCCGCCAGAACCGCCCAGTGACCCAGGAACGTGCACAGCACCACCGCCAGCGCGGCCAGTGGCAACACGGCCTGCTGCCCGTGCTCGTCGAGCGGCGACGCGACGCGGTGGGCCTCCCCGCGCCCACGGGCGACGAGCCGGCGCATCGGGGGCCGGTCGGCACCGGGGGGAGAGGCGGAAGCCGTGGCCGGGGCGGAGCCCGGGTCGGGTTCCCGCGCCGGGGGCGACGAGGGCGTGGAACTGGACGTCATGGCGCCAAGCACACCAGAGAAGCCGGGGGAATTCTCGCCCGCGAGTACATGAGTGCGCGTGCGGGCCGGGGGAGTGCGCGGAGGGGTCCGGTCACCGGCCCGGGCCGGGCACGGGAGCGTCCGGTGACCGGCTCGACCGGCGTACGGGAGCACCGGGCGAGCGGCTCGGGCGGTGGGTGGGGGTGTCCGGCGACTGGGCTGGGGGCGTTCACGCGGGGGCCCGTACCCTGGAGGCATGAGCAGCGATCCCGCCCCCGAGCCGCGTGACCCCAAGGCCGCGCTGGTCTTCGACGACCCGCTGAGCCGGCCCTCGTCCGACGACACGGACCACGGCTGGGGCGAGCGGCCCGGCGACGGCGGCGACGGCGCGGCCGACCTCAAGCGCTTCCTCGACGAGAAGCCGCCCCACCACCTCTGACATCGCCGGACGTGCGCCGTGCGACTGGTTACTCGCGGTCGTGGCCCGAGCCGCGCTGGGCCACCAGGGCGTCGCGGATCTCCTTCAGGACCTCCAGCTCCGTCACCTCGATGATCTCGTGGGTGCCCTCCTTCGCCTTCCGGCGGGCCTCCTGGCGGGCCAGGTACTTGGCCATGGGCAGGACCATCAGGAAGTAGACGACGGCCGCGGTGATGACGAAGCTCAGGGTGGCGCCGAGAACCGAACCCCAGGCGATCTGGATGCCCGTCGTCACGGTGCCGTCCGCGGCGACCACACAGGGGGCCTTCAGACAACTGGCGTAGCTGTCGAGGTCCTTGGTGCCGAACGCCCCCACCAGAGGGTTGATGACGCCCTTCACCACGGAGTTGACGATGTTCGTGAAGGCCGCGCCGATGACCACGGCGACGGCCAGGTCGACGACGTTCCCCCGCATCAGGAAGGCCTTGAAGCCCTCCCAGACACTCGGCTCCTTCTTCTCGCTCACCACGAGGCCTCTCTGCGCTGGTTGTGGGACAAACGACTCCGCAACCTACGTCAGGGCGCGCCCCGGCCGTCCCCTGGGGTCCCACCGACGAGGGACCTGACGTGCGGGCCGGGCCCAGGGGCCTCACCACAGGGTCACCGCCAGGCGGGACGTCGCGCCCGCGCCGGCCAGGCGGGCCGCCGTGGCGCGCGGGACGGACAGGACCACCAGGGCGCCGCTCTCCGTGGCGCTGGCCGACGGCACCTTGGTGACGCGGGCGCCTCGCGCGACCACTCGTGCGTCGCCGCCCTGGGCTGACTCCTCCGCAGCGATCACGTCGACGCGGTCGCCGGGGCGCAGAAGCCGGACCGTCGCGCCGTCGGCGATGCGTACCGGCGCGGTCACCGTCCCGGTGGCGGCCCGCCGCTCGGGGACGGGGCCGGCCACGGGGTGCCCCCTGACCCGTTCCGCATCCCTCGGCCCCGCTCCCGCCGCCAGCAGGGCGGCGGCGGTCACCGCCAGACCGGCCGCCACGGCCCGCCGCCGGCAGCGGGCGAGGCGCCGCAACCGCTGTGCCCCGCCCCGTACCCGCAGCGGGGCGAAGTGCGGGACCTCGCAAGGGGGAGGCGCGTCCGTGCCGGGCGGCCCGGCGGCCCAGGAGGGCGGGCCGGCGGACGCGGATCCGGATGCGTGCGAGGACGAGACCGGCGGCGTGGACGCGAAGCGGGACGAGTGCGCGGACGAAGGGCGGGGGGAGGGAGGGGACGAGGCACGCGACGAGGCACGGGACGAGGGGGCGTGGGACGAGGGGGCGTGGGGCGAGGGGGCGTGGGACGAGGCACGGGACATGGGGTCACCACCTGCTGTGTGAGATCGGCTCGCGGTCCCACGATGAGGCTTCACGGCCCCGCCCGCTGCGGCCTGTGGATCATCCACCGACTGTGGAAAACCGCGCCACCCGAACGAGGTGTTCCGCCCCGGCCCTCCCCGCAGTACCGGCCCTCATGCCTCCCCGACCACCCCCGTCACGGCAGCTCGAACCCCGGCTCCATCCCGCCCAGCGCCTTCGTGCACAGGCAGTCGCGGGTGTCGGTGGCCGGCAGCGCGGTGATCGTGTCGAACAGGACGCCGCGGAGGCGGTCGATGTTCGCGGCGAAGACCTCGAGGACCTCCTCGTGGGAGACGCCCTCGCCGGTCTCGGCGCCGGCGTCGAGGTCGGTGACGAGGGTCAGGGAGGTGTAGCAGAGCTCCAGCTCGCGCGCGAGGATCGCCTCGGGGTGGCCGGTCATGCCGACGACGGACCAGCCCTGGGCCTGGTGCCAGAGGGACTCCGCGCGGGTGGAGAAGCGGGGGCCCTCCACGACGACGAGGGTGCCGCCGTCCACGGGTTCCCAGTCACGGCCGCGGGCCGCTTCGAGGGCGGCCCTGCGCCCGGCGGGGCAGTACGGGTCGGCGAGCGAGACATGGACGACGTTGGGGATGGTGCCGTCGGGCCGGGGCAGGCCGTCGAAGTACGTCTGCTCCCGGGACTTCGTACGGTCCACCAGCTGGTCCGGCACGAGAAGCGTGCCGGGGCCGTACTCCGGGCGCAGTCCGCCCACCGCGCACGGGCCGAGTACCTGGCGCGCTCCCACGGCGCGCAGGGCCCACAGGTTGGCGCGGTAGTTGATGCGGTGCGGCGGCAGATGGTGGCCGCGGCCGTGGCGCGGGAGGAAGGCGACCCGGCGGCCGGCGATCTCGCCGAGGAAGAGCGAGTCGCTCGGCGGCCCGTAGGGGGTGTCCACCTGTATCTCGGTCACGTCGTCGAGGAAGGAGTAGAACCCCGAACCCCCGATGACACCGATCTCCGCCCGGCCGGCCCCCGACGCTCGCGTCGACGTGGCCACCGCGTTGCCCAGCTGCTCCGTGTTCGCCATGCCCGCACCCTAACCGGGCGGGGGGACGCCGCAGACCCTGCCGTCGGTGTACGACGGCAGGGTCCGGAAGGAAGCGCTGCGGGAGTGCTACGCGGCGGAGCTGCTGCTGGCCGAGGACGACGACCCCGAGGACGACGACCCCGAGGACGACGACGACTTCGCGTCGGAGGACGACGTCGAGGACGCGGCCTTCGAGTCCGAGGAGGACGACGACTTCGACGACGCCGGGCTGCTGCTCGACGACGAGCCGCGGCTGTCGTTGCGGTAGAAGCCGGAGCCCTTGAAGACGATGCCGACCGCGGAGAACACCTTCTTGAGGCGGCCGTTGCAGCTGGGGCACTCGGTCAGGGCGTCGTCGGTGAACTTCTGCACCGCTTCGAGGCCCTCACCGCATTCGGTGCACTGGTACTGGTACGTCGGCACTGGTCTTCCTCCTGGCACTCTCACTCGATGAGTGCTAACGACGATCCATAGTGACCTATTCCCCGGCCATCAGTCCACTGTCACCGGCACTCGGTGACCGACGACACGCGCGACGGTACGGCTCCGGGGCCGCGCCACCAGCCGTGAACGCAGCGCCAGCAGGGTGACCAGGGCCAGGGCCGTACCGGCCATCGGCACCAGGAACCCGGCGCCGCCCCACAGCCGGTCCTCCAGCTGTCCGGCGGCCGTGACGGCGGCCGCCTGGCCGAGCGCGACCGCGCCGGTCAGCCAGGTGAACGCCTCGGTGCGGGCGCCCGCCGGGACCAGGCTCTCCACCAGGGTGTAGCCGGTGATCAGCGCGGGCGCGATGCACATGCCGACCAGGAGTCCCAGGGCGGCGAGCACGACGACGGAGTCGGCGGTCCACAGGGCGGAGGCCGCCAGCGCGAGGGCCGCGTACCCGGCGATCAGGCGCCGCCTGGGGGTCGCCTTCCACGCGATCGCGCCGCAGACGATGCCGGAGAGCATGTTGCCGGCGGCGAAGACGCCGTAGAGGACGCCGTTCATGCCGGGTTCGCCGATGGACTCGCTGAAGGCGGCGAGCGAGACTTGCATACCGCCGAAGACGGAGCCGATGCCCAGGAAGGCGGCGATCAGGACGCGCACACCGGGAACCGACAGCGCGGAGACGCGCTCGGCACGTGCGTGGGCCACGGGGACGACCTCGGGCTGGGTGCCCCGCTGCGCGGCGAAGAGCAGCCCGCCGACCAGCGTGAGCGTGGCCTCGGTGAGCAGACCGGCGGCCGGGTGCACGGCCGTGCACAGCGCCGTCGCCAGCAGCGGGCCGAGGACGAAGGTCAGCTCGTCCGTGACGGACTCGAAGGCCGCCGCGGTGGACATCAGGGGCGAGTCCTTGAGCCTGACGCCCCAGCGGGCCCGCACCATGGGCCCGACCTGCGGCACCGAGGCGCCGGTCGGCACGGCGGCCGCGAACAGCGCCCACAGGGGCGCGTGGGCGAGCGCCAGCGCCGTCAGGGAGAGGGCCGCCGCGCCGTGCACGAGGATGCCCGGGAGCAGGACCGCGCGCTGACCGTAGCGGTCGGCGAGACGGCCGGTGTACGGGGCGAACAGCGCCATGGAGACACCGGTCACTGCGGCGACGGCGCCGGCCGCCCCGTACGAGCCGGTGGTGTGCTGCACCAGCAGCACGATGGAAAGCGTCAGCATCGCGAACGGCTGGCGTGCCGCGAAGCCGGGGAGGAGGAACGTCCACGCGCCGCGGGTGCGCAGCAGCTGCCCGTATCCCGGGCGGGACGTCTTCGAGGTGACCGTGGATGCCACGGCCCGTGCCTTTCCGCCGCCTGGTAGCGCGGTCCCCCTGCGCGAGGGGCCGGGCGCCGAGAGCTGTCCTCTTGCGCTACTGCGGTAGATGCCGACGCCCACGGAAGGGGGCGATCCGGCCGCCATACGGTCGCGCCAGCTCTGCGTCAGGCAGAGTTGGTCCGATCAAGTGCGCCTTCATCGTACAGGGGGAACCGGCCATCCCCCCTGTGAAAATGAGCACTATCGGCGGCCAGGCCTCCGAATCCGGATGGTGTGAACGCTTCGAAACCTGTTCTTAACGACCGGATCCGCTCCTAACGGCCTGATCCGCCGTCGCCGTTCCCCGTGCCCAGCCATCCGGCCAGCTTGCCGCCCTGGCCGACGGCCCTCAGCCGGCGTTCCGCGCTGTCGCGGACGGGGTCGGTGGCGACGACGAGGAGCTCGTCTCCGCGGCGCAGCACGGTCGTCGGCAGGGGCACGAAGGAGGTCCCCTCGCGGACGACGAGGGTGACGGCCGCGCCCGCGGGCAGCCGCAGCTCGTTGACCTCGACGCCGTGCATCCGGGACTTCTCCGGGATGGCGACGGACAGCAGATGGCCGCGCAGCCGCTCCAGGGGGGCCGATTCGATGCCCAGGTCGGCGGCCTCGTCGCCGCTGCCGCCGAGCCGCAGCTTGCGGGCCAGCCAGGGCAGGGTCGGCCCCTGGACCAGGGTGTAGACGACCACCAGCACGAAGACGATGTTGAAGATCCGTCGGCTGTCCTCGACGCCGCTCACCATCGGGATGGTCGCCAGGATGATGGGCACCGCGCCGCGCAGTCCGGCCCACGACAGCAGCGCCTGCTCCCGCCAGGGCACCCGGAACGGCGCCAGGGCGACGACGACGCTCAGCGGTCGCGCCACCATGGTGAGCACCAGGCCGATGACGAGCGCGGGCCAGATGTCGCCGCCCATCTCGTGGGGGGTGACGAGCAGGCCGAGCAGGACGAACATGCCGATCTGGGCGATCCAGCCGACGCCTTCGGCGAAGCCGCGGGTGGCCGGCCAGTGCGGCAGCTTGGAGTTGCCGAGCACCATGGAGGCCAGGTAGACGGCGAGGAAGCCGCTGCCGTGGGCGAGCGCGCCGGCCGCGTAGGCGGCGACGGCGATGGCCATGACGGCGATCGGGTAGAGGCCGGAGGCGGGCAGGGCGACGTGCCTGAGGCCCCAGGAGCCCAGCCAGCCCATCGCGAGGCCGATGGCGGCGCCGATCACCAGCTCCAGGGCTATCACGCCGATCAGGGTGTACCAGTGCTCGACCGGTCCGGCCGTGGAGAGCGCGGCGACGAGGATGACCACGGGGGCGTCGTTGAAGCCGGACTCGGCCTCCAGGGTGCCCGTCAGGCGCGCGGGGAGGGGGATCTTGCGCAGCACGGAGAAGACGGCCGCCGCGTCCGTGGAGGACACCACCGCGCCGATGATGAGCGCCTGCCGCCACTCCAGCCCGATCAGGTAGTGCGCGCCCGTGGCCGTGACACCCACGCTCACCGCGACCCCCACCAGCGCCAGCGTGCTGGCGGCCGGCAGGGCCGGCTTGATCTCCTTCCACTTCGTGCCGAGGCCGCCCTCCGCCAGGATCACGACGAGGGCCGCGTAGCCGATGACCTGGGTCAGTCCGGCGTTGTCGAAGTGGATGTCCCCGATGCCGTCCTGGCCCATGGCGATGCCGATGCCCAGGTAGACGAGCAGGCTGGGGAGCCCGCTGCGCGACGAGATCCGGACCGCGGCCACCGCGACCAGGAGGACGAGCGAGCAGACGAGCAGGAGCTGGTTGAGGTCATGGACAGTCAGAGGGTCGTACCTTTCTCGCCGAACCGCACGTGGTTCCAGGTGGTGGGCTGCCGAGCACCTGAAGCGGGCACGTGTGCGTGAGGGCATGCGAAGCCGATCACGGGAACCGTGCTGACCGGGTTACTTCAGTGCAAGTACTTCGTTACCTTACCTAACTCTTGACGATTTCTTGACGCTTGCGAGGGCATGATCGAGCGTCCGTCCGTGCCAGTTCCCGACTCCGCGTCAAGTCGTGTCGGGCCCTGCGCCTATGGTTGCTCCAGCGTTCAGTACAAAGCACAGCCCGACCTGCCGCTCGTGTTAGGACAGCAAGGACAGCGATGCCCCCCAACACCACCGCCTCCTCCGGCCAGCAGTCCGGCAAGTCCGGCAGGAAGAAGGGGCGCAAAGTACGCCTTCTCCTGATCATCCTGGTTCTGGCCCTCATCGGCGGCGTCGGCTTCGGGGCGTTCTGGTCCATCAGCACGGTCCGCGCCTCGTTCCCGCAGACCAAGGGCTCCATAACCCTGGAGGGCCTGTCGGGCCCGGTCGACGTCAAGCGCGACGACTACGGGATCCCGCAGGTCTACGCCTCCACCGACGAGGACCTGTTCATGGCGCAGGGGTACGTCCAGGCGCAGGACAGGTTCTACGAGATGGACGTGCGCCGTCACATGACGGCCGGCCGCCTCTCGGAGATGTTCGGCGAGGGCCAGGTCGACAACGACGAGTTCCTGCGCACCCTCGGCTGGCACCGTGTCGCCGAGGAGGAGTACAAGTCGAAGCTCTCGGCCGGGACGAAGAAGTACCTCGACGCGTACGCCAAGGGGGTCAACGCCTACCTCGCCGGCAAGGACGGCGAGGAGATCTCCCTGGAGTACGCGGCCCTCGGCTTCGCCAACGACTACAAGCCCGAGGAATGGACCCCGATCGACTCCCTGGCCTGGCTGAAGGCCATGGCCTGGGACCTGCGCGGCAACATGCAGGACGAGATCGACCGCGCCCTGATGACCAGCCGCCTCGGCCCCAAGCAGATCGCCGACCTGTACCCGCAGTACCCGTACGACCGGAACAAGGCGATCGTCCAGGAGGGCTCGTACGACGAGCTCACCGAGACCTGGACCGACGGCTCGGGGACCTCGCAGACCCCCGGCGGCTCCACGCAGGGCACGGGCGGCACCGGCACCGGCGGCACGGGGACCGGCACCGGCGGCACGGGGACCGGCACGGGCGGCACGGGGACCGGCGGCACCGGGACGGGCGCGGGCACCGCGGGCGCCTCCTCCGGTTCCTCGGCCGTCCAGACCCAGCTGACCGGCCTCTACGAGGTCCTGGAGGACCTGCCCGAGGCCGTCGGCGTGAACGGCAACGGCATCGGCTCCAACTCCTGGGTCGTCTCCGGCAGCCACACCATCACCGGCAAGCCGCTGCTCGCCAACGACCCGCACCTGTCGGCCTCGCTGCCCTCCGTCTGGTACCAGATGGGCCTGCACTGCAAGTCCGTCTCCCAGAAGTGCCAGTACGACGTCGCCGGCTACACCTTCGCCGGGATGCCCGGCGTGGTCATCGGCCACAACCAGAACATCTCCTGGGGCATGACCAACTCCGGCGTCGACGTCACCGACCTGTACCTGGAGAAGCTCACCGGCGACGGCTACCAGTTCGGCAGCAAGGTGCTGCCGTTCGAGACCCGCGAGGAGACCATCCAGGTCGCCGGCGGCTCCGACAAGAAGATCGTCGTCCGCACCACCAACAACGGGCCCCTGCTGTCGGACCGCAGCAGCGAACTCGTCCAGGTCGGCAGGAAGGCAACCGTCGACCGGGACGCCCCCGACCGCGGCGACGGCTACGGCATCGCCCTGCGCTGGACCGCGCTGGAGCCCGGCACCACCATGGACGCCGTCTTCGCGATGAACAAGGCCGCGGACTGGAACGGCTTCCGCCGCGCAGCGGCCCTGTTCGACGTGCCCTCGCAGAACCTGATCTACGCCGACACCAAGGGCCACATCGGCTACCAGCTGCCCGGAAAGATCCCCACCCGCGGCAAGGGCGACGGCTCGGTGCCCGCGCCCGGCTGGGACGCCGGGTACCGCTGGAACGGCTACATCGACCAGGACGAACTGCCCTACGAGTACGACCCGGACCGCGGCTACATCGTCACCGCCAACCAGGCCGTCGTCGACGAGAAGTACCCGTACACGCTCACCACCGACTGGGGCTACGGCACACGCGCGCAGCGCATCACCAGCCTGATCGAGTCGAAGATCAAGGGCGGCGGGAAGATCTCCACCGAGGACATGCGCCAGATGCAGATGGACAACAGCAGCGAGATCGCCAAGCTGCTGGTGCCGCTGCTGCTGAAGATCGACGTCGAGGACAAGCACGTCCGCGAGGCGCAGAAGCTCCTGGAGGGCTGGGACTACACCCAGGACGCCGACTCGGCGGCCGCCGCGTACTTCAACTCCGTCTGGCGCAACATCCTCAAGCTCGCCTTCGGCAACAAGCTGCCCAAGGAACTGCGGGTCAAGGGCCAGTGCCTGTCGGTCGAGCCGGTCGACAGCACCGGGCCCGCCGACGAGGACCGCCGGGTGCGCGAGTGCGGCAGGCGCGACGCCGACCAGGCCCAGCCGGACGGCGGCGACCGCTGGTTCGAGGTGGTCCGCCGGATCATCGACGACCAGGACAACGACTGGTGGTCCACGCCGGCGCTCCGCAACCAGAAGGCCGCCGACACCCGTGACGAGCTGTTCGCGCGGGCCATGCGCGACGCCCGCTGGGAGCTGACCGCCAGGCTCGGCAAGGACATCGACACCTGGAGCTGGGGCCGGCTGCACCGCCTGTTCCTGAAGAACCAGACGCTCGGCACCGAGGGCCCCGGATTCCTGAAGTACATGCTCAACCGCGGCCCCTGGAAGCTCGGCGGCGGCGAGGCCACGGTCAACGCCAGCGGCTGGAACGCGGCGGGCGGCTACGAGGTCGTGTGGGTGCCGTCGATGCGGATGATCGTGAACCTCGGGAACCTCGACAAGTCCAAGTGGATCAACCTCACGGGTGCGTCCGGGCACGCGTACAACGCGCACTACACGGACCAGACCGCCAAGTGGGTCAAGGGCGAACTGCTGACGTGGTCCTTCTCCAGCAAGGCGGTCCAGGAGAACACGAGCGACACGCTGCTGCTGAAGCCATGACCGGCTGATCACGAAAGCGGCCCCCGCACGTGCGGGGGCCGCTTTCACGTTCCGGCCGCGCGGGCGCCCGGTCAGCGCGGGCGCCCGGTCACCGGAAGCGGCGCACCCCGGAGGGGGTCACCGCCGCGTGCACCGGCCGGTCGTGCGGTTCCCCGGGGACCAGGTCCACGACCTCCGTGTCGTACAGCAGCACCACCAGGGCCGGGTCGGCGCCCGCGCGCTCCAGGCGGGCGAGGACGCGGTCGTACGAGCCGCCGCCCCTGCCCAGCCGCATCCCGCGCGCATCCACGGCGAGCCCCGGGAGGAGCACGGCGTCGGCGGTGGTCACGGCGTCGGGGCCGAGGCGCTCGCCGACGGGCTCCAGAAGGGCCATACGGCCGCCGCCGTGCCGCACGCCCGCGAGGGAGCCCTCTCCCTCGTACACGCCCCAGTCGAGGTCGTTGTCCGGCAGGAGGACCGGCAGCAGGACGCGCACCCCGCGGGCGCGCAGCGCGTCGAGGAGCGCGAGGGTGCCGGGTTCGCGCCCCACGGAGACGTACGCCGCGACCGTACGCGCGTGCGCCAGCTCGGGCAGGTCGAGCGCCCGCCCGGCGAGGAGCTCCGCCGTTTTCCTGACGTCATCGTCTGTCAATCCGTTCCTCACCGCGAGGAACTCTCTGCGCAACGTTCGCTTGGGAGGCTCCGCTTCACGACCCATCTGACTCACAGGTTGCCCTAGTACCCTTCTAATCTGCTCATATGAGAGCGAATTGACCGGAGCCACAGATTCTTCATAAAGGCACCGGATATGGTTGCGGACATGACTGAGGCGAACCCCAGGATCAGTAAGGCTGTCATTCCCGCCGCGGGTCTCGGCACTCGCTTTCTCCCGGCCACCAAAGCCACTCCGAAGGAGATGCTGCCGGTCGTGGACAAGCCGGCGATCCAGTACGTGGTCGAAGAGGCGGCGGCCGCGGGGCTCGACGACGTCCTGATGATCACCGGACGCAACAAGCGCCCCCTCGAGGACCACTTCGACCGCAACCACGAGCTCGAGTCGGCCCTGGAGAAGAAGGGCGACGGCAGCAGGCTCTCCAAGGTCCAGGAGTCCAACGACCTCGCGACGATCCACTACGTACGCCAGGGCGACCCCAAGGGCCTCGGCCACGCCGTCCTGTGCGCCGCGCCCCACGTGGGGAACGAGCCCTTCGCGGTCCTCCTCGGCGACGACCTCATCGACCCCCGCGACCCGCTCCTGAAGCGCATGGTCGAGGTCCAGGAACAGCACGGCGGCAGCGTCATCGCGCTCATGGAGGTCGCCCCCGAGCAGATCCACCTCTACGGGTGCGCCGCCGTCGAGAGCACCGAGGACGGCGACGTCGTCAAGGTGACGGGCATGGTCGAGAAGCCCGACCCGGCCGACGCCCCGTCGAACTACGCGATCATCGGCCGCTACGTCCTCGCCCCGCAGATCTTCGAGGTCCTGCGCAAGACGGAGCCGGGCCGCGGCGGCGAGATCCAGCTCACCGACGCCCTGCAGCAGCTCGCCGCGGACGAGAAGGTCGGCGGTCCCGTGCACGGCGTCGTCTTCAAGGGCCGCCGCTATGACACCGGGGACCGTGGCGACTACCTGCGTGCCATTGTCAGACTCGCATGCGAACGTGAAGACCTGGGCCCGGACTTCCGGACCTGGCTTCGCAGCTTCGTAGCCGAGGAGATGTAGCCACTTTGAGCAGCGCCGCGACCCGCGCCACCGGCCGGGACCACCTGTGGTCGGTGACCGAACACCTGGAGGACGTCCTCGCCACCGTCCGCCCCCTGGAACCCATCGAGCTGCAGCTCCTCGACGCCCAGGGCTGCGTCCTGGTCGAGGACGTCACGGTGCCGGTGTCCCTGCCGCCGTTCGACAACAGCTCCATGGACGGGTACGCGGTGCGGGTCGCGGACATCGCGGGCGCGAGCGAGGAGTTCCCGGCCGTGCTCACGGTCGTCGGGGACGTGGCGGCGGGCGCGGCCGAGCAGCCCCACGTGGGACCCGGCGAGGCCGCCCGCATCATGACCGGTGCCCCCCTGCCGCCCGGCGCCGAGACCGTCGTCCCCGTGGAGTGGACGGACGGTGGCCTCGGTGAGGGGCCCGTCGCCGCGATGCGCGCCCGCAGCGCGAGCCCCGACGGCGCCACCGGCCAGGTCGCCGTCCACCGCGCCGCCGAGGCACGCGCGCACGTTCGGGCGAAGGGCAGCGACGTGAAGGCCGGGGAGCGCGCCCTCACGGCGGGCACGGTCCTCGGCCCGCCGCAGCTCGGGCTGCTGGCCGCCATCGGCCGGGCGTCGGTACGCGTCCGTCCGCGCCCGCGCGTGGTGGTGATCTCCACCGGCAGCGAACTGGTCCCGCCGGGCGAGCGGTTGGGCGCCGGCCAGATCTACGACTCCAACAGCTTCGCCCTCACCGCCGCCGCCCGCGACGCCGGCGCGATCGCCTACCGCGTGGGTGCCGTCGCCGACGACGCCGAGACCCTCCGCTCCACCATCGACGACCAACTCGTCCGCGCCGACCTCGTGGTCACCACCGGCGGGGTCAGCGTGGGCGCGTACGACGTCGTCAAGGAGGCGCTGCAGTCCGTCGCCGACGAGGACGAGGAGGGCGCCGGCATCGAGTTCCGCAAGCTCGCCATGCAGCCCGGCAAGCCCCAGGGCTTCGGCACCATCGGCCCCGACCACACCCCGCTGCTCGCGCTCCCGGGCAACCCGGTGTCGTCGTACGTCTCCTTCGAGCTCTTCGTCCGGCCCGCCATCCGCACCCTGATGGGGCTCGAGGACGTCCACCGTCCGACGGCCACGGCAACCCTCCGGGCACCCAAGGCGCTGACCTCGCCCGCCGGGCGCCGCCAGTTCCTGCGGGGCACCTACGCCGACGGACAGGTCACCCCCGTGGGTGGCGCCGGATCGCACCTGGTCGCGGCCCTGGCGCAGGCCGACGCGCTGATCGTGATCCCCGAGGACGCCGAGTCCGTCGAGCCCGGCACGGAGGTCGAGGTCGTCCTGCTGGGCTGAGAGCCCGCGGCGGCGATCCGCGGCCGCAGCGGTCCTGCTCGGCCGAACCGCCGAGGGTGGCGTACCGTGTCGCGCACAACAGGCCGCGCGCCGCACCGCGACGGGCACCGACCGGGAGCGCCACACCACCATGAGTACGCCGCAGGACCGACTGACCCACATCGACGAGGCGGGCGCCGCGCGCATGGTCGACGTCTCAGGGAAGGACGTGACCGCGCGCACCGCCCGCGCCAGCGGCCGGGTCCTGGTCTCACCGCAGGTGGTCGAACTGCTGCGCGGCGAGGGCGTCCCCAAGGGCGACGCCCTCGCCACCGCGCGCATCGCCGGGATCATGGGCGCCAAGCGCACGCCCGACCTCATCCCGCTCTGCCACCCGTTGTCGGTGTCGGGCGTCAGACTTGACCTGTCGGTCGTGGACGACGCCGTGGAGATCCTGGCCACCGTCAAGACCACCGACCGCACGGGCGTCGAGATGGAGGCCCTCACCGCCGTCTCCGTGGCCGCGCTCACCGTGATCGACATGGTCAAGGCCGTCGACAAGGGAGCGGTCATCACGGACGTACGCGTCGAGGAGAAGACGGGCGGCAAGTCGGGCGACTGGAGCCGGTCATGAGCGACGCCCCGCACCGCGAGACCGTCGGCGCCGCGCACGGCCCCGCCGAGGATGCCCCCGCCGCCTACCGGGCCCTGGTGGTGACCGCCTCCAACCGGGCCTCCGCCGGGGTCTACGAGGACAGGGGCGGGCCGCTGGTCGCCGAAGGGCTGGCGCGGTTCGGGTTCGCCGTGGAGGGGCCGCAGGTGGTGCCCGACGGCGACCCCGTGGAGGCGGCGCTGCGCGCGGGCGTGCACGCCGGGTACGACGTGATCGTGACGACCGGCGGCACGGGCGTCTCGCCCACCGACCGCACCCCCGAGGCCACCCGCGCGGTCCTCGACCACGAGGTGCCCGGCATCCCCGAGGCGATCCGGGCGTACGGCCGGGACAAGGTGCCCACGGCGGCGCTCTCCCGGGGCCTCGCCGGAGTCGCCGGCCGGACCCTGATCGTCAACCTGCCGGGCTCCACCGGCGGCGTACGGGACGGTCTGGCCGTCCTGGAGCCGCTGCTGGCCCATGCCGTCGACCAGATCCGCGGCGGGGACCATCCGGGGCCGAGCGGCGGCGGGGGCGCCTCCGTCACCGAGGGCCACGAGCGACCCTCCGGACACCCCGGGGGTGCGCGCTGAACAGCCCCTCCTGGCCCGTGGTGCTGGTGGACGGCGATGTGGTCCTCCGGCCCATAAGGATGCGCGACCAGCGGGCCTGGCGGGAGGTCAACCGGCGCAACCGGGACTGGCTGCGCCCCTGGGAGGCGACCATCCCGCCGCCCACACCCAGCGGCCCCATCGCGCACCGGCCGACGTACCGTCAGATGGTCCGCCATCTGCGCGCGGAGGCGAACGCGGGCCGGATGCTGCCGTTCGTCATCGAGTACCGGGGGCAGCTCGTCGGGCAGTTGACGGTCGCGGGGATCACCTGGGGCTCGATGTGTTCCGGGCACGTCGGCTACTGGATCGACGAGTCGGTGGCCGGGCGCGGGGTGATGCCGACGGCGGTGGCGCTCGTCGTCGACCACTGCTTCAGAACCGTCGGACTGCACCGCATCGAGGTCTGCATTCGCCCCGAGAACCAGCCCAGCCGGCGGGTGGTGGAGAAACTCGGATTCCGCGAGGAAGGCCTGCGTCCACGATATCTTCACATCGACGGTGCCTGGCGTGACCATCTGGTCTTCGCGCTCACCGCCGAAGAGGTCCCCGAGGGGCTGCTCGGCCGCTGGCGGCGTGAACGGGCGCGGAACCCTCGGAACGCCGGCTCAGACGCGGGCCAGCCGGGACCGCCCCAATAAATGAAATATTTGTTCGAAGAAAGCTGATCGGCCGACGATCGAGTTGAACGAGTCGAAGCGTTCTCCGTGCGTACTCGATTCGGTCTTGATGCGTGAAATTCCCGCTCTCAGCGGCCAGCTGATCGGATCGGTCACAAGAAAAGCTCGAAATATCAGCCAGATCGTGCGACACACCGGCCCAATTGGCAGATGGCCCCATGCAAACCCCTCTACGGTGTGAGCGTGAGCAGCAGCGGCCTCATCTACGCAGTCATCGTCGGGGCCTGGGCCGCCTACTTGGTGCCGATGTGGCTCCGTAGGCAGGACGAGCTGAACGAGGCCCGTCCGACGGAACGCTTCAGCACCGCCATCCGGCTGCTTTCCGGACGGGCGGGCATGGAGCGCCGATACGCCAAGGACCTGCGGGCGCGCTCCGCCGAGGAGGGGGAGCCCGACGCCCACCCGGACGGCGTCACCGACTCGGTGGACGTCCGGGCCTTCGCCATGCCCCCGCACCGGGCGCACACGAAGGCCCAACTCCCGGTGGAGCGCGGCGAGTCACCGCGACCCCCCAAGCAGGCACAGCAGCCGGGGAAACCGGCACCCCAGGGCAAGGCGGCCCCACAGGGGGCGACCGGGGCGCCGGGCGCCGCCCGTGCGAAGCCCCCGGCGCCGTCCTCGCCCTCTCTTTCGCCGTCAGGCATGCAAAGGGGGGGCGCACGCCGGGCGAGTTCGGCGGAGGCCCTGGCGCGGGCCCGGCGCTCGAAGGTGCTGGCGCGCCGACGGCGCACGACCATGATGCTCTTCGTCGCCTTCACTCTCGGCGCGGTGGTCGCCGCGGTCGGCGGACTCGCCCTTCTGTGGGCCCCCGCCGTCCCCGCGGTGCTGTTGAGCGGGTACATCGCGCATCTGCGCCGCCAGGAGCGAAAGCGGTTCGCGTATGTCATGGACCGGCGGCGGGCCGAGGCGGCGGCACAGCAGTTGCGGGAACGGCAGCCCCGGCGGCGGCCGGTCCCCGAAGCGGTGGACGCCGACGAGCCGGAGGACGGGCCGGAGAACGAGGAGACCAGGCCGGACCTGAACGCCCTCGCGGCCGACCGCCGAGCCCTCGTCGAACAGACCGACCACGCCGAGTGGATCGACCAGCAGCGCGAGCGGCAGCGCAAGCCCGGACAGGGCGAGAGCTGGGACCCGGTCCCCGTTCCGCTTCCGACCTATGTCACCGCGCCGGTGGCCCCCCGGGCCACCTCCGGGGTCGACCTCGGCGCACCGGACGCCTGGAGCTCCGCGCGCTCCAGCGCGGCCGACCCGCAGGCGGGCGCACGCGAGGCGGAGTCGGAGCCCGACGCCGAGGAGGACCCGGCCGGCCCCGGGTCCGCCGAGTCCGCGGACGCCCCCGACGGCGGCCGCTCCGACGCCCGCCGCGCCGCGTCGGCACGCCGCTCCCGCGAGCGGGGGCGTACACCGCTCTTCGACCAGTACGAGGACGGCGACCGCCCCCGCGCGGCCAACGAGTGACCCCCGGCGCCGCGGTCCTCCCGCTCCCTGACCAGCCACGAGCCGGCCGGAAGCCGATCGGCGGCCCACCGGGAACGGATTTCCAAGCAGCCGGATGGGGATGCTAGAGTTTCACTCGTTGCAAGGGCCTGTGGCGCAGTCCGGTAGCGCACCTCGTTCGCATCGAGGGGGCCAGGGGTTCAAATCCCCTCAGGTCCACGCAGCTCAGAGCCCCCAGTGGTATCACCACTGGGGGCTCTGACGTGTTGTCAGCCGGTTGCCGTGGGTTCGGCGGACGGCGGGGCGGTGATCGCGTCGAAGTAGGGCCAGCCGTCCAGTTCGACGGTGTGGGCGGACGGGGAGCGGTCCAGGGCGGGGGACGCGGCGTCCAGGAGGCGGCGGACCGTGGCGGGCTCGTACAGGTTGAGCCAGGTGTGGTCCGGGAGGCGGACCAGGTCGCCGGCCGCGAAGTAGCAGTTGGAGACGACCCGGTTCTCGGCCGGGGCGAAGAGCAGGACCAAACGGCGGCGCCGGGGACCCTCGGGGTAGAGGGTGAGCTTCAGGCGGCAGTGGCCGTGGACGCGGTGGGGGCGTTGGCGGACCGTCCAGAGCCAGGTGGTGTCACCCACGACCATGCGGCGCAGTCGGCGGTTGTCTTTCACGGGGCCACGGTAGGGTCGCGGGGCCGCGGCGGCACCGGGATTCTCGCGCCGCCGGGTCCGGCCCCGTTCCGCTCACAGCGGCTTGGCGAAGCACAGGCTCAGTTCGTGGAAGCGGTAGTAGCCGAACTTGGCGCAGGGTTCGTAGCCGCTGGAGGTGTAGAGGGCGACGGCCTCGGGCTGCTTGGTGCCGGTTTCGAGGACCATGCGCGTACGGCCCGCCGCGCGGGCGTCGGCCTCCAGCTCGCCCAGGATGCGGCGGGCCAGCCCCAGACCTCGGGCCGCGGGAGTGACGTACATGCGCTTGATCTCGGCGTCCCCGTCCAGGTAGCCCTCGTCGTTGGCGTCCTGGGACCGCCACCCGCCCGTCGCGACCGGTCTGGCCAGGCCGTCGTAGGCGATCAGATACAGCCCGGCCGGCGGCGTGAAGTGCGCGGGATCGACATGGGTGGCGTCCCCGCCGTCGCCGTAGCGGACGTGGTACTCGGCCTGGACCTCGTCGTTCAGCTTGACGGCGTCGGGATGGTCGAAGGGCATGGGACGGATAATCATGTCGTGGATCGTACAACTATGCAGGCGTAGGGGATGAGCGGTCTCGTCGGAAACTGGACCCAGTCCAATGTACGGGTATCGTGCACCGGTGCTCACTGTGACCTCTGTGAATGTGAACGGGCTCCGGGCCGCCGCGAAGAAGGGCTTCGTGGAGTGGCTCGGCGGGACCTCCGCGGATGTGCTGTGCCTCCAGGAGGTGCGTGCCGAGCCCGGACAGCTGCCCGAGGCGGTGCGGCAGCCCGACGGGTGGCACGTCGTGCACGCGCCGGCCGCCGCCAAGGGGCGCGCGGGGGTGTCGCTGTACAGCCGGCGTGAACCGGACCGGGTGCGGGTGGGTTTCGGGTCGGCCGAGTTCGACGCCGCCGGGCGCTATGTCGAGGCCGACCTGCCCGGTGTCACCGTGGCGAGCCTCTACCTGCCCTCGGGTGAGGTCGGGACCGAGCGCCAGGACGAGAAGGTCCGGTTCATGGGGGAGTTCCTCGCCTATCTGAAGGAACTGCGCGAGCGGGCCGCCGCCGACGGGCGCGAGGTCGTCGTGTGCGGCGACTGGAACATCGCCCACCGCGAGGCCGACCTCAGGAACTGGCGCGGCAACGTCAGGAACTCCGGCTTCCTCCCGGAGGAGCGGGAGTGGCTCAGCCGCGTCTTCGACGAGACCGACGGCGGCTATGTCGACGTCGTACGCGCCCTGCACCCCGACGTCGAGGGGCCATACACCTGGTGGTCGTACCGGGGGCGGGCCTTCGACAACGACACCGGCTGGCGCATCGACTACGAGGTGGCCACCCCCGGCCTCGCCCGCAAGGCGGTCAAGGGGTTCGTGGAGCGGGCGGCCACGCATGCGGAGCGGTGGTCGGACCACGCGCCGGTGACCGTCGTCTACGACCTCTGACGCCGTCTGAGTACGAGACGGTGGGGTGTTGAGTACGCGACCTCAGGCCGCAGGGGCTCCGGCAGGCGAGTATCGACGACAACCTGTCGGAAGGGCACCCAAGTGGACTCCCACACCAACGCGACTCTCTACAGCCCGTGGAAGCCGGCACCCCCGCCGCGCCGGACGGGTGTGCGACTGCTGGCGGGCTTGCTGTGGGGCATCACGATGATGTCGATGGTCTGGCTGGCAGTCCTGGTCGGCCTGGCGGCGCTGGGGGGTGCGGCGGCAGGTGCGCCGATGGGCGCCTCGCTGCCGGACTGCCTGCTGGGCGTGGCCGGTGCGGCCGCCGTGCTGGGTGCGATGGCCTTCGCGCCGGGTGTCCGCCGCATGGAGCTGCCGCATCGCATGCTTCTGCTGGGCGTGATCGCCTGCCCGGGCCCTGTCGTGCTGGTGGTGTGGACCTGGTTCAGCATCGGCTGACCGTCCCGCCCGCGGCCCGTCCCCGGGCGCGACGCAGTGGCGCGGTATCGCCACCGCCACGAGAAGACCGCGACCGTCCACCCGGCCGGACCCCACATCGCCGGCACCTTCCTGTGGTCCGCCCGCTGATCCGAACCAAAGCACCTAAGGGTTGTCCCCCCGCCCCGCCTGGCGCAGGCGCCGGTCCAGGGCCATCGAGAGTTCCGCCTCCGCCACGCTCTTCGCCAGGGGCCGCAGGCGTTCCAGGTCCTCGGGGGTGCGGTCGGGATGGTTGAGGATGAGGTCGGTGAAGAGGGCGGCCAGGGCCTCGGCGTGGGTGCGGACCCGGCGGCCGGCGGTGAGGATGTCGGCCAGGGGGATGCCCTCGCGGACCAGGGCTGCGGAGACGTCGAGCAGGCGGCGGCTGATGTGGACGATCTCGCCCCCGTCGGTGGCGAGGTAGCCGAGGTCGAGGGCGGCGGAGAGGTTCTCGGGGGTCGCCTGGTCGCCGAAGTGGTCGGCGAGGGCCTCGGGGGTGAGGCGCACGGGGGTTTCCTCGGTGGGGGCGCCGAGGCCCAGCAGCTCGCCCACGTCGCGGCCCTGGTCGAAGGCCTCGGCGAGTTCCGCGATGCCGTTCAGGGTGTGGCCGCGGTCCAGCAGCGCCGAGATCGTGCGCAGCCGGGCCAGGTGCGTGTCGTCGTACCAGGCGATACGGCCCTCGCGGCGGGGTGGCGGGATCAGTCTGCGCTCCCGGTAGAAGCGCAGGGTGCGTACGGTGATGCCGGCCTCCCTGGCCAGCTCCTCCATGCGGTACTCGCGTCGCTCGCCGTCTGCTGCCACAGGGGAAGCCTATGTTGTACCGCCGGTAACTTGGCAGCGCCCGACCCCTACCCATCGGTACGGTCCTGCCCTAGTCTCGCCATTGCGCCAGTGATTACTGGCGTGGACATGAGGTGCGGACGCAAGGTGCGGACGCGGTGGCGCACGCGATGAGGCGTGGAGGTACCGGATGGCCGAGCACGGACACGGGCACGAACATGAGCAGGGGCACGAGGACGGCGGCGGGGGTGAGTCCTTGCCCCCGCATGTCCGGGTGGCGGTGATCGGGGCCGGGTTCGGCGGGCTCGGCGCCGCCGTACGGCTGCGGCGGGAAGGGATCACCGACTTCGTCGTGCTGGAACGGGGCGGCTCGGTCGGCGGCACCTGGCGGGACAACGACTATCCGGGGTGTGCCTGCGACGTGCCGTCGCACCTGTACTCGTTCTCGTTCGCGCCCAATCCGGACTGGCCGCGCACCTTCTCCGGGCAGGAGCACATCCGGGCGTATCTGGAGCACGTCACCGATGTCTTCCGGCTCCGGCCGCACATCCGTCTGCACTCCGAGGTCAAGCGGATGAGCTGGGACGGTGAGCGGCTGCGCTGGGAGATCGAGACCAGCGGCGGGCGGCTCTCCGCCGACGTCGTCGTCTCCGCCACCGGGCCGCTCTCCGACCCCAAGGCCCCCGACGTCCCCGGTATCGACTCCTTCCCGGGCAGGGTGTTCCACTCCGCGCGCTGGGACCACGGCTACGACCTGCGCGGCAAGCGGGTCGCGATGGTCGGGACGGGCGCCTCGGCGATCCAGATCGTGCCGGCGATCCAGCCCGAGGCCGGCCGGCTGACCCTCTTCCAGCGGACCCCGCCCTGGGTGCTGCCCCGTGTCGACCGCGACATCAGCCGCGCCGAGCGATGGCTGCACCGGCAGCTGCCCTTCACCACGCAGGCCCGGCGCGGGCTGCTGTGGGGCATCCGGGAGCTCCAGGTGCAGGCCTTCACCAAGCGCCCCGAACAGCTTGGCCTGGTCGAGCGGATGGCCCGGCGGAACATGGCACGGGCGGTCAAGGACCCCGCGCTGCGCGCCAAGCTGACCCCCGACTACCGCATCGGCTGCAAGCGGATCCTGCTGTCGAACACCTACTATCCGGCGCTCACCCGGCCGAACGTCGACGTGGTCGCCTCCGGGCTCGCCCGCGTCGACGGCTCCACGCTCGTCGCGGCCGACGGGACCACCGCCGAGGCCGACGCGATCGTCTTCGCCACCGGGTTCCATGTCACCGACATGCCCATCGCCGACCGGGTGGTGGGTGCCGACGGCCGTACCCTCGCGGAGTCCTGGGCCGACGGCGGGATGCGGGCGCTGCGCGGGGCGTCGGCCGCCGGGTTCCCGAACTGGATGACGATCATCGGGCCCAACACGGGCCTCGGGAACTCCAGCATGATCCTGATGATCGAGTCCCAGCTGAACTACATGGCGGACTATCTGCGGCAGTTGGACGTCCTCGGCGGCCGGGTCGCCCTCGACGCCAGGACCGACGCCGTGGACGCCTGGAACCTGCGCGTGCAGAAGCGCATGGAGCGGACCGTGTGGAACACCGGCGGCTGCACCAGCTGGTACCTCGACGCGCACGGCCGCAACACGACCATCTGGCCCGGCACCACCACGGAGTTCCGCGGCGCCACCCGGCGCGTGGACCTCGCCGAGTACGAGGTGCTGCGGGTGCCGGGGTCCGGTCCGGGGAAGACCCGGGGGACGACCGCGACCGAGGCGACGAAGGTGGAGGCCGGAGCGTGACCCGACTGACCCATGTGAAGCACGGGCCCTACGCCCCGCCCGTCGCCGTACGGGAGTTGACGGCCGTGTCCGCCGACGGCGCCCGGCTGCACGTCGAGATCCACGGCCCCGACGACGCGCCCGCGGTGGTGCTGGTGCACGGCTGGACCTGCTCGACCGCGTTCTGGGCGGCGCAGATCCGGGACCTGGCCGCCGACCACCGGGTGATCGCCTACGACCAGCGCGGCCACGGGCGCAGCCCCGCCGCCGCCCTGTGCAGCACGGACGCCCTCGCGGACGACCTGGAGGCGGTGCTCGCGGCGACGCTCGCGCCCGGCGAGAAGGCCGTGCTCGCCGGACACTCCATGGGCGGGATGACGCTGATGGCGGCCGCGGGGCGGGCCGGTGTCCGGGAGCACGCGGCGGCGGTGCTGCTGTGCAGCACCGGCAGTTCGAGGCTGGTCTCCGAGGCGCTCGTGGTGCCCGGTCGCGCCGGACGGGTGCGCACCTGGCTCACCCGCAAGGTCCTCGGCTCGCGGGCGCCGCTCGGGCCGGTCACACCGGTGGCCCGGCGGATCCTCAAGTACGCCACCATGGGCCCCGGTTCGTCGCCGGTGATGGTCGAGGCGTGCGCGCGGATCGTGCACGCGTGTCCGGCGCGGGTGCGGCACGCCTGGTCGAAGGTCCTCGACACGCTCGACCTCGACCACGGTGTACGGGAGTTGACGGTGCCGGCCGCGGTCCTGGTGGGCACGGCGGACCGGATGACCCCGCCGGTGCACTCGCGGACGCTGGCCGCCGCGCTGCCGGACTGCGTGGGCGTGACCGAGCTGACCGGTGTCGGGCACATGTCGCCGGTGGAGGCACCGGAGGCGGTGACCGCCCGGATACGCGGGCTGGTGACGGCGTACGGACCACGGACCGAGCGGGACGAGCTGGAGGAGGCGGACGCATGAGCAGGGGCGGCAGCAGGGGCAACGCCCTGGAAGGTCGGGTCGCGGTGGTCACCGGGGCGGCGCGGGGCGTCGGGGAACTCCTCGCCCGCAAGCTCTCGGTGCGCGGGGTGAGGGTCGCGCTGGTCGGGCTGGAGCCGGACGAACTCAAGCGGGTCTCCGAACGCCTCTACGGCGAGAACGAGTTCTGGCACGCCGACGTCACCGACCACGAGGCCATGACGCGGGTCGCCGCCGAGGTGAAGGAGCGCTTCGGCCGGGTGGACATCGTGGTCGCCAACGCGGGCGTCGCCAACGGCGGGCCCTTCGTCGACTCCGACCCCGACGCCTGGCGGCGGGTCATCGAGGTCAACCTCGTCGGATCGGCCGTCACCGGACGGGCGTTCCTGCCCGCGCTGGTGGAGAGCCGGGGCTATCTGCTGCAGATCGCCTCCCTCGCCGCGATCACACCGGCGCCGATGATGACGGCGTACTGCGCGTCCAAGGCGGGCGTCGAGGCGTACGCGCACAGTCTGCGGGCCGAGGTCGGGCACAAGGGCGTGGGCGTCGGCGTCGCGTATCTGTCATGGACCGACACGGACATGGTGCGCGGGGCCGATCAGGAGCACGCCATGCGGGAGTTGCGCGAGCGGCTGCCGTGGCCGGCCGGCAAGACCTATCCGCTGGGGCCGGCCGTCGACCGGATCGTCGCCGGGATCGAGCGGCGGTCCGGGCATGTCTACGGGCAGTGGTGGCTGCGGGGGATGCAGGGCGTGCGCGGGTATCTGCCGGGGCTGATCGGGGCTTTCGGGCCGCGTGAGGTGCGGCGGTTCGAGGGGCGGCTGCGGGGGGTGCCGACCGGGCTCGTGGGGGCGGGCGGGGCGGCCGACGAGCGGGAGCGCCGGGTGGCCGGTGACCGTGAGTGAGTGATCGAAATGCGTGGGTTGTCCGCCCGTGTTTGTCTGGTCGAGGCCCGATCCCCTCACCCAGTACGGGAGTGAAACCACATGGGCATGAAGGACCAGTTCCAGGAGAAGACCGAGCAGCTCAAGCACCAGGCGCGGCAGAAGGCCGGGCGGACTCCGGAGGAGTCGCGGCGGCCGTCCCCGGAGGAGCGCGCGCGTCAGGAGCGTGAGCGGGCTCAGCAGCAGCCTGGGCAGCGCGGGCGTCAGCCCGAGAGCGAGCGTGAGCGCGATCTGCGTGACGCCGACGACCGGTTCCAGCCGGACTACGACATCTGAGTCGAGCGTCCGCTGAGGTCCTGAAAGGGGCGCCCTCTTCACCGAGGGCGCCCCTTTCCCGTGTCAGCCGGTGTTCCTCGGCGGCAGTTTGGGGCGGGACCTGTCGGGGACGTCGCCGTAGTCCGGGGGGTTCGCCGCGGGCCGGCTCCTGAGGAGGTCCAGGGCGAGGTCCACGGCGGCGCCGAGCTGGGAGTGGCGGCCCTCGGCCCAGTCGAGGGGGGTGCGGTGGACCTCGACGTCGGGGAGGACGCCCCGGTTCTCGATGGACCAGCCGTAGGCGTCGAACCAGGCGGCGTTCATGGGGACCGTGATGACGGTGCCGTCGCCGAGTTGGTGGCGGCCGGTCATACCGACGACTCCGCCCCAGGTGCGCAGGCCCACGACCGGGCCCAGCCCCAGCAGTTTGAAGGCGGCCGTGATCATGTCGCCGTCGGACGAGGTCGCCTCGTCGGCGAGGGCGACCACCGGGCCGCGTGGCGCGCTGGAGGCGTACGACACCGGCTGGGCGTCGCGGGTGAGGTCCCAGCCGAGGATCTTCCGGGTGAGTTTCTCCACCACCAGTTCGCTGATGTGGCCGCCCGCGTTGCCGCGCACGTCGACGATCAGGGCCGGCCGGGACACCTCCATCCGCAGGTCGCGGTTGAACTGGGCCCAGCCGGAGCCGCCCATGTCGGGGATGTGGAGGTAGCCGCAGTGGCCGCCGCTGAGTTCGTGGACGACCTCGCGGCGTTTGGCGACCCAGTCCTGGTAGCGCAGGGGGCGTTCGTCGAGCAGCGGGACCACGGCCACCCGGCGTGCGCGGCCCTCGCCCTCCGCCGGGGTGAACGTCAGCTCCACCGTCGTACCGCCCGCCCCGGCCAGCAGCGGGAACGGGCCCGTCACCGGGTCCACCGGGCGGCCGTCGACATGGGTGAGGACGGCGCCCTCGCGGATGCCCGTACCGGCGAGCGGGGATCGGGCCTTGGAGTCCGAGGAGTCGCCGGGCAGGACCCGGCGGACCTGCCAGCCGTCGTCCCGGCGGACGAAGTTCGCGCCGAGGAGGCCCTGGCGGCGCTGGTAGTGGGGCGGGCCCTCGTTGCGGCGGGCGGCGGACACATACGCGTGGGAGGTGCCCAGTTCACCGAGGACCTCGCGCAGGAGGTCGGCGAACTCGTCGGGGGAGGCGACCCGTTCGACCAGCGGCCGGTACTGGTCGAGGACGCCGTCCCAGTCGATGCCGCTCATCCCCGGGTCCCAGAAGTAGGCGCGGATCAGCCGGCCCGCCTCGGCGTAGGACTGGCGCCACTCGGCGGCCGGGTCGGCCTCGTGCATGATGCGCCGCAGGTCGATCCAGACGGTGCTGTCGCTGTCGCCGGGCTCGGTGGAGGGGACGGCCCGCAGGTCGCCCTCGTCGACGACCACGAGGCGGGTGCCGTCGCCGCTGATCGCGAACCAGTCGAGGTGGGCGACGAGTTCGGACTTCTTCGCCTTGCTGATGTTGAAGTATTCGAGGGTCGGGCGCCCGGTCGTGTCGTCGGGGTTGGCGAAGGTCTCGCCGAGGGCGCCCGAGATCGGCCAGCGCAGCCAGACCAGCCCGCCGCCGCTCACCGGGCAGAGCGCCGAGTACTTGGAGGCGGTGACCGGGAAGGGCGTGACGCGGTTCTCCAGACCCTCGACCTCCACGGTGACGGTGCCGCCGGCCTCCTCGTCCTCGCCGGGGTCCATGCCCCCGGCGACCGGGCGGCCGTCGGGGTTCAGGGCGAACGGGGAGGGCGTGGCGGAGGAGAGCGGGACCAGGTAGGGGCGGCAGCCGAGGGGGAAGGACAGGTCGCCCGTGTGGACGTCGTAGACCGGGTCGAAGCCGCGCCAGGACAGGAAGGCCAGATAGCGGCCGTCACTGGTGAACACCGGGTTCTCGTCCTCGAACCGGCCGTTCGTGACGTCGACGATGAACCGGTCCTTCAGGCGGGCCATCTTGATCTGGCGCAGGGTGCGGCCGATGCCCGGATGGGACCAGGCCAGCCAGCTGCCGTCCGGGGAGAACGCGAGGTCGCGGACGGGTCCGTTGATCGAGGTGATGATCTCGGTGACCTCGCCGTCGGCGTCCTCCGCGGCGTCGAGCAGCAGCAGCCGTCCGTCGTGCGCGGCGAGGGCGAGGCGCTCGCCCGCCGGGTCCGCGACCATCTCCAGGACACGGCCCAGCGCGCCGGAGGCGAGGCGGCGGGGCTCGCGGTCGCCGGTGGCCCGGGGGAGGTAGGCGATCTCGATCGCGTCCTCGCCGTCGGCGTCCGTCACGTACGCCACCTGGCCGCCGGAGCCCAGCATCTCGGGCAGCCGGACCCGGACACCGGGGGTGTCGGTGATGGTCCGGGCGGGCCCGTCGCGGTGGGTCAGCCAGTACAGGCTGCCGCGGACGACGACCGCGCTCGCCCGGCCCGTCTCGTCGACCGACAGGCCGTCGACGTGCTGCGCGGCCGGCACCTGGTACGGCCGCCGGCCGGTGAGCGATCCGCCTAGGCGGATGTCGAGGCGGCGGGGGACTGCGCCGGGGGAGAGGTCGTCGACGATCCACAGGTCGCCCGCGCACTGGTACACCACCCGGCTGCCGTCGCTCGCCGCGTGCCGGGCGTAGAAGGCGTCGTGGTCGGTGTGGCGGCGCAGGTCGGAGCCGTCGTACGCGCAGGAGTAGAGGTTGCCGACGCCCTCGTGGTCGGAGAGGAAGGCGATCCGGCCGCCGACGAACACGGGGGAGTGCAGATGCCCCTGGAGGTCGGGCAGCAGCCGTTCGCCGTGCAGCCAGAGGCGGCCCGTGGCACCGCCCCGGTAGCGCTTCCAGGAGGCCGGTTCGTGCGGCGGCGTGCCGGTGAGCAGCAGGGTGCGGCGCTCGCCGTCGATCTCGGCGACCTGGATGGCGGAGACGGGCCCCCAGGGCAGCTTGCGGCCGGGGTCGCCGTCGGGGCGGACCTTGTACGCCCAGGTGTAGTACGAGAAGGGCTCGCCGTGCGAGGCGACGGCCAGGATGTCCGAGCGGCCCCCCGCGTCGGAGTCCGGGGGCGTCCAGCCGCAGACCTCGGTGTCGGGGCTGCCCCAGTGGGTGAGGCGCCGTGCGGGGCCTCCGCCGTCCACCGGGACCAGATGGATCTCCGGGACGATGCTGCGCCAGCTCGTGTACGCGATGTGGCGGCCGTCGGGCGAGAAGCGCGGGGTGGCGGCCTTCGTGCGGTCGACGGTGAGCCGCCAGGCGCGCTCGGAGCCGTCGAGCGGGGCCAGCCACAGATCGTCCTCGGCGACGAAGCAGACGCGGTCGCCGGCGATATGGGGAAAGCGCAGGTAGCCGGGGGTGTTCCGGCCGCTTCCGGTCTCGTTTGAGTCGCTCACCTCCCCATGCTTCTCCCGGTCCGGGGGCGCGGCAACTCGTGTGCGGTGGGTGGCGTTCCGGCTGGCTTCCGGTGCTGCTCCGGGGGCTTTCGGGGCCTTCGGGACGTTCCGGGGGCGCTTCGGGGGCGCTTCGGTGGTGGGGACGCCGGGTGCGTGACTCAGGACACGAACGAAACCGTTTCGTTTCTGTGGCGCTCGGGGTATCTTCGTAAGCGTACGAAACCGTTTCGTTCGAGAAGGCGGGTCGTCCGGCCCGTGCCCCGGCACGCGACCGGTAGCCTTGTCGTCTCGAACGTGCAGTGGAGTGGGGAGAGTGGGATGACTGAGACCGCGACGGCGCGCCGCAGTCGGCTCACGCCCGAGCGCGAGGCCGAGCTGTACGCGGCCGTGCTCGACCTGCTCCGGGAAGTCGGCTACGACGCCCTCACCATGGACGCCGTGGCCGGCCGCACCAGGTCCAGCAAGGCCACCCTCTACCGCCAGTGGGGCGGCAAGGCCGAGCTGGTCGCGAAGGCGATCGGCAAGGAGAAGTCGATGTGCGCGTCCGGCATCGACACCGGATCCCTCCGCGGTGACCTGCACGCCCTGGCGCGGCGGGAGTCCGACCACGTCATGGAGCAGAACTCCGCGCTCATGCGGGGCCTGGCCATGGCGGTGCACACGAACCCCGAACTGCTCGCGGCGTTCCGGGAGTTCCTCATCGAGCCGCAGATCGCGGAGTTCCAGCGGCTGCTGGGGCGCGCGGTCGAGCGCGGTGAGGTCCGGCCGGACAACCCGGCGCTCGCGTTCCTGATGCACATGATGCTCGGTGCCTTCGCCACCCGGACGCTGCTCGAAGAGCTGCCTCCGACCCAGGCCTTCCTCGTCTCGTACATCGACGCCGTGGTCCTCCCCGCCCTCGGTGTACCGACCGACTGACGCACCCCCGGCCATCGCCGCGTGACGCGCGGCTGAACCGAACCTGACGCCACCGCTCACGTCGTCGGGCCGATCGACCCTGTTCGCGTACTCCCCGGTACGGCCGTACACGGGCCGATCACCCCTGCCCTCCTGCACGTCCACGACCTGAACGGGAGTACCGACCCGTGGCCACATTCCTCTACAAACTGGGCCGACTCGCCTTCCGGCGACGACACTTCGTCGCCCTGATCTGGGTCGCGCTGCTGACCCTCGCGGGCGTCGGCGCCGCCTCCGCGCCCGCCGCCGGCTCCTCCTCCTTCTCCGTACCCGGCACCGAGGCGCAGAAGGCCTTCGACCTGCTGGACCGGCGCTTCCCCGGTATGAACGCCGACGGCGCCACCGCACGTGTCGTCTTCAAGGCGCCCGAGGGCGAGAAGATGGCCGACGCCGCGAACAAGGCGGCCGTCGAGCGGACGGTCAGGGAACTGGACACCGGCTCCGAGGTCACCTCGGTCACCGACCCGTTCAGGACCGGGTCGGTCTCCGAGGACGGCACGATCGCGTACGCGCAGGTCCGGTACGAGGTCTCCGGCATGGAACTGGAGGACGCCTCCAAGGACGCGCTGGAGGACGCCGCCGACGGCGCCCGGGACAGCGGGCTGACCGTGGAGATCGGCGGTGACGCCCTCCAGGCCGTGCCGCACACCGGCACCACGGAGATCATCGGTATCGCCGTCGCCGCGGTCGTCCTCGTCATCACCTTCGGCTCGCTGGTCTCGGCCGGGCTGCCGCTGCTGACCGCCCTCGTCGGCGTGGGCATCGGCGTCGCCACGATCACCGCGCTGGCGAGCGCCCTCGACCTCGGGACGACCACCTCCACGCTCGCGATGATGATCGGCCTCGCGGTCGGCATCGACTACGCGCTCTTCATCGTCTCCCGCTACCGCGCGGAACTCGCCGAGGGCCGCGACCGCGAGGAGGCCGCGGGCCGGGCCACCGGCACGGCCGGCTCCGCCGTGGTCTTCGCCGGACTGACCGTCGTCATCGCCCTCGTCGGCCTCGCGGTCGTCAACATCCCGATGCTCACCAAGATGGGCGTCGCGGCGGCGGGCACGGTCGCCGTCGCGGTCCTCATCGCCCTCACCATGGTCCCGGCGCTCCTCGGGTACGCGGGGAAGAGGGTCCGGCCGACGGGGCACAAGGCCCGCTGGCTGGGCGGCGGTCGCGCGGCTGCGAAGGCCCCGTCCGGCGGCGACGCGGCGGCGGAGAAGCCCAACATGGGGACGCGCTGGGCCCGTTTGGTGGTCCGCAGGCCGGTGCAGGTGCTGCTCGTGGCCGTCCTCGGCCTCGGCGCCGCCGCGATCCCGGCGAGCTCCCTCGAACTCGGCCTGCCCGACGACGGCTCCCAGCCGACGTCCACCACCCAGCGGCGCGCCTACGACCTGCTCTCGGAGGGCTTCGGCCCCGGCTCCAACGGCCCGCTGATGGTCGTGGTCGACGCGAGCTCCTCCAGCGACCCCAAGGCCGCCGTGAAGGACGTCTCCGACAGGGTCAAGGACATGAAGGGCGTCGTCACGGTCACCCCGGCGACGTACAACAAGGCCGGTGACACGGCGATGATCACCGTCGTCACCGACGCCAAGCCGTCCTCCGTGGCGACCGAGGACGTGGTCCACGAGATCCGCGGCGCAGGTGCCGGGATCAAGGCCGACTCCGACGCGAACGTCCTGGTCACCGGTACGACGGCGATGAACATCGACGTCTCCCAGAAGCTCGACGACGCGCTCGTCCCGTATCTGGTCCTGGTGGTCGGCCTCGCCTTCCTGCTGCTGATCGTGGTCTTCCGCTCCGTCCTCGTCCCGCTGAAGGCGGCCCTCGGCTTCCTCCTCAGCGTGATGGCGGCGCTCGGCGCGGTGGTCGCGGTCTTCCAGTGGGGCTGGCTGGCGGACCTGGTGGGGGTCGAGGAGACCGGCCCCATCATGTCGATGATGCCGATCTTCATGGTGGGCGTCGTCTTCGGTCTCGCCATGGACTACGAGGTCTTCCTGGTGACCCGGATGCGCGAGGCGTACGTCCACGGCGAGCGTCCCGGACAGGCCGTGGTCACCGGCTTCCGGCACGGGGCCCGGGTGGTGACGGCCGCGGCGGTCATCATGATGGCGGTCTTCGCGGGCTTCATCGGCTCCAGCGAGTCGATGGTCAAGATGATCGGCTTCGGCCTCGCCGTCGCCGTCCTCTTCGACGCCTTCGTGGTCCGGATGACCATCGTCCCGGCCGTCCTCGCCCTGCTGGGCGACAAGGCCTGGTGGCTGCCGAAGTGGCTGGACCGGGCGCTGCCGAACGTCGACGTCGAGGGCGAGGGCCTGGCGTCGCACGGCGACGACCCGAAGGGTACGGAGCGCGACAAGGAACTCGTGCGCGCCTGACGCCACGGCTTCCGCACAGGACCGGCCGGTGAGGGCCCCGTGGGGACGGGGAGCCCTCACCGGCCACCGCACGCGCGGGGGCCACTCACGAAGGGGGACAGGATCTGACCTACATCGTTCCTAGCGTGGTCGTACGAGCCCGTGCCGAGGCAACCGGAGCGATCATGGACACACAGGTCCGCCCCTTCCGTATCGACGTCCCGCAGGCCGAACTGGACGACCTGAAAGCCCGGTTGGCGCGCACGCGCTGGCCGCGGCAGCTGCCCGGCGGGGCCGACCGGGGAATCCCGCCGGCGGAGGTGAAGGAGCTGGCCGAGTACTGGCGCACGGCGTACGACTGGCGGGTCCACGAACGCCGGCTCAACGCCTTCCCCCAGTACCTGACCAGGATCGACGGCCTCGACGTCCACTTCCTGCACGTCCGCTCGCCCCGGCCGGACGCCGTGCCCCTGCTCCTCTCCCACGGCTGGCCCAACTCCGTCGTGGAGTTCACCCGGCTGATCGGCCCGCTGACCGAGCGCGGGTTCCATGTCGTCGCCCCGTCCGTCCCCGGCTTCGCCTTCTCCGAGGGCCCGCGCGAGACGGGCTTCGGCGTGGACCGGGTGGGCCGGATGTGGGCCGGGCTGATGCGCCGCCTCGGCTACGACCGCTACGGCACCCAGGGCGGCGACCTGGGTGCCTATCTGGCACCGGCGGTGGCCCGCGCGGCCCCCGAGCGCGTCATCGGCGTCCACGTCAACGGCGGGTTCGGCTTCCCGGCCGAGAAGGACCTGCCCGAACTGAGCGCGGACGAGCGGGCGCTGTACGACATGATCCAGCGGTGGTCGCAGGGCGTCGACCACCACACCCTTCTCCGCGCCGCCCCGCAGACCTTCGCCTACGGCTGGCACGACTCCCCGGTCGCCCAACTCTCGTGGATGATGCAGAAGTTCCGGGACTTCGGCATCCGGGACACGGACCGTGACCTGTTCCTCACCAACGTCACGCTCTACTGGCTGACCGGGACGTCCGGCACCTCGTCCTGGTTCATGTACGAGCGCGGGGAGTTCACCTGGCCCGAGGGGCAACGGCATGTCCCGACCGGTGTGTACTGCGGACCGCCCGCCGTCCGCCGCCTCGCCGAGCGCGACAACCGGATCGTGCACTGGCCGGAGTCCAATCCGGGCCACCACTTCGTGGGGATGGACGAGCCGGAGGCCCTGGCGGCCGACATCCGCGCGTTCTTCGACAGGATTCCCTGAGGGCGCCGGAGCCGGCCGGCGCCGGAGGACGAGGAGGACGGCCGATGGCCGAGGACAAGCGTGTGGGACCGCCCCACGTCGGCACCGAACGGGAGACGCTGCGGGCCTGCCTCGACTACCACCGCGCGACCCTCGCCATGAAGTGCGAGGGCCTCACCGACGCCGAGCTGCGACAGCGGTCGATGCCGCCGTCGACGCTGTCGCTGCTCGCGCTGGTCCGCCACCTGGCCGAGGTGGAACGGGCCTGGTTCCGCCGGGTGTTCGAGGACCGTGAGGCGCCCATGGTCTGGTCCGACGAGATCGACTTCCAGGCCGCGTACGACGACCGCGCCTCCACACGGGCGGAGGCGTTCGGGGCGTGGGAGGCGGAGGTCGCGAACTCCCGCCGTATCGAGCGCGAGGCGCCCTCCCTCGATCTGACCGGCCACCAGCCGCGCTGGGGCGAGGAGGTCTCCCTGCGGATGGTCATGCTCCACGTCCTGCTGGAGTACGGCCGCCACAACGGCCACGCGGACCTCCTGAGGGAGGGGGTGGACGGGACGGTCGGGGCGTGAGTGTCCTCCGCACCGACTGCGACCGTCGGTGTCACAGGAGGCACACCGGGAGTCCGTCGGAGAAGCTTGAAGTTTCCACAGGTTGTGCTCGTAGCATCACGCGCAACCCATGACGGGAACGGACGAGAGAGCGCGCAGGCCCACCATGAGCGAGAAACCGCACGGCCGCAGCCACGACCGCAGCCACGCCCACGGCCACGACCACGGCAAGGACGATGACCACGGCCATGATGACGAGTTCGACAGAGGACTCTCCCACGATCTGCCGGTGCTGGCGCGGCGGCGCATGATCCGGCTGCTGGCCGGGGCGAGCATGGTGCCGCTTGTGGCGGCCTGTTCCTCGGACGAGTCGGGCGGGACGGCATCCCCGTCGTCGTCCTCCGGCTCGTCCTCGTCCTCGTCCGGCGCGGACTGCGAGACCATCCCGAGCGAGACGGCCGGCCCGTATCCCGGGGACGGCTCCAACGGGCCGAACGTCCTCAAGGAGAGCGGTGTCGTCCGGCGGGACATCACCAGGAGCATCGGCTCGGCGAGCGGTGTCGCCGAGGGCGTACCGCTGACGGTGACGCTCACCGTCGTCGGGACGGACTCCGGGTGCGAGACACCGAAGGAGGGCGCGGCCGTCTACCTCTGGCACTGCGACCGGGAGGGGCGCTACTCCCTCTACTCCGAGGGCGCCACCGAGGAGAACTACCTGCGCGGCGTCCAGGAGACGGACGCCAAGGGCCGGGTCACCTTCACGTCGGTCTTCCCCGGCTGCTACACCGGCCGCTGGCCGCACATCCACTTCGAGGTGTACGACAGCCTGGACGACGCCACCGCCGCGCAGGACGTCGTGGCCACGTCGCAGCTCGCCTTCCCCAAGGACGTCTGCGACGCCGTGTACGCGACGGAGGGCTACAGCCAGAGCGTCACCAACCTCAGCGAGCTGTCCCTGGAGACCGACGGCATCTTCAGCGACGGCTACGACCGGCAGCTGGCCACCATGACGGGCGGCGTGGCGAAGGGGTACACGGCGGCGCTCACGGTTCCCGTGTAGGGCGCTGCGGCGTTCCGGCGTTTCGGATCGCCGTGGGGGGGGCGGGCGTCCGCACGTCCGCGGCGCCCGCCCCCGGTCAGCGGCCGCGCCCCGGTCAGCGGCCGCGCCCGGTCGGCGGTTCGGTGGGGCGGGCGGCCGGGAGGGCGCGGGGAGCGGTGGCGGGGGTACGCGCACCGCTCGTCGGTGGCCGGGGGGCGGCGGCCGACCGGCTGCGGGCGGCCGCGGCGGCCGCCGCGGGGTTGGTCCCGGAGCCGGCCGCCGCGCCTGTGCCGGGCGCGGCCCCCGCGCCCGCGCCCGCTCCCGTCCGCGCGCCCGCGCCCGGATCCCGCCCGGCCCCCGTGCCCGCGCCGACCCCCGCTCCCGTGCCCGGAGCGACCCCGACACCCGGGCCGGTGGCTGTGCCGGATGCCCGATCCGGTCGGGAAGCCGGCGGTGCCGCCTGCGACGCGGGGGCGGCCCGAGCCGCCCGCAGGGCCCGGCGTCGGACCTCCTCGCTGCCGCGTGCCTCCGGTGACAGGGCGGAGCGGCGGGCCAGTTCGCCGAGCAGGCGGTCGGTGGTGTGCTCGTGGCGTGCGGCGGTCGCCGGGTTGTCGGTGCCCTGGGAGAGGGCGGTGTGCCGCTCGGCCAGGTTGTGGGCGAGGAGGTCGATGACCTCGTGGTCGCCGCGGGCCAGGAGCGTCGGCTCCGGTTGGCGCGGCGGCTCCGCCGTGCGCAGCGCCGCCGCGCGGTCGGCGACGGCGCGCCACGGGGCCTCGGGCGCCGGCAGGATCGGCGCGGCGGAGCGGGCTATGCGCTCCAGTTCCGGCAGGGCGTAGTCCGGGGCGGTCACGACCGCCGCCGCGTGCCTCGCCGCGAACTGCGAAGCCTCGGCGGTCGTCTGCACCCGCGCGTGCTCCCGCTCGACGGCGGCCACCAGCGACGCCCCCGCCCCCCTCGTCCCCATGGCGTCGGCGGGGAGGCCGCCGGGGGCGATGTAGCCCATGTGCACGGTCTCCCCTCCCCGGCGCATCACCGTGGCGAAGTCGCCCAGGCCCTCGCGTTCCAGGGCGGCGGCGCCCCGTACCACCCCGCGCAGCGCCGCGTCGTGGATGTCGGGGTCGACCAGGCGGCCGTGGCCGTGCCGCTGGAGTTCGTCGAGGTAGCGGGTCATGACGCCGAGGCGGCTGACGGGGCCGGGGACGGCCACGAACGCGGTCTCGATGCGGTACGGGGCGACCCCCTCGGGGAGCTGCGCGGAGCGGATACGGCGGCAGATGTCCTCGTACTCGGCCGGGGTGACCATCGCCGATTCGAGCAGGATGTTGTAGCCGCGCGAGAGGGCGAGCTCCTGGGCCTGCTCCCACCAGCGGTCACCGTCCGGACGGACCAGCGCGTCCGCCTCCTGGGGGCGTTCGGCCTGCCAGCGGGCGTACTCGGGGTGGTGCGGGTTGTAGAAGTCCATGTTGATCCAGGCCGCGGGACCGCCCCGGTCCAGCGCGTCCTTGACCATGCGGGTCACGGCGGTCTTCCCTGCGCCGGTCTGCCCGGCCACGATCACGGCGACCGGGGCCCGTTGCGGTGCGCAGCCGTCGAGGAAGACCGGGGCGATCTCCTCGCGGAAGATCCGCTGGTTCTCGGCGAGGGGCAGCCGCCCTTCCAGGGTCGGCCCCTTCGGCGCGGCGGGGGCGTTCGGCGGCTGGTTCACGCGTCCCCGCCCGGCCGTCGGGCCAGTTCCGCGCGGACCCGGCGGCACAGGGCGTGCGCGTCGGCCAGGGCGTCCGGGTCGTCGGGGCGCAGCCGCAGCTGGAGCCGGTTCAGCTCCCGCTGGCGTTCGAGCAGGTGCTCGCGGGTGGCTCCGGTCGCGTCGCGCAGTGCGGCCGAGACCTCGCCGACGGCCCTGCGCAGGTCACCGAGGGCGGCCTCGTAGGGCTGGTCGGCGTACAGGCCGCCGCTCAGCGGCTCCACGTGCGAGAGCACGGGCTCGGAATCGGGCTGCTCCGTCATGAGGTCGTCCCTCCGTCGTGGTCGAGGTCGGGGTGGGCGCCGTGGCCGCGGTCGCGGTCGGAGCCGTCGGCGGAGACGTGGCCGCAGGTGCTGTCGGTTCTGACGAGGTGCGCGGTGTCCCCCCACCGCACCAGACGCAGCCGTCCGCCCGTGCCGTTCCACCACGAGACCGAGGCGTTGGGGACCGGCGGCAGCGTGTCGGGCGAGGGTGCGCCCAGGCCGGCCAGGACGAAGCGGAGGGTGATGACGATCGCGTCGTGCGCCACGAGCAGCACCCGCCTTCCGGGCGCGGTGCGGTCCAGCTCCGAGACGAAGTCCCTTACGCGCAGCGCGACATCGGTCATCGCCTCCCCGCCCGGCGGCCGGTACGCCCACTCGCCGAGCAGTGCCCGGCGAGCGGCCTCCTCGGGTGCGCGCGCCCGCAGCGCACCCGGTGGATGCAGTTCGAACACCCCCATCTCCCGGTCCCGCAGCCGCTCGTCGACGAGCAGGGGAGGCGGCGTCACCCGCGGATGCGCGGCCATGACCTCCCAGGTCTCCCGGGCCCGCGCATACGGTGAACAGACGACCAGGTCCGGCCCCGCCCCCTCCTCCCGTCCGGCGAGCCACCCGCCCAGCGCCCCGGCCTGCTCCCGCCCGAGCGGCGACAGCGGGACGTCCATGTCCCGTCCGGCGACCGGCAGTTCTGCCGAGCCGCTCCGCTCGGCCTCGGCGAAGGCGACGTTCGCGGTGCTCTGCCCGTGCCGTACCGCCCACAGTTCACGCAGCGAACCGGGCGTCGTGAGCCCGCCCTTGTGCATCTCGTCGGCCATCCGGCCATTCTGCTGGACCATGCCGCGGCGGCAGGCGCGGTCGGCCGGAACGCGTCAACTCCACGACACGCCACCGGGACTCGCCGGAACGCGGTGACGCTCGACACGCCACCGGGACTCGCCGGAACGCGATAACGGTCGACGTGGCGACGGCACTCGGCGGGAACGCGGTGACGCTCAGTGCGCCACCGGCGCGGCCGTGTAGGTGCGGCGGAGGAAGCGCATCAGGGCCTTGGTGTCGAACTGCATCACCGCGACCCCGTGGGCGGAGTGGAACTCCATGACGGCCTGGACCCGTCCGCAGGGCCAGATGCTGACGGGGCCCGCGGTGGCCGGATTGTTCAGGCCGCGTTCCAGGAGGTCGCGGGGGAAGGTCCACTCGTGCGGACCGGGCAGCCCCACGTGGACGGCGGAGGGGCCGCCGTCGGGGTCGTAGCGCAGGATCACGGGGACCGTGTCCCGGTCCTCGGGGGAGTCCGTGACGACATGAGCCCGTGCGTACTGCTCGATGGTGACAGGCATCGTGCGGCTCCTCACGCTGAGTGATCCAAGCAGAAGCTGTTGACCCGCTCTCCGTGCCTCTCCAATGTCGCACATTTTTCGCCATTCGCCCGCGGAAGGGGCGCCGGGCCGAACCGAGGACGGCGACCCGTTCGCTAATCGACGCGAAGGCGCTCTTGCAAGACCCTCGCAATAAGGCCCTATCATCGTAAGGTTCCAGCCACGCGCAGCCGGATGCGATCGCCGAACGGCGATCCGGAGAGCGAGCCCTCGCATGCATGTCCCCGACGGATTCATCAACGCCCCCGTCTCGGCGGTCGCCGGTGTCGTCGCCGCAGGTGCCGTCGCCGTCAGCCTGCGCGGGGCGCGACGGGAACTGGACGAACGGACGGCCCCGCTCGCCGGACTGGTCGCCGCGTTCATCTTCGCCGTGCAGATGCTGAACTTCCCGGTCGCGGCCGGGACCAGCGGCCATCTGCTCGGAGGCGCGCTCGCCGCGATACTCGTGGGCCCCTACACCGGGGTCCTGTGCGTGTCCGTGGTGCTCCTCATGCAGGGCATCCTCTTCGCCGACGGCGGCCTCACCGCGCTCGGCGTGAACATCAGCATCATGGCCGTGGTCACCACGCTCGTGGCGTACGTCGTCTTCCGCGGGCTGGTCAGGATCCTGCCGCGGAAGCGGCCCTCCGTCACCGTCTCCGCCTTCGTCGCCGCGCTCGTCTCGGTGCCCGCCGCGGCCGCCGCCTTCACGTTCGTCTACGCCGTCGGCGGCACCACGGACGTGCCGCTCGGCTCCGTCCTGACCGCCATGGTCGGCGTCCACACCCTCATCGGCATCGGCGAGGCCGCGATCACCGCCGCCACGGTCGGCGCCGTCATCGCCGTACGCCCGGACCTGGTGTACGGCGCCCGCGGTCTGACCGCCCCGCTGAAGCTCCGGGTGAACGGCGAACTCGTCGACGCCCCGGCCGCCGGGTCCGCGCCGGTGCCGGTGGCCGCCCGGTCGGCACGGGGGCTCGTCCTCGCCGGGCTCGGCACCTCCCTCCTTCTCGCCGGTGTCGTCAGCTTCTACGCCTCCGCCGACCCGGACGGGCTGGAGAAGGTCGCCGCCGACAAGGGCATCGACGCCAAGGCCGAGGACCACGCCGCCGCCGACTCCCCGCTCGCCGACTACGGCGTCAAGGGCCTCACCGACACCCGGCTCTCCGGCGGGCTCGCGGGCGTGATCGGCGTCGGCGTCACCGTCGTCGCCGGCACCGGGATCTTCTGGGCCGTGCGCAAGCGCCGGGGCGGCGAGACCGAGGCCGCGTCCCCGTCCTCCGTGCCCGAGAGCGTCTGACATGGGCGCCGGCCACGCGCACAAGCTCTACCGGCACGCGCACTCGCCCGTGCACGCCCTGCCGCCGCACACCAAACTCGCGGCCGTCCTCGCCTTCGTGGTCGTCGTCGTGTCGACCCCGCGCGAGGCGATGTGGGCGTTCGGGCTGTACGCCGTGCTGCTCGCCACGGTCGCGTATCTCGCGCGGGTACCCGCCGGGTTCCTGCTGCGGCGGCTGCTGATCGAGATCCCGTTCGTCGCCTTCGCCCTGCTCATGCCGTTCGTGGCGCAGGGCGAACGGGTCGAGGTGCTCGGCATGTCGCTGAGCGTCAGCGGCCTGTGGGGCGCCTGGAACGTCCTCGCCAAGGGCACCCTCGGCGTCGCCGCGTCCGTCCTCCTCGCCGCCACCACCGAGCTGCGCGAACTCCTCCTCGGACTGCAACGCCTCAAACTGCCGCCGCTGCTCGTCCAGATCGCCTCCTTCATGATCCGCTACGGCGACGTCATCACCGACGAGATGCGCCGGATGCGGATCGCCCGCGAGTCACGCGGCTTCGAGGCGAGCGGCGTACGGCACTGGGGTGTACTCGCCAAGTCCGCCGGTGCGCTGTTCATCCGCTCCTACGAACGCGGGGAGCGGGTCCACCTCGCCATGATCAGCCGGGGGTACGCCGGCACCATGCCCGTGATCGACGAGGTCACCGCCTCGCGGGCGCAGTGGTCGTACGCCTTCGCCCTCCCGTTCGCCGCGCTCGTCGTCTGTCTGCTGGGATGGACCCTGTGACCGTGTCCAAGGAACCCGCACCCCCGTCCCTCGAAGTCGCCGGGCTGGCCTTCGCCTACCCCGACGGCCACCAGGCCCTGTTCGGCGTCGACTTCACCATCGGCCGGGGCGAACGGGTCGCGCTGCTCGGGCCGAACGGCGCGGGCAAGACCACGCTCGTCCTGCACCTCAACGGCATCCTCACCGGGGGCGCCGGCACGGTCACCGTCGCCGGACTGCCGGTCGGCAAGCGGCACATGGCGGAGATCCGGCGGAAGGTCGGCATCGTCTTCCAGGACCCCGACGACCAGCTCTTCATGCCGACCGTGCGGGAGGACGTGGCCTTCGGCCCGGCCGCCGCGGGGATGAAGGGCCCCGAACTGGAGGCCCGCGTCGACCGCGCGCTCGCCCGGGTCGGCATGGCGGAGTTCAAGGACCGGCCCCCGCACCACCTCTCCTTCGGCCAGCGCCGCCGGGTCGCCGTCGCCACCGTCCTCGCCATGGAGCCGGAGATCCTCGTCCTCGACGAGCCGTCGTCCAACCTCGACCCCGCCTCACGCCGAGAACTCGCCGACATCCTGCGCTCCCTGGACGTCACCGTCCTCATGGTCACCCACGACCTGCCGTACGCCCTGGAGCTGTGCCCGCGTTCGCTGGTGCTCAGCGAGGGCGTCATCGCGGCCGACGGGCCCACCGGGGAACTCCTCGCGGACGACGACCTGATGCGGGCCCACCGCCTGGAGCTGCCGTTCGGCTTCGACCCGAGGTCGGTCGCCGCGGGGAGCTGAGGACAATGGGGCGCGTGACGAATCAGGAGGACGCCGCGTGGCAGGGGTCGCTGCTCCTCGACGAGCAGTTGTGCTTCGCGCTGTACGCGGCCCAGCGCGCGGTCACCGCCGCGTACCGCCCGCTGCTCGACGAACTCGGCCTCACCTACCCGCAGTACCTGGTCATGCTCTGCCTGTGGGAGCGGCGCGAGACCACGGTCAAGGAGCTGGCGGGCGCCCTGCGGCTGGACTACGGCACGGTCTCCCCCCTGCTGAAACGACTGGAGTCGGCGGGCCTGCTGAGCCGGCGCCGCTCCGCCCGCGACGAGCGCTCGGTCCAGGTCACCCTCACGGGGCGCGGTGAACAGCTCCGGGGCCGGGCGGAGGCGATCCCCGAGACCCTGGCCGCCACGACGGGCCTGCGGGGCGACGACGTGGCCCGCCTGCGCGCGGAACTCTGGGAGTTGACGGCACGCGCGGAGCGCTCGGCGGGGAGGACCGCTCCCTGAGGGCGGGGCCCCGGCGGCGTCGCGCGACCCGCGCTTCTGCGGGGCCCGCGCCGTTACCCCCGGTTACTACCCCCTGGTAACACCGACCACCTACCGGCCGGTACCTTGTGCACGATGTACTTGTGCGCGCTTTTCCTGGGGGAGGCTCATTCATGACTGACGGCGCCGCTGTCGAGACCCGCTCCGACATCCCTCCCGAGGCGCGTCCGGACACCCGTCCGACCAAGATCATGTATGTCGCCGAGGCGACCGCGCACGGCGGCCGGGACGGCTTCATCACCAGCCAGGACGGCCATATCGACCTGAAGGTCGCCATGCCCCCGCAGCTGGGCGGCGACGGCGACGGCACCAACCCCGAGCAGCTTTTCGCGGCCGGCTACAGCTCCTGCTTCCACAACGCGCTGGTCCTCGTCGGACGCCGCGAGGGCTACGACCTCACCGGCTCCACGGTCGCCGCGAAGGTCGGCATCGGCCCCAACAAGCAGCGCGGCTACGGCCTCGCCGTCGCCCTCAGCGTCTCCCTGCCCGTCATCGACCAGGACATCGCGGCCAAGCTCGTGGACGCGGCCCACCAGGTCTGCCCGTACTCGAACGCCACCCGCGGCAACATCGACGTGACGATCGTGCTCGGCTGAGGGGCCTCGCGCCCGGAGCGACCCGGCCGGGCACGGCACGAGGCCCCCTCGAACCCCGGCCGGAGGAATCACCGACCGTGCGTGTACGTTGCACCCGTCGTCGTGGCGAGTGAACGGAACGGAGCGCCGGCGTGGATGTGAACGGCACGGTCGCCGAGGGCTTCGAGCCGGTGCGGGAGGCGTTCCGGCGCAACTTCGAGGCGCTCGGCGAGAAGGGCGCGGCGGTCGTCGTCTACCGGCACGGCCGCAAGGTCGTCGACCTGTGGGCCGGCACCCGCGACGTGGACGGCGACGAACCCTGGCAGCAGGGCACCGCCCAGATCATGCGCTCGGCGACGAAGGGCGTCGCCGCCGCCGTACTCCTGATGCTGGCCGAGCGCGGCGAGCTGGACCTGGACGCGCCGGTGGGCCGCTACTGGCCCGAGTTCAAGGCGCACGGCAAGGACGGCGTACTCGTGCGCCACGTCCTCAACCACCGGGCGGGCCTGCCCGTCCTCGACCAACCCCTCACCCCCGCCGAGGCGTTGGACCCCCGCCGGGGCCCCGAGGCCGTCGCCGCGCAGACCCCCGCCTGGGAGCCCGGCACCGCCCACGGCTACCACCCCCTGACGTACGGCTGGCTCCTCGACGAACTGGTCCGCCGCGTGACCGGCCGGGGCACCGGCGAGTGGATCGCCTCGGAGATGGCGGCCCCCCTGGGCCTCGACCTCTGGCTCGGCCTGCCCGAGCCGGTGGCGGCCCAGGACCGGGTGGGCCGCGCCGGACGGCTGCCGTCCGTGCCCGAGCCCACCGGGGGACTGCGCCTGCGCCCGAAGCGCTCGGTCACCGAGGCCTACGACGACCCCGGCTCCCTCACCCGGCGCGCCTTCGCCGCGATCACCCCGTTCCCCGACCAGAACGACCCCGCGTACCGCGCGGCGCCGCTGCCCGCCACCAACGGCATCGCCACGGCGGACGGCCTGGCCCGCTTCTACGCCGCCCTGATCGGCGAGGTCGACGGTGTACGGCTGCTCGCCCCGGCCACCATGGAGGCGGCCCGCGCCGAGGAGTCGGCCGGCCCCGACCGCACCCTCGTCGTCAACACCCGCTTCGGCCTCGGCTACATGCTCCACGGCGCCGCGTCCCCGCTCCTCGGGCCCGCCTCCTTCGGCCACCCCGGCCGAGGCGGCCCCCTGGGCTTCGCCGACCCGGACTCGGCCACCGCCTTCGCCTATCTCACCAACGGCTACCGCACAACGGTCACGGCGGACCCGAGGGCCCAGGCACTGGTGAAGGCACTGAGGTCCGCCCTGCCTCAATAGGGCTCGCGGAGCTTCTTGGGGGCGCGGGGAACTGCGCGACAAGGCACACTCGACCCGCAGCCGCCAAAGAAACAGCACCCCAGCCCCATAAGGCCCCCTCACCCGACCCAGTGGAGCGAAGGGGCGGCCGCCAGTACACCGAAGACGCCCCAGAACTCCCCCGCAGTGTGCCCTGGCGCGATCCGATGAACCGGACGGCCGCCCTCCGTGAGCGGCGATCCCCAGCATGCGCGACGTTTCCCCCGCTGTCGTTCGCACCCAGTCCACAGTCGCTTGGCACCCCGTCCACGGCCCGCCCGCCCGGCCACCCCGACGCGGCGGACGGGCGACCGCTCTCCGCGCGGACGCGGCGGGGCGACGACTGCCCCCGGCCGCACGGGGCCGTGGACAGCCGCCGGTCACGCGGACACGTCACCTCTCACAGGGCGATCGGGTGGGACGTCCTGCCCGACGCCTCGTCTATCTCGTCGTGGGCCTTGGTGAGCAGTTTCATGGCCAGCTCGTTGAGGGCCCGCGCGCCCGCTATCTCCTCGCCGACCCGCGGCTGATTGGAGTCGGTGTGGTGGCGGCTCGCGTATCCGTTGGCCCGTACCTCTTTCCCGTCGGGCAGCCGTACGAGCGCCGCCGCCCGTGTCTTCTGGTCGTCTTCCTGGAACTCCAGCTCGATGTGCCATCCCACAGCGGTGTGCATCATGACGATCACCTCCGGAACCGCTGCTTCCAGGGTGCGCCTCCGGGCCCGCCGACGCACGGCCTGACCACGAAACCGGCGTCGCGGCCCCCGTACCGCAAAGAGTTCACGATCAAGGTGCCGGCCATGCTGGACACTTCCGGGTACCCGCTGCGACGACGCGCCCCGCGGCTGACGTACTCGCGGACGAGAAGGACCGCGCGAAGCTGGAGGAGCTGAAAGAGCTGTGGCTCAACGATGACGACTTCACGACCGCGTCCATGCGCGCGCCTACCCTCAAGCGGTTGAAGGAGCTGCGTCGGAAGACCGTCAAACGGCCGATCGCTGTTCTTGATGAGGAGGGGAAGGGGGGTTCGAGACGGACCGGGTGGACATCAAGCCGAACCCGCTGGGCCAGGGGATCTGCACGACCCCATGCGGGCGGGATCAGTACGCCTTCGTGCGGTTGAACTCTGTGATATTCAGCTTCACGTCGGCGTCATTGATCACCGTCGGCGACTCGCCCGTTGCGGTCTGACCGGGCTGGACGTTGGTGACGAACTCCGTCGAGTCGGCTACGCGCTTGCCAGCGGAGTCGATCGCTTCCCAGTCCCACGAGTAGTCGGACTTCTCCGAGCTGTTGTTCTTGATCGTCCACGTCACCCAGATCATCGTGACGCCAGCTTGGGAACGGTCGTCGACCTTGAAGCTGATCAAGTCCTTGCGCTCACCGGTTGCGGGTTCCTCGCGGCCCCCTTGGGGTGATTCTTCCTGATCTGCCTGCTGTTCCTCGGTCGTGGGCGTACCAGTCGGTGCGGGACTCGAATCACCGTTCTGGTCGGAGCTACAGCCCGCGAGTGCTCCGCTAACGGTCACTAAGGCTGCTACAAAAGTTGCTGCAATGAGCCTGCGTTGCATGGCCATGCTCCTTCATCGTGCCTAAAACTTTGGTACACCCGATCGGTGGACAGGGCACTTCGGGACGCTCTTCAGGTTTCCTTGCATGCAGGTCCGAGGAGCCGCGCGAGTTGCGCAGCGCTCTTCGGCCCTATGCGCGTGGGGAACTCGGCTGCTTGGCGTTCGACCGCCCGGCCCCACTGGTGTCTCCGGCGGGGAGGCGGGAGCAGCGGGCGCAGACGGTTGTGCGGCGGTGCGGCAGCGTACGAGGAGGGTGTTCGCGGCCGTGACGCTACTCGCCGTGAAAAGTAACTCGCACCGATGGGCGGAAGCCTCTCCGCCGATCGAGTTGCATGCCCGATATGCCTGGGAGATCCTCATATTAGGCAGCGGTTTCACGTGAGGGAATCCCCCGTCCGCGCGTCCACGAGGGCACGAGGGGGAGGGGGTGGACTTCATGGAAATTCGGAATAGGGGAAGCGCAATGAGCGACGAGCAGCCTCGGGGTCCCGAGTACCGATCCCCCCAGCAGGCTTACCTGCCGGGGCCGGTTCCTCAATACCAGCCACAGTCGAACGCAAACGGCAAAGCCGTGGCCTCCATGGTTACCGGGATCATCTCTCTCGTCGTGCCTTTCGTAGGAATCGTCACGGGTCCTCTTGCTATTGTGTTGGCTGCGAGAGCGCGCGGTGAGATTCAGCGAACCAGGCAAAAGGGTGACGGGTTGGCCGTAACGGGGCTCGTGACTGGCATCATCGGCTGTGTCGGCTACGGCATCTTCCTGCTTATGATGGTCATCGGTGCCATCGCCAGCGCAGCCACAGTATCGTGACAAGTGGAACGGCTGCTGAAAATTGCCTGCGGCTGCTGAAGTTTCGGGATTGGTCTCGATGGCTCGGACCCCTCTGTTGCAACATCTATCCGTCCCATTCCCCGGCTGAGGGCCACCCATGAGTGGCTGAAGAGAGATGTGGCCATGAAAGCGAAAACGGGAAACTTTGGGGCCATCGTCCTGGCGGCGGTAATCGGTACGTCTTTCCCGGCTGCCCCCATCTTCCCGGCTGCCCCCATCTCGGAAGCAGTCATGAATGACCGGGCGCCTCAAGTAGAATATCTGAGCGATATGGAGCCGCTGAGGTCCGAATTCGGAGTAGCGAACGAGCCTGCAGATGTAAATGGAAAGCAGTACCCGCACAGTGTTGTCATGCGAGCCGACAAGAGCTATGTGCCATATGGTGATGCTGAATACAATCTCGGGCGAAAATGGCGCAGTGTCGATGTCACCATCGGGCTGCGTGACGATTCTCCGGGTGCGGCAGAATTGAAGTTTGAGGTTTTCGCGGACGGGGAAAGGCTGCATGAGGAAAGTATGGGAATTGGAGAGTCTAGTGATATCTCCCTGGACGTGTCAGGGAAACTGCGACTGATGCTGAAAATTTCTTACGACTCGTCCAAGGATATAGATACATACAGCTACGGCGTGTGGGGAAATGCTCGTCTTAGTGCATCGACCCCGGGTGGCCGAGTGTTGGGCGGACTGCCTGATATCCCGTCCTACTGCAAGGCCAAGGGATTCGAAGATGCCTCAGATCCTGCGGGTGTCAAAACTGCTGGTGACTGGGAGTGCATCAGTGCCGATCGGTCCATGCCGATCACAAATGACCCGAAGGGCTTGAGGAATCTTACGTGGGATGAAGCCTGTGATCTCTTTTATGGGGTCAAGTCCGGAAATGTGCGCCCCATTAATGCCGGATCAACTGACCCGCCTTTCACGGTGAAGTGTGTGAAGTAGAACGGCATTTTGTTCGGTGGGGGGACCGGCGGAGTGATTACTGCATCAATCAGCCTTGACTGATGTCAGCGCGAGGCCGCGACGGTCCTCGTGAGCGGCGCCGACCAGGGGACCGGCCACGTAGACGTAGACATGCTCGGATCCAGCCATGTCGCAGACGAGTCGAGGCATCGCCCCTCGGGCAGCACTCTCACTCGCCAGTTAACCGATCGCCGCGTGGGCCGCGTCCAGGATTCGCCCGATCTCACCGGCGGCCTGGCGTGCCTGGGCCGCGTCGCCCAACTCGGCGGCGTCTTCCCAGCGACGGAATTCTGCCGCCATCTCAGGCTGGCGCTGGATGTGAACGTAGACGGCCCACTGGGTCACAAACCGTTGGAGTGGCGCCAGATCGGAGCCTTGCCGGGACTGGTCTGCCGCCTGGTCCAGCTCCCGGGTGAAGGCAGGCAGCGCGGCAGGCGCGATCTGCCTGATGGCCTGCCGCAGCGCGGCAACCGTGGCAGGGGGTTGCGGGACGAGTGGTTGCCCAGCGGCGGAGGTGGTCATGGCTGCTCCCATGGGCGCGATTTTGATCCCATGCGTCAGCGTATCGGGCAGGATGACGTTGTCACCGCTCGAACGAGTGAGGCAGAAGCGATACGGCTACCTGCTACCTGCCTGCTGCGAGGGCGAGACTGCGCCGGGGTGTGCGAGTAGGCCTCGTCGGCGCACGGAGGCCATCGGCCATCGCGCGGCTGGGGTGACCACGCCGACGTGTGCCAGAGGCGACCTCGACCTTGCCGGAGCCGCGGAGTGCCTCTGTCCTGAGGGCCGCTGTTGCGCCAGTTCGCGGCAGGTAGCTTGATCGGCATGGATCAGGCGCGGGTCGTTGATGTGTTTCGTCTTGAAGTCAGGCAACTCAGTCGCGCCATGACCGGCGTCTCGGCCGAGGAGTGGCATCGGCCGACGCGGTGTGCGCCATGGACGGTGAGGGACCTGTTGGCTCATGTCCGGGTGGTGATCGCCTGGCTGCCGGGCATGCTGGCGGCCCCGGCGCCGCCCCGCGCGGAGGTCTCGGCAGTGGAGTACTACCGGCCCGACGACAGATTCACCGCGGACAGCAACGCGGCTCGTATCGCTCTGGCACGGGATCACGCAGCGGAACTGCTCAGCGGTGCGGCCCTCGCCGCCGGCTTCGACGCCACTTGGCGACAGGTGGACCGACTGTGCCGGGCCGAGCCCGATGGGCGTGTGGTCCGCACCCGGCACGGTGATCCGATGCTCCTGTCGGAGTTCCTGTTGACGCGAGTGGTCGAGATTGCTGTGCACGGCTTGGACCTGGCCGATGCCCTGGGGCGTGAGCCGTGGCTGACCACCCAGGCCGCGGATTTGATGCAAGGCATTCTGCTCGGCCCGGACGGGGAAGCCTGGAGAAGCTTGGATGGGGTCAGCTTCGTTTTCTGCGCAAGGCGACGGGACGTGAGGCCATCACCGAGGAGGAAGCGTCCGACGTCAGCCGCCTCGGCATCCACTGGCTCACACTGGGTTGAAGAATTCGCCGACTGGTCCGGAGAACGGCAGATCTCAACGCTTCTAACGCCGCGTGACGAGGCAGGGCCGTACGAAGCGCTTCATTCCGCCCTCGACCAGTCGAGTACTGCTGCTCAGAGGCGGGTGGCACGACCCGCTGGGGTGCGGGGTGATTCGTTTCGGTAGTCTGCCACCCCACACGTCAGGGGGACCATGCGCACGAAGACGATCGCTGCTGCGCTGGGCCTGTTGGGCGCTGTCGCGGTCGGTTGTGCCAACGTCGGTGACACAGCCGCCACGGCTGACAGGGCGGCTGACACGCGCTCCGCCGAACAGTTGCTCGGTGAGGCCGACCGCACCATGAAGGCGCTCACATCGGTGACCATCGCCACGGACGTCACCTCGGCCACCACCGGCAATCGATCCACCGGCCGCTTGACGACTGATCTGCAGGGCAGATGCGCCTTCAGGTCGACCGCGTCCTATGGCTCCGAGGTGGCCAAGATGGAGCAGATCCGGATCGGCGAGACGGACTACATCCATCCCAACGACATGTACCTCGAAATGTGGGGACGGGAGACGGTCCCCGCGATGCGGCACAAACCCTGGCTGAAGAGCCCGGTGAGCGAGGCAAAAGGAGCGGACGGCCTGGCCGACTGCGCGTGGCGGTTCTCGTCCTCCTCGTTGGGCAGAGCGACCCGAGGAATCCCGACCGAGCTCGCCGGTGAGCCGGTGATCCCCGTCAAGGTGGCGGACGAGGAAACCGATGGCGGCGTCCACACCTTCTATGTGGCTGCCGAGGGCAAGCCGTACCTGCTGAGGGTCGACTACAAGGACCGTTACTTCCAACGCGTCACGAATTTCAGCGGCTTCAACGACCGTGTGGACATTCAGGCCCCACCGGCGGCCGATGTCCTGGATCTGGGCAGTCTGGCGCAAGAGAAGTCGTAGCTGGGCATCCGGGCGTGGTGATCAGTCCTTCGATCTTGTTACCCGTCGCTGGGCCCGGCGTCAGTTGATGTGACTGCTCTCTGGCTGAGCCCCTCGGCTGCCGGGGAGCGAGCCCTGCCACCTGCCTGCCCAGAATCAATGCACACGTACGGTTACTACACCTGCTTAAAGGGTGCACGTCGCCCGAACAGCCCACACGATGGGTATCTCAAGCACCTACGTCCAAGAGGGGCGGCCATGAGCACCGAGTACCCGTCGCCACCGCCAGATGCTCGGCCCGGACCGCCCGCGCCCAGGCGCCTCCCTCTCCTACTTGCTGGGCTCGCGGGTGTCGTCATCGGAGGCGGGGCCGTGGGTGCCGTGTGGGTCCTCAGCGAAGGCCAGGCAACTGCTGGAAGTCCGAAGAGCGCAGGTAGCACCGAAACGCTGACTGCTGAGACCGAGCCCGGCACTTTCACTCTCACTGGCACTTTCGAACTCACCGAGGGCGCAGTCGGCGACGGCCTGGGCGGGTGCGAGGGCAGCGGTGGTTACGACGACATCACCGAAGGCACGGCAGTCACCGTGTACGACGCGGCCGGCACGGTTGTCGCCACCGGCCAGCTCGGAGACTCGGCACTCAGTGCTGGAACATGCACCTTCGGGGTGGCTGTCGAGGATGTCCCCAGAGGCGAGGCCTTCTACAAGGTGGAGATCTCCCACAGGGGCACAGTGCAGTTGTCAGGTGATGACGCCGAGGCCGGCCGGTTCGGCGCCTCGCTGGGATGACCACGCCGACTCCGGCTGACCTCAGCATCCTGACGGCCGTTGCCGGGGCGGTGAGCGACTGAAACGACTGCGCGGGACCGCGCGTGTACGCCGAGCCGGAAGACCGGTTCCGCCAAGAGCTACTGCTGCATCAGCAAGGCTTGACCGACGACTCCCGCAGCGCCGCGACCGGCGCCGGCTCCTCCTGCGTCTGCGGACGCAGGACCACGCCGTACGCCGCCACGGAGAGCGCGGCGCCGAGCAGGCCGGCCCCGGCGGCCGGGCGCAGCAGGGCGACCGTCTCGCCCCGCCGACGGTAGAGCGCGTACGCCGGGACAGCCGGCCCTTCCAGCGCCATCAGCCAGACGACATAGCTCAGGGCGGACCCGGAGGCCCGTACGCCGAGGCCGTCGATCACCGTGTACGCCGCGATCGACAGGCCCGTGGCGGGCGCTCTTCGCGTTCCAGCCGGCGTGGGTGACCGCGGCGAGCAGGACCGCCGCGGCGACCAGTGGTGTCACGCCGTCCGCTCGCGGACGTCCACCGGTGTGGCGCCCGCGTGGGCGATGAGCGCCTCGGGGGCCATCGGGAAGACGGTGTACGGGGTCCCGGCCGCCGCCCACACCACGGCGTGGTCGAGCAGTGAACGGTCCGCGAGGACCCGGGTCCTGGTCCGGTGCCCGAACGGGGGGACGCCGCCGATGGCGTAGCCCGTCGCCTCCCGTACGACGTCCGCCTTGGCGCGGGTGACCTTCTCGGCGCCGAGTTCGCGCCGTACGAGTTCCACGTCGACCCGCGACGCGCCGTCCATCAGCACGACCACGGGGACGCCGTCCGCGGCGAAGACGAGGGACTTGCAGATCTCGCTCAGCTCGCACCCGATCGCGGCGGCGGCCTCGGCGGCGGTGCGGGTCGCGTCGGGGAAACGGCGGATCCGGGTGTGCAGTTCGGAGAGCCCCAGCGCGTCGAGTGCCTCGGCGAAACGGGGGTGGGCGGCGGAGGCGGTGCTGTTCCGAGGGTCGGTGGTGTCCTGTGCGTCGGTGGTCATGGCGGGCACGGTAGCGCTGCGCGCAGCCGCCACGCGACCGGGTTGTCGGGGCACCTCCGGCCGAGACGAACCGGTCCGGACAAAGAGACGGCACTGGACCGGAGTGATCGGATTCCCTGACGATCGGGGGTATGACAGAGACTCCGCCGACCTCGACCCCCGCCGCCCGCGCCTTCCTCGTTCTGCACGGCTGGCAGAACCACCGGCCGGTCGGGCACTGGCAGTACTGGCTGGCCGACCGGCTCGCCGACCTGGGCCACGAGGTGGTGTACCCGCAACTGCCGGAGGCGGACGACCCGGACCTGGAGCGCTGGCTGGCGGAGCTGGACGCCCTGCTGGGCGAGTTGGCGGGCAGACGGGTCACCGTGGTGTGCCACAGCCTCGCCTGTCTGCTGTGGCTGCACGCCGTGGCCCGCGACGACGTCCTGTCCGGGCCCGTGGACCGTGTCCTCCTCGTGGCGCCGCCGTCCCCGGAGGTCGCCCTGGAGCACCCGGAGATCGCCGAGTTCGCCCCGCCGCCGCTGACACCGGAGCGGGTGGCGGCCGCCGCCTCGTCCACCCGGGTCGTCGGCAGCGACGACGACCCCTACTGCCCGCAGGGCGCGGCAGCCGCGTACGCGGAACCGCTGGGCCTGCCCGCCGACGTCCTGCCGGGCGAGGCCCACCTCAACCCCGACTCGGGCTACGGCCCCTGGCCGTCGATGCTCGACTGGTGCCTGAGCGCGGCGTCCGAGGAGGTGCCGCTCCGCGGCCGGTCCGGGGACCGTACGGCCATGTCGGACCGTACGGCCACGTCGGACCGTACGGCCACGTCGGACCGTACGGCCGCGTCCGGCACCTGAGTCCGCGGGCCCGGCTGCCGCCGGCTCAGCTGCTGCCCGCCTTGAGGAGTGCCGCCACGATCGGGCCCGCGGACTCGCTGCCGTGGCCGCCCTGTTGGACGACCCCGGCGGAGGCCAGGTCGCCCTTCCACGCGGTGAACCAGCCGTTGGGCTCCTTCTGGCCGTCGACCTCCGCGGAGCCGGTCTTCGCGCCGAAGTCGGGGCCGAGGCCGGCCATCGCCTCGGCCGCCGTACCGGCCGCCGCGGTGTACTGGAGGAGTTCGCGCAGCTGGGAACGGACGGTCTCCGACATGGGCCGGGAGGCGGTCGCGAGGGTGCGGCCGTCGACGGACGGTGCGACGAGGTAGGGCTGCTTGAAGACGCCCGTCTTGGCCGTCGACACCACGGACGCCATGTTCAGCGGGTTCATCCGCACCCCGCCCTGCCCGATCAGCGAGGCGGCCATCGGGGCGGCGCTCTGCACCGGCACCGAGCCGTCGAAGGTCGGCACGCCGATGGCCCAGTTGTTCATGCCGAGGCCGAAGACCTGCTGGGCCTCCAGGGTCAGCGAGTTGTCGTCGAGCTTCTTCGCCTGGGAGATGAAGGCGGTGTTGCAGGAACGGGCGAAGCTCGCCTTGAACGTACCGCCGTTGATCTTGAACTTGTCGTCGTTCTGGAACTTCCAGCCGCCGTACGACGAGTACTTCGGGCACGGGTGGACCTTGTTCGCCGAGGCCAGGCCCTTGTCGATGAGGAGCGCGGACGACACGATCTTCATCGTGGAGCCGGGGGCGAGGGACCCCTGGAAGGCGACGTTGAAGCCGTGGCCCGAGTTGGCCACGGCCAGGATCTCGCCGGTCGAGGGGCGCATCACGACCACCGAAGCCCGCCGCCTGGTGTTCACCTGCTGCTCGGCGGCGGCCTGGAGGGAGGGGCTGAGGGTCGTCCTCACCTCGCCCGGGGTGCCCTCGCTCAACTCCAGCAGCGTCTTGTCGGCGTTCTTCTTCCTGCCCTTCTCGGCCTTCGCGCGCACCACCCGCAGCTCGACGCCCGCCTTGCCGCCGGCCTTCTTGCCGTACTTCTCCCGCAGCCCGTCCAGGACCGTGCCCAGCGACGGGTACTTCTTCGTCGTCAGCTCGCCGCCGTCCCGGTCCAGGGCCTTCACCGGGGGCGTCCCCGCCTCTCCGGTGACCAGCCGGTCGCCCTCGCCGAGGTCCGGGTGGACGACGGACGGCCGCCAGTCGACGACCGGTTCGCCGTCCTCCTCGGCCCGTACGACGGTCAGGGACGACCTGTACGTGAGGGGCTTGTCCGTGCCCTTGTACGACACCGTGCCCTTCACCGAGAAGGCGACCTCGTCGCCGGCGCGCTTGCCGCGGGTGAGGGTGACGTCCTTGATGTGGGCGTCCTTGGAGAAGCCGGTCAGCGCGGTGCGCGCCGCCGCCGAGTCGTCCGTGGCGGCCGCGGCCTTGCCGACGGAGCCCTTCTGCCAGGCGGTGAGGAAGGTGGTGGCGGCCGTACGGACCTCGGCGGCGGACAGGGGTCCCGTCTTCACGGGCTTCGCGTCACCGGCCGTGGAGGAGCGGTCCTCGGCGAACGCGCCGCCGCCGAACACCGAGTACGCGGCGAACGCGCCGCCGCCCAGCGCGACGACCGCCGCGCCGGCCAGGACGGCGGGCCGCCGTGACTTCGCCGTCGCCGACTTCCGATCGTCGACACGCCTTCTCTTACCCACGCTCCCGACCCTCCGCTGCCCGGCTGCCTCTCGTCGCTCACAACGAGAACCCCCACCCTAGAGCTTCGGGTGGGGGTGCCTCAGGGGTTGGGGGTGTGTGGTTCGGCGGGTGCGGGTGGGCTGTGGTTTCTCGCGCGGTTCCCCGCGCCCCTGAAAAGCGGCCGGGGCCGCGCCCCGTGCTTCGCAGGATGAAGGGCGGGCCGCAGGCCCGGCCTTCAGGGGCGCGGGAAACCGCGCGAACGGCCACAACCCATGCGCGCTCCCGACGCATCCGCACCCTGTACGGAGCTTCCCGGACCCGCCGTCGCTCCGGCGTCACCCGGCCGCCCGCAGCACGTCCGCCACGATCGGCCCCGCGGACTCACCTCCACGACCACCCGCCTCGGCCATCGCCGCCGCGGCGACATCGTCGCGGAAGCCGGTGAACCAACTGTCGGCCACGTTCTGCCCGTCGACCTCCGCGGAGCCGGTCTTCGCGCCGATGTCGCCGGTCAGCCCGGACATGACGCCCGCGGCGGTGCCCTGCGGCGAGGTCGCGGTGAGCCTCATCATCTGCTTGAGCTGCGACGCCGTGGCGGGGTTCAGGCCCCGCGCCGTGGCCAGTTCGCGGTCGTCCAGGTCGGGCGACACCAGGTACGGCTGGCGGAACCTGCCGGTGATGGCGGTGGCCGTCACCGAGGCCATGTTCAGCGGGTTCATCGTGACCTGGCCCTGCCCGATGGCGTTGGCCGCGCGGTCCGGCCCGGTGGACGGCGGTACGTTGCCGTCGGTGGAGGTGATGCCCGTCTTCCAGTCGTCCCTGCCGAGGCCGAACCGCTCCTGCGCCTCCTTCGTCAGCGAGGCGTCGTCCATCGGGTCCTCGTCGATCAGTTTGATGAAGGCCGTGTTGCAGGACCGCATGAACGCCTTGGCGAGCGTGGCGCCGGACGACTCGTCGGCCTTCATCCCCGGCAGGTTCCTGAAGGTCTGGCTCTGCCAGGTCGCCGTGTCGGGGCAGGGGGCGGGCCCGTTCATCGTGGCCACACCGTTGTCGATGAGCGTGGCGGCGGTGAGGATCTTCATCGTGGAGCCGGGCGGAACCTCCCCCTCGAACGCCGCGTTGAAGGCGTCGTCGCGATGGTTGGCGACGGCCAGCACCTCGCCGGTGCCGGTCCTGACGGCGACCACGGAGGATTCGGCGTACTTCTCGACGGCCTTCTCGGCGGCTGCCTGCACCCTCGCGCTGATCGTGGTCTCCAGTTCGCCCGCCTTGCCCTTGGCGAGGGTCAGCAGGGGGGTGTCGGCGGCGTTCGTGGCCGTGTGCCGGATCGCCAGCTCTACACCGGGGGTGCCGCCCGCCTTGTCGCCGTAGCGTTCGCGCAGGGTGTCCAGGATCGGCCCGAGGGAGGGGTACTTCTCCTTGGTCAGGACGACGCCGTCCCGGTCCACGGCCTCGATGGGCGGCGCCTCCGCCTCACCGGTGTACAGCTCGTCGCCCTTCTCGAGGCCCGGGTGCACGACGGACGGCTGCCAGTCGACCAGGGCCCGTCCGGTGGTCTTGCCGCGCACGACGGTCAGCCGGCTCCGGTACGCGAGCTTCTCGCTCTTCCCCTTGTACGACACCGTCGCCCGGACGGAGAACGGCACGGTCCGGCCGCCCGCCCCGGTGGGCTCGCCCGGCGTGATCCTCACATCGCCGATCCGTGCGGCGCCGACGTACTCCCCGAACAGCTTCCCCGCGCCCGCCGCGTCGTTGGTGTACGACGACGCCGCCGTCGGGTCGCCCTTCTCCCACGCGGCGAAGAACTTCTCCGTGGTCTCCGCGACCTCGTCCGAACTCGGCGGTCCCGTCCGTTTCTCCGCGCCCGCCCCGCCGTTCAGCGCGTCGACGAAGTTGTACGCCCCGTACCCGGCGCCGCCCACCATCACCACGAGCACTCCGCCGACTATGGCGACCTTGGCCCCCTTGCGCATGACCTCTCCCCGTTCGTTCCCCGTGAGCGGCCGCGGAGCCTGGGCCCCGCCCGCTTTGAACATGTTCAGAAATCGTTTGCCGCGCCTCACTGTATGCGCGGCCGGTGGCGATTGGGGGCGGAGTTCCTCGAATCGTTAGACCCCGGTACGCGTCCACATACACGAACATCGACCACCGACCGGGACCGGCCGAAAGCGGGGCGGGGGTGCTTCAGCCCCGACGTTCACGGTGTCGACCCGGGCGATCGCCACGGTCCGGAGTCCGCTCCGTCGGGATGCAACTCCTGGGGCAGAAGGGCACGGTGGTACTGGAGGTACGTCTAGGAGGCGAGAGACATGCGACGCTCGACCACTTGCGTGACCTTGGCCGCCTCTCTGCTCTTCGCGGGAGGCGCGGCCGTAGCGGTACCCCAGAGTTCTGAATCCGCGGCGCGTACGACGACGGCGCGCGCCGTGCCGCCCGAGAGGCTCGTCGCCCACGGGTCCGAGGACGTCTGCGACTACACCATCCAGCGGCCGACCCTGAGAGTCGGGTCGTCGGGCAGCGCCGTCCAGCAGGCGCAGTGCTACCTGAACAACGCCATGACAGGCAGGAACCTGGCCGAGGACGGAGACTTCGGGCCCGTCACCCACGCGGCGACGACGCGGTTCCAGCGCTGCGCCGGCATCACCGTGGACGGCACCGTAGGCGCCCAGACATGGTCGTTCCTGGTCTTCTGGGCCAACTCGACGGAACCGGTGTGCTGATCGGCGGCACACCGACCGCCACGCCGCGACGGTCTACTAGACCCAGGTGTCCAGCCACATCCGCGCCCGCCAGCCGTCGATCGGGATGGGCTGCCCGGTGTACAGGGGCCAGAAGTAGATGAAGTTCCAGGTGATGAGGAGGACGAGGACGCCCGCGGCGGCGGCGCCGGCCACGCGGCGGCGTTCGGAGGCCGCCGGGGGGCCGAGGACGGCGCCGACCAGCATCGCCACGGCCAGGCAGAGGAAGGGGAGGAAGACGACGGCGTAGAAGTAGAAGATCGTGCGTTCCTGGTACAGGAACCAGGGGAGGTAACCGGCGGCGATACCGCAGGCGATGGCGCCGGCCCGCCAGTCACGGCGGAACAGCCAGCGCCACAGGACATAGAGGGCCGCGAAGGCGGCGGCCCACCACAGCAGCGGGGTGCCGAGGGCGAGGACCTCACGGGCGCACTTCTCGACGGTGTCGGTCGGACAGCCGTCGCTGCCGGGGGCGGGCGACTCGTAGAAGTACGAGACGGGCCGGCCGGCGATGATCCAGCTCCACGGGTTCGACTGGTACGTGTGCGGCGACGACAGGCCCACATGGAACTCGTAGACCGCGTGCTCGTAGTGCCACAGGCTGCGCAGCCAGTCCGGCAGCCAGCCGAACCAGCCGCCCTTGCCCTGGGTCGCCGCCCAGTTGCGGTAGTAGCCGCCGTTGCCGTCGTCCGGGGAGACGATCCAGCCGGTCCAGGAGACCAGATAGGTGACGATCACCACCGGGACCGTCGACAGGAACGCCCAGCCCAGGTCGCGCTGGAGCGTCGCGATCAGCGGCCGGCGGGCACCGGCGACCTTGCGTGCCGAGCAGTCCCACAGCACCGTCATGATCCCGAAGAAGACCAGGAAGTACAGGGCGTTCCACTTGGTGCCGAAGGCCAGGCCCAGGCAGAGGCCCGCCAGCAGACGGTACGGACGCCAGCCGAGCCGGGTCGTCTCCGCGACGAGCGCGTGGGGGCGTACGACCCCGTCGCCGTCCTGTGGGAGGGCCGCGGCCAGCCGAGCGCGTGCCTTGTCCCGGTCGATGACCAGACAGCCGAAGGCCGCCAGCACGAAGAACATCAGCACCTGGTCGAGCAGCGCCGTGCGGCTCATCACGAAGTGCAGCCCGTCCACCGCCATCAGCCCGCCCGCCAGGCAGCCCAGGAACGTCGAACGGAAGACACGGCGGCCGATCCGGCACAGCATCAGCACCGACAGCGTGCCGAGAACCGCCGTCATGAAGCGCCAGCCGAACGGGTTGAACCCGAACATCAGCTCGCCCAGACCGATGACGTACTTGCCGACCGGCGGGTGCACGACATACGCCGGGTCGGTGGGGATCGGCACGTTCCCGTTGTTCTGGAGGATCAGCTCGTTGGCGTTCTTGGCCCAGTTGACCTCGTATCCGCGGTGGACGATCGCCCACGCGTCCTTGGCGTAGTACGTCTCGTCGAATATCACCGCCTTGGGGCTGCCCAGATGCCAGAACCGCAGCAGTCCCGCGACCAGCGTCACCAGCAGCGGACCGCCCCACGCCGACCAGCGCACCAGGCGCTCGGCGAGACCGTGGCCCACCCCGAGCGACGCCCAGAAACGCGGGCCGGGACGGGTGTACGGCGGCACCAGCCGGGCGCGTACGTCGCTTCTCGGCGGCGCCGTGTATCCGAATCGGCGCAGCCGCTGCTGCCACGACGGCCGCTGGTCTGCGGTGGCCTGGTCCTGCCGGGTGTCCGTGGAGGACGCGGTACTGGTCACCGCGCCATCGTAGGGAACACCGCTGTGGGAGTCCCGTGCGTCGGGGATGTGGGCCCGGCGCCTCATGACCGGGAGGGGCGCGTGAACGCGCGGCCGCGGCCGGGTCGTGGCTGGTCGCGCGGTTCCCCGCGCCCCTCTCGGGGCCGCGCCCGGACCGGGCTCAGGGCCTCCCGCGCTTCGTCCTCCCGAGCGAGCGGCTGGGAGGATGGGGGCTGTGACAGGAATCCTTGTGTTGGCAGGTACTCCCATCGGTGACATCGCGGACGCCCCGCCCCGGCTGGCCGAGGAGCTGAGCGGTGCGGACGTGGTCGCCGCCGAGGACACCCGGCGGCTGCGCCGGCTCACCCAGGCGCTGGGTGTGCAGCCGGGCGGGCGGATCGTGTCGTACTTCGAGGGCAACGAGGCGGCACGCACCCCGGAACTGGTCGAGGCGCTGACCGGGGGCGCGCGGGTGCTGCTCGTCACGGACGCGGGCATGCCGTCCGTCTCCGACCCCGGGTACCGGCTGGTCGCGGCGGCCGTCGAGAAGGACATCCGGGTCACCGCCGTCCCCGGCCCCTCCGCCGTGCTCACCGCGCTGGCCCTCTCCGGCCTGCCCGTCGACCGCTTCTGCTTCGAGGGCTTCCTGCCCCGCAAGGCCGGCGAGCGGCTCGGCAGGCTCCGCGAGGTCGCCGGCGAACGCCGCACCCTCGTCTACTTCGAGGCCCCCCACCGCCTCGACGCCACGCTCGCCGCGATGGCGGAGGTCTTCGGCACGGAGCGCCGCGCCGCGGTCTGCCGCGAGCTGACCAAGACGTACGAGGAGATCAAGCGGGGCCCCCTCGGCGAGCTGGCCTCCTGGGCCGCGGACGGGGTGCGCGGCGAGATCACGGTCGTGGTCGAGGGCGCGCCGGAGAAGGGGCCGGAGGAGCTGGACGCGGCCGAGCTGGTCCGCCGGGTGCGGGTGCGCGAGGAGGCGGGGGAGCGCCGCAAGGAGGCGATCGCCGCGGTGGCGGTGGAGGCCGGGGTACCGAAGAGGGAGGTCTTCGACGCGGTTGTCGCGGCGAAGCGGGAGGCGCCGTAGGGGGTGCGGTTCCGTTGCCGGGCGCGGGGGCGCGGCGAACTGCGCGACCAGCCCCCACCCGGCCGCACTCGATGTCGCTCCCATGCCCCGGTAAAGGCACGCAAAGCGCAGGTCTCGGATGGGGGGTCTTCCCACAAGGGGAGGCCAAATCGGCTTCAACAGACGGCAGGTGGGGTGCATTCGCCTCCGCCCCGGGCGTCCACTGGTCGTGGGGACAGACAAGGTCCTCACGGTCCAGCGGACAAGAGGAGCCGGCATGACCGAGATCGCAGAGCGGGCCGTACTGCGGAGCACCGCCACCGCTGTCGTTCACGAGTCGTACGCGTTCGCCTGCATGCGCTGCGGGCACGGCTGGGAGCAGTCGTACGAGATAGAGCACCACCACGACGCCCAGGGGCACGAGTTCGTGATGTACGTGGTCGACGGTCATGTGGTGCCGTCCCCGCTGTCGCGGCCCACGTGCCAGAACTGCGACGGTCATGTCGTACGGATCATGCGGGCCGGCCAGGTCTCGTCGGTGCGGGACGCGGCGCGGCGCCGGACCGTACCGAAGCCCCGCACGGCCGGGGCCCCGTCCGACGAGGCGGAGACCGGGACGACCGGGAGCACCGGGACGACCGGGAGCACCGGGACGTCCGAGCGGGCCGCCGGGCACCACCACTGGCATCTCTCCGACCTCCTGCACCCCTTCCACCGCAAGGCGAGCTGACCCCCGGCGAGCCCGCGCGAGGCGAGCCGCCCTCCCCCGGCGAGCCTGGAGGACATGTCCCGATCCTGCGATTCGTAGGATCGGGACATGCCTTCGAACGACTCCGGCACCGCCTCCGCCAAGCAGGACAAGAACGCCGCGCCCCCGCTGCCCGAGCCCCTCCGGGTGCCCGTCGCGGATTCGCACACCCATCTGGACATGCAGTCCGGCACGGTCGAGGAGGGCCTCGCGAAGGCCGCCTCCGTGGGGGTGACGACGGTCGTGCAGGTCGGCTGCGACATCAAGGGGTCACGGTGGGCCGCCGAGACTGCCGCCCGGTACGACGCGGTCCACGCGACCGTCGCGCTGCACCCCAACGAGGCCCCGCGCATCGTGCACGGCGACCCCGACGGCTGGTCCCGGCAGGGCGCGCGCGCGGCCGGCGGTGACGCCGCGCTGGACGGCGCGCTCGCCGAGATCGACCGGCTGGCCGCGCTGCCACAGGTCAAGGGGGTCGGGGAGACGGGACTCGACTACTTCCGGACCGGACCGGAGGGCAAGGCCGCCCAGGAACGGTCGTTCCGCGCGCACATCGAGATCGCCAAACGGCACGGCAAGGCCCTCGTCATCCACGACCGCGACGCCCACGACGACGTCCTGCGCGTCCTCAAGGAGGAGGGCGCGCCCGAGCGGACCGTGTTCCACTGCTACTCCGGCGACGCCGAGATGGCCGCGATCTGCGCCGAGCACGGCTACTTCATGTCCTTCGCCGGGAACATGACCTTCAAGAACGCCCAGCCGCTGCGCGACGCCCTCGCCGTCGCCCCGCTCGAACTCGTCCTCGTGGAGACCGACGCGCCGTTCCTGACCCCCGCGCCGTACCGCGGACGGCCCAACGCGCCGTATCTCGTTCCGGTCACGCTCCGGGCGATGGCCGCGGTGCGGGGCATCGACGAGGACGCCCTGGCGACGGCGATCGCGGCGAACACGGCCAGGGCGTTCGATTACTGACGAATCACGCTCCGTCAGCCGTGCGGGTGACGCGAAAAGATGATGAGCTTCCCCGTGTCGCGACACTGTGTGACCACGTTGCTTGGGAGGGTGACCGCCGTCCGCTAGGTTCACGTCGCCCGACCCGGACCGGGATCACCTCTGGAGCGTGTCGTCGTGAGCAATGTGCAGTCCTCGCAGCCGTCGTCGTACGGGCCGCCCTACGACACCGTCCGGACCTACGGGCCCCACGAGACCGTCGGGGCGTACGGGCCTCACGAGACCGTCGGGGCGTACGGGCCCCACGAGTCACCGCGGCGGCAGCCGCGGCGGTTCGACGCCGCGACCCTGCCCTACGGCGTCCACGGGGACACCTACCGGCCCGCCTACGAGGCCGGACCGGAGGCCGGAGCCGGCTCCGTGGCGGGGGCCGGCGGCCGCAGCGGCACTCGGCGGGCGGTGCGGCGCCGACCGGCCGCCGACCGGTCCGGCTCGCTGCGACGGCTGGTGCCGCAGGCGCTGGTGGTGGCGTTCCTCGCGGGTGGGACCTCCGCGTTCGTGGCGAAGGACAAGGCGATCGAGCTGACCGTCGACGGCAAGCCGCGCACACTGCACACGTTCGCCGACGACGTCGCCGAACTCCTCGCGGACGAGGGCGTCGCACTGGGCGCCCACGACGTGGTCGCCCCCGCCCCCGGTACCGCCCTCGCGAGCGGCGACGAGGTCGCCGTGCACTACGGGCGGCCCGTCCGCCTCGTCCTCGACGGCCACCGACGCCAGGTCTGGACGACCGCCCGCACGGTCGACGGGGCGCTCCGGCAGCTCGGGGTGCGCGCGGAGGGTGCGTACGTCTCCACCTCGCGGTCGCGGCGGATCGGGCGGGCGGGGCTGGAGCTGGACGTCCGCACCGAGCGGACCGTCACGGTCATGGTGGACGGCCGCACGCGCACGATCCGCACGAACGCGGCGACGGTCGGGGAGGCCGTGGAGGAGGCCGGGGTCACCCTGCGCGGGCAGGACACCACCTCCGTCGCGCCGACGAGCTTCCCCCGCGACGGGCAGACGGTGACCGTGCTGCGGGTGACCGGCTCGAAGGAGGTGCGGGAGGAGCCGATCCCGTTCCGGGTGAGCCGTACCGAGGACCCCTCCCTCTTCCAGGGCACCGAGGTCGTCGTACGGGCCGGGCGGCCGGGGGCGCGGCGCGTCACGTACGCGCTCCGCACCGTCAACGGGGTCGCGCAGCGGCCCCGGCTGGTGCGGACCGAGGTGGTGCGGGAGCCGCAGGACCGGATCGTGAAGGTGGGGACGAAGCGGATGCCGACGTCCGTGGCGGGGGCGGAAGGGCTGAACTGGTCGGCTCTGGCCGCGTGCGAGTCGGGCGGCCGGCCCGACGCGGTGGACCCCTCCGGCACGTACGGGGGGCTCTACCAGTTCGACACGCACACCTGGCAGAGCCTCGGGGGACAGGGCCGCCCCCAGGACGCGTCGGCGGCGGAACAGACGCTCCGCGCGAAGAAGCTGTACGTCCAGCGGGGGGCGAGCCCCTGGCCCCACTGCGGGACGCGGCTCCGGGGGTGAGCGGGGGCGCCTGGTAGCTCGGGGGTGGGTGGGGGTTGTTCGCGCAGTTCCCCGCGCCCGTGAAGGGAGGCCGCAGGCCCTCCCTTCCAGGGGCGCGGGGAACTGCGCGAGGAACCACAGCGCACCCGCACCCGCGGAGCGAACCCGCACCCCCGAGCTGTGAGGCGCCCGGCCCCCGTACCCTGGTGCCCGTGAGCAGCCCCACCCCCGACGCCCTCCTGGGCCCCGCCGACGTCCGCGAACTCGCGGGAGCGCTCGGCGTGCGTCCCACCAAGCAGCGCGGCCAGAACTTCGTGATCGACGCGAACACGGTGCGCCGGATCGTGCGTACCGCCGAGGTCCGCCCGGACGACGTCGTCGTGGAGGTGGGACCGGGCCTCGGCTCCCTGACGCTCGCGCTGCTGGAGGTCGCCGACCGGGTGACCGCCGTCGAGATCGACGACGTCCTCGCCGCCGCGCTCCCCGCGACGATCGCCGCCCGGATGCCCGCCCGCGCCGACCGTTTCGCCCTGGTGCACTCGGACGCGATGCACGTCGCCGAGCTGCCCGGCCCGGCCCCCACCGCCCTCGTCGCGAACCTCCCGTACAACGTCGCCGTCCCCGTGCTGCTGCACATGCTGGACACGTTCCCGACGATCGAGCGCACCCTGGTGATGGTGCAGGCGGAGGTCGCCGACCGGCTCGCCGCCGGGCCCGGCTCGAAGGTGTACGGCGTCCCCTCGGTGAAGGCCAACTGGTACGCCGAGGTGAAGCGGGCCGGCGCGATCGGCCGGAACGTCTTCTGGCCGGCGCCGAACGTCGACAGCGGCCTCGTGTCGCTCGTCCGCCGCACCGAACCGATCAGGACGACCGCGACGAAGGCCGAGGTCTTCGCCGTCGTCGACGCGGCCTTCGCCCAGCGGCGCAAGACGCTGCGGGCCGCCCTCGCCGGATGGGCGGGCTCCGCCGCCGCCGCCGAGGCCGCGCTCGTCGCCGCCGGTGTCTCCCCGCAGGCCCGGGGCGAGGCCCTGACCGTCGAGGAGTTCGCCGCGATCGCCGAGCACCGCGCCGACCCCGGCCCCCGCGACACCGCCCAGCCCGCCCAGCGCACCAAGGAGGCCCGCCCGTCGTGAGCGTCACCGTCCGCGTGCCCGCCAAGGTCAACGTCCAGCTCGCGGTCGGCGGCGCCCGCCCCGACGGGTTCCACGACCTGGCCAACGTCTTCCTCGCCGTCGGGCTGTACGACGAGGTCACCGCCACCCCCGCCGACGAACTGACCGTCACCTGCGAGGGCCCCGGAGCCGACCAGGTGCCGCTGGACCGCACCAACCTCGCCGCCCGGGCCGCGCTCGCCCTCGCCGCACGCCACGGGATCGACCCGGCCGTGCGGCTGCACATCGCCAAGGACATCCCCGTCGCGGGCGGCATGGCCGGCGGCAGCGCCGATGCGGCGGGCGCGCTCGTCGCGTGCGACGCGCTGTGGGGTACGGGGGCCTCCCGTGCGGAACTCCTCGACATCTGCGCGGAGTTGGGCAGCGACGTGCCGTTCGGGCTGGTGGGCGGGGCGGCGCTCGGCACGGGACGCGGAGAGCGGCTGAGGCCGCTGGAGGTGGGCGGCGCCTTCCACTGGGTCTTCGCGGTCGCGGACGGCGGGCTCTCCACACCCGCCGTGTACCGGGAGTTCGACCGGCTCCACGAGAACCACGAGGTGCCCGAGCCCGTCGCCTCCCAGGCGCTGCTCGACGCGCTCGCCAAGGGCGACGTCGACGCCCTCGCGGCGTTCCTGCCCGGGTCCAACGACCTCCAGCCCGCCGCCCTGTCCCTCTTCCCGCAGCTGGCCGACACCCTCGCCGCGGGCCGCGCGGCCGGGGCGCTCGCCGCCCTCGTCTCCGGCTCGGGGCCCACCACGGCCTTCCTCGCCCGCGACGCCGCCTCGGCGCACACCGTCGCCGGGGGACTCCTCGCCGCCGGCGTGTGCAAGGCGGCCCGCGTGGCCGTCTCCCCGGCGCCCGGTGCGACGATCCTCCCGTAGCGTGCGGGCTCCCACGGGAGCCCAACCGCACGTACTCAGAACCGACTTGAGTACCTGAGCGCTGCCCGCGGCCCGGGGCGCCGCGCGACGGTACTCCCATGACTGCCAGCGTCAGCGCGAGCGCACTCGCCGCCGCCACCCCGTCCAGCCGTGACCGGTACGTCGACCTGCTGCGGGTCGCCTCGCTCGGTACGGTCGTCCTCGGCCACTGGCTGATGGCGGCCGTGACGACGGGCGGCGACGGCCGGGTGGAGGTGGGCAACCTCCTCGCCGTCGAGCCGCGGCTGCAGATCCTCACCTGGGCGCTGCAGATCATGCCGGTGTTCTTCTTCGTCGGCGGCTTCTCGCACGCACTCTCCTACCGCTCCCTCAGCCGCAGGGACCCGGAAGCCGTCTCCGTCTACCCGGCCTTCCTGCGCGCCCGCCTCCAGCGGCTGCTGCGGCCCACCATGGTGTTCATCGGGGTGTGGGGCGCCGCCGCCGTCCTCCTGCAGCTCTGGGGCCAGGGCGGCGGACTGCTCGACGTGGCACTGCGGCTGGTGGCGCAGCCCCTGTGGTTCATAGGGATCTACCTCGCGATGGTGGCGTTCACCCCGCCGCTGCTGAGGCTGCACGAGCGATGGGGGTGGGGCGCGTTCGGCGGGCTGGTCGCGGCGGCCGCCGCCGTGGACGTGCTGCGCTTCGCGCTCGGCGTGCCGTACGTCGAGTTCCTGAACTTCGCCTTCGTCTGGCTCGCGGTCCACCAGCTCGGATTCCTGCGCGCCGACGGACGGCTGACGCGGCCTTACCTGCTCGCCGGAGCGGGACTCGCGGGCGCCGCGCTGCTGGTGGCGTACGGGCCGTATCCGCTGTCGATGGTGGGGATGCCCGGCGAGAAGGTGTCGAACATGGCGCCGCCGACCTTCGCGCTGCTGTGCCACGGGGTGTGGCTGGTCGGCGCGGTGGAATGGGTGCGCGGGCCGGTCGCGCGCCGGCTGGAGCGGCCGAGGGTGTGGCGGGCGGTCGTCGCCGCCAACGGCATATCGATGACGGCGTTCCTGTGGCACCTCTCCGCGATGCTCGGGGTGTACGGGGTGCTGCTCGCCCTCGACACGTCGCTGCCCGCCCCCGCGTCGGGTGCCTGGTGGGCCCAGCTGCCCCTGCGGCTCGCCGCCGCGGCCGTCCTGACCGCGGCGCTGGTGGCCGCGTTCCGGGGCTTCGAGCGGCCCGCTGCCCGCCGCGGGTCAGGGCGTCCCGCCGGGCCGGCGGCGCGCGCCGGATACGCGGGACCCGCCGCGGCCCTCGGCGCGACCCTCTGCCTGTTCGGCGTCCTCGGACTGTCGATGGTCGGCTTCGGCGGCCTCTTCGAGGGACGGACGGCCTTGCTGATCGCCGTGCAGGTGACGGCCCCGGTCGCGGTGGGCATGACCCTCGCCGGGTGGCTGCTGGTGGAGCGGATGGGCCGGGGCGCGTCATAGCCCGGGACCCCTGTCGTCCGGCGTCTGCGGGTGGGCGAGAAACCACACCCCACCCGCACCCGCCGTCCCCACCCGCACCCGCCGTACCCCACCCGCACCCGCCGTACCCCACCCGCACCCGCCGTACCCCACCCGCACCCGCCGTCCCCACCCGCACCCGCCGTACCCACCCGCACCCGCCGTACCCACCCGCACCCCCGAGCCATGAGGCGCCCGACCTCGCCCGGCGCCACGGGGGGAACGGGGCGGTCACCGCCGTCGCCGCGGGCGGCCGCATCCGGCCGGGGGAAGCGTCCCGTCACGGCGCCCACGGCCGCCGACTACCCTGGAGGGTCGATCGTCCCCGTGGCAGGAGAGTAATGGCCGTCAACCTGGTCAATGTCGAGAACGTCAGCAAGGTGTACGGCACCCGCGCCCTGCTCGACGGGGTCTCGCTCGGCGTCTCCGAAGGGGACCGGATCGGAGTCGTGGGGCGGAACGGGGACGGCAAGACCACCCTCATCCGTATGCTCGCCAAGCTGGAGGAGGCCGACACCGGGCGGATCACCCACTCCGGCGGCCTCCACCTCGGCGTGCTCACCCAGCACGACTCCCTCGACCCGGCCGCCACCGTCCGGCACGAGGTCATCCGGGACATGGCGGACCACGAGTGGGCGGGCAACGCCAAGATCAGGGACGTCCTCACCGGACTGTTCGGCGGGCTCGACCTGCCCGGCTTCCCGCAGGGCCTCGACACCGTCATCGGGCCGCTCTCCGGCGGCGAGCGGCGCCGTATCGCGCTGGCCAAGCTGCTCATCGAGGAGCAGGACCTGATCGTCCTGGACGAGCCGACCAACCACCTCGACGTGGAGGGCATCTCCTGGCTCGCCGAACATCTGCGCGCGCGGCGCTCCGCTCTCGTCTGCGTCACCCACGACCGCTGGTTCCTGGACCAGGTGTGCACGCGGATGTGGGACGTCCAGAAGGGCTCGGTCTACGAGTACGAGGGCGGCTACTCCGACTACGTCTTCGCGCGGGCCGAGCGGGAGCGGATCGCCGCGACCGAGGAGGTCAAGCGGCAGAACCTGGTCCGCAAGGAGCTGGCCTGGCTGCGGCGCGGGGCACCCGCCCGGACCTCCAAGCCCCGCTTCCGGGTCGAGGCCGCCAACGAACTGATCAAGGACGTGCCGCCGCCGCGCGACAGCAGCGAGCTGATGAAGTTCGCCTCGTCCCGGCTGGGCAAGACCGTCTTCGACCTGGAGAACGTCACGGTCCAGGCCGGGCCGAAGGTGCTGCTGAAGCATCTGACCTGGCAGCTCGGCCCCGGCGACCGCATCGGGCTCGTCGGGGTCAACGGCGCGGGCAAGACCTCCCTGCTGCGGGCCATGGCCGACGCCGCCCGCAGCGAAGGGGAGAAGCAGCCGGTCGCCGGGCGCGTCGTCACCGGCAAGACCGTCAAGCTCGCCTATCTCTCCCAGGAGGTCGCCGAACTCGACCCCGAGTGGCGGGTGCTCCAGGCCGTGCAGCAGGTCCGCGACCGCGTCGACCTCGGCAAGGGGCGCGAGATGACCGCGGGGCAGCTCTGCGAGACCTTCGGGTTCAACAAGGAGAAGCAGTGGACGCCGGTCGGCGACCTCAGCGGCGGTGAGCGGCGGCGGCTCCAGCTGCTGCGGCTGCTGATGGACGAGCCGAACGTCCTCTTCCTGGACGAGCCCACCAACGACCTCGACATCGAGACCCTCACCCAGCTGGAGGACCTCCTCGACGGATGGCCCGGCTCGATGATCGTCATCTCCCACGACCGGTTCTTCATCGAGCGGTCCACGGACCGGGTGTTCGCCCTGCTCGGTGACGGCGCGCTGCGGATGCTGCCGCGCGGGATCGACGAGTACCTGGAGCGGCGGCACAAGATGGGGGAGGCGGCCGCCGCGGCGTCGCCGGTCGCCGCCAAGCCCGGCGCCTCGGCTTCGGGCTCGGGTTCGGGTTCGGGCTCGGGCTCGGAGAAGACCGTCTCCGCGGCCGACGCCCGCGCCGCCAAGAAGGAACTCCAGAAGATCGAGCGGCAGTTGGACAAGCTCTCCGAGCGGGAGACGAAGCTGCACGCGCAGATCGCCGAGAACGCCACGGACTTCGCGAAGGTGGGCGAACTCGACGCGGAGCTGCGGGCGTTGGCGGGCGAGAAGGAGGAGCTGGAGATGCGCTGGCTCGAACTCGCCGAGGACGCGTAGCGGAGGCCGGATACGGATACTCGCCGGGGGACGTCCTCCGGCGCCTCCGAGGCCGTGCGGGGCACGGGGCGTGCGTCCCGTGAAGGGGGCGTGAAGGAGCGTAACGGAGGCATCACGGGCCGGTCCTCCCTTGGGAACAGGGGATCGACCGGCCCCGTCCGTTGTCGTATCGCAGTGATAGAAAGAGCCGACTGGAAACAGTCTGAGAAGCGACACCACGCGTGACGACGGGTGGCTCGAAAGCAGCGAACAGGGGGAAACGCGCTGATGACTCAGCCACCCAACCAGCCGTCCCAGGGCGGCTTCGGAGCACCGCAGAACCCCGGACCGCAGCAGCCGTACGGCTATCCGCAGACACCCCCGCCGCAGGGCCCTCCCGCGCCGAGCCCGGGTTACGGCTACCCGCAGCAACCGCCCGCGCAGCCGGGCCCCTACGCCCAGCAGCCGGGCCCGTACGCGCAGCAGCCAGGGCCCTACACCCCGCCGCCGCAGCCCGGTTACGGCTACCCGCAGGGGCAGTACCCGGGCGGGCCCACCCCGCCGTCGGGCGGCGGCTCCAAGAACCCCTTCAAGGGCAGGCCGGCACTGGCGGTCGGCGCGGCGGTGGCCGCGCTCCTCGTCATCGGCGGCTCGGTGTTCGCGGTGACGAGCCTCGGTGACGACGGCGGCAAGAAGGAACCGGTCGCCAAGGAGAGCGAGAGCAAGGGCGCCGACGACCCCAAGGCCTCCTCCTCGCCGTCCGCACCCGTCAACCCGGGCGACGGCAGCGGCGGCGGTGGCGAGGACCTCGACATCTCCGACCTCAACGAGGCCCGCAAGGCGGGCGAGGCGAAGGTGCTCTGGTACAAGAGCGCGCCGGACGCGCCCGGTTCGGGTGCGGACGCCCCCGGCCTGTGGGTGACCGACAAGGTCGCCGTGAAGGCCGCGTACAAGCAGCTCTTCGCGTTCGACGTCGAGAGCGGCGACCCGGCCTGGGACCCCATCGAGTTCAAGGGCAAGATCTGCACCGTCACCCCCGAGCCGACCGCCGACGGCCACATCGTGGTCGCCGCCAAGCGCGGCAGCGCGAACGACTCCGAGTGCGACCAGCTCCAGCAGATCGACCTGAACACCGGGAAGAAGGGCTGGTCCGCCGAGCTGGAGCAGGGCGCCCTGTTCGACAGCAACATCAGCGTCGGTCTGTCCGTCACCGGTGACACGCTGATGGTGGGCCGCTCGCAGTCCGGCACCGCGTACAACATCGACACCGGCAAGAAGCTGTGGGACAAGAAGGACTACGGCCAGTCCTGCTACCCGGCAGGCTTCGCGGGCGGCGCCCGCCTGGTCGCCGTCTCCTCCTGCGCGGTCACCACCGACAAGGAGCACGACGAGGTCCAGGAGCTCGACCCGAAGACCGGCAAGGCCAAGTGGACGCGGAAGATCCCCAAGGGCTGGCGGGTCGACCACGTGTACTCGCTGAACCCGCTCGTCCTCTACCTCACCAACGAGGACGAGAACAAGTGGAACATCTCCGCTCTCGGGGCCGACGGCTCCACCCGCTCGCAGGCCGACCTCAAGGGCTCCTTCAAGCCCGACTGCGACACCGGGATCCTCTCCCGCAACCTCCGGGGCTGCTCGGGCGTCGCGGCCGACGCGAACACCCTGTACCTGCCGACCGAGGCGAAGAACGGCGCGAACGAGATCGTCGCGGTGAACCTCTCCACCGGCAAGGAGAAGTGGCGGGTCAAGTCCCCCGCGGCCGCGGCCATGTCGGCCGTGAAGATCGAGAACTCCAGGCTGATCGCGTACGTGGAGTCGACGTACGGGGGCGACGGCGGGCAGATCGTGTCGATCCCCACCACCGGCTCCCAGCCCAAGGCGACGAAGCTCCTGCAGATGCCGGACAGCGCCGCGAAGATCGAGAGCTCCTTCTACGCGAAGGCCATCGACTACGTGGACGGGCGCTTCTACATCTCCACCACCAGGCTGACGGGTGTGGACGAGTCGAAGGAGAAGTTGATGCTGGCCTACGGCAAGTGACGCCGGGACCGCCGTCCCGGTCGACCTCTTCCTTCCTCTCCCACCCGTCCTCCGATATCCGCTCCGAGGTATTCACGTCATGACGCAGCCGCCGCCCCCGCCGAACCAGCCGCCGCAGCCCCCGGCCGAGTCCCCGGCCCAGCCCCCGGCCGAGTCCCCGGCCCAGCCCCCGGCCGAGTCCCCGCAGGACACCCCGCCGCAGGGCGGTTTCGGCGCGCCCACGCCCCCGCCGGCCGGCGGGTTCGGCGCCCCGACGCCCCCGCCGCCGCCCGCGCAGGGCGCCGGCTACGGCTACCCGCAGCAGGCCCCGCCCGCGGCCCCGCCGCAGACGCCGCCACCCGCGCAGGGCCCCGGCTACGGCTACCCGCAGACGCCTCCGCCGCAGCCCGGCTACGGCTACCCGGGCCAGCCGGGCCCGTACGGGCAGCAGCAGCCCGGCCCGTACGGCCAGCAGCCCTATGGCCAGCAGCCCTACGGCCAGCCCGGTCAGCCGTACGGCTACCAGCCGCCGACCATGGCGATGCACCCGCACGCCCCCGGCGGCAAGAAGAAGGTCAACTCCACGGCGATCATCATCACCGCGGCGGTCGCGGCCATCGCCCTCATCGTCGGCGCCGGTGTCCTTTACGCCACCTCCAAGGGCGGTGACGACGACAGGAAGAACACCGCCAGCTCCGAGGGGACGACCGGCGGCAAGGACGACCCGAAGGGCACCGACGGCGGCACGTCGTCGTCCGGCGGCTCGTCGTCCGGCGGTGTGGAGATCCCGGCCGAGGCGCAGGAGAAGGTGCCCTCCAGCACCAGTGCCAAAGTCCTCTTCCAGGTGCCGGCGCACGAGATCAAGGACAAGGGCCAGATCGACAGCGTCAAGGGGTCCTGGCTCACCGGCAAGACGTACGCCAAGGCCGGTCTGAACAAGATCGTCGGCTATGAGCCGGACAGCGGAAAGGCCAAGTGGACGCTGGACCTGCCCGGCCAGACCTGCGCGAGCTCCCGTGAGATCACCACGGAGGGCATCGGCGTCGTGGTGACCGAGGAGGCCAAGCGCAGCAAGGCGGACGAGCGTCCGGCGTGCACCCAGGTCATCGCGTTCAACGTCGACACCGGCAAGGAGATCTGGACCAAGAGCGCCGACGTCAGCGGCAGCAAGGTCCCGTTCGGCGAGGTCACCATCTCCGGGACGACCGTCGCCGCGGCCGGCGGCTACTCCGGCGGCGCGGCCTTCGACGTCAACTCCGGCAAGGTGCTGTGGTCGCCGAAGGTCGGCGAGTGCACGGACGAGGGCTACGCGGGCGGCGCCCAGCTGGTCGCGGTCCGCAAGTGCGGCGACTACGGCGAGGAGACCTTCGAGATCCAGCTGCTCGACCCGAAGTCGGGCAGCGTCAAGTGGACGTACAAGCTGCCCTCTGGCATCGACCGCGCCAAGATCATCTCCACCAAGCCGGTGGTGTTCGGCGTGGTGACCGGCAGCGACGTGCCGCTGACCGGCACCAGCGACATCTTCTCGCTCGACGACAAGGGCAAGCTGCGCGCCAAGATCTCCATCCCGGACAAGAAGTACAACTACGACTGCCCGGTCCGCGGCGTCTGGGCCTGCAAGGGCATCTACGTCGGCAACGACAAGGTGTACATGCCGACCGAGAACCACGACGGCACCGGCTCCTACAGCAGGACCAACGAGATCGTCTCCTTCTCGCTGGCCACCGGTAAGTCCACCGGCGACCGCGTGGACGCGGGCGACGACTACGAGCTGTTCCCGATCCGCATGGACGGCCCGAACATCATCGCCTACAAGGACGGCCCGTACGACAAGGGCGCCCAGGTCGTCTCCATCGACGGCAAGACGCTCAAGCAGACCACCCTCATCGAGACCCCGTCGTCCGAGTCGGTCCTCCGCGCGATCAGCGCCATGGTGCCGACGCTGAGCGAGATGCTCTACACCGACGGACGGTTCTTCATCGGCAAGGACCTGGTCAGCAAGCCGTACGACGAGGATGAAAAGGAGTACACGGCGCTCGGTTTCGGGGCGAAGTAACCCCACGCGCCCCCTGGGTCCCGCACGACGGCCCCGTCCCTGGTCAGGGGCGGGGCCGTGCACGTATACGGCATCACTCCCGAAGGGGAGGGATACCGGTAATCCGGGGCACTTCTCTCCGGTAGGGGGAGCGCAACCTCGAACAAGCGTGTAGCTTCCGGGGGCATGAGAGCGGGGGAGCAGACGGCGGAGTCGGGGGGCTTCTGTCCGTGAGGCCCGGTGGGCGGCCATAGTTGGCAACCACTGGGGGGACTGGGGGGTGGCTGGCTCGATGGGAGTTCGGCTCATGGTGGTCGACGACCACCGACTGCTCGCCGAGGCGCTGGCCTCGGCGTTGAAGCTGCGGGGGCACCGGGTGCTCGCCGCGGCGGCACCCGCCGCGGGCGCGGCGGAACTGGTGATCACACGGGCACCCGAGGTGTGCCTGCTCGGCACGGCGACACCCGCCGAGCCGGGGATCTTCGACCCGGTGGTCAGGATCAAGCGGGAGCGTCCGCAGGTGGCCGTCCTGGTGCTCGGCCCGGTGCCCAGCCCGCGCGGCATCGCCGCCGCGTTCGCCGCGGGCGCCTCGGGCTACGTACGGCACGACGAACGCATAGAGGGCGTCGAGCGGGCCATCATGAAGGCCCGCGCAGGGGAGGCGGCGGTGGCGCCGCAACTGCTCCAGAGCGCGTTCAGCGAACTGCTGAACCCGGCGGCCCAGCCGGACGACGAGGGCCAGCGCCTGCTCCAGATGCTGACCCCGCGTGAGGTGGAGGTCCTGGTCCGCGTCGCGGAGGGCGAGGACACGAGGCTGATCGCGGCGGGCATGGGCATCGCCCCGTCGACGGCCCGCACCCACGTCCAGCGGGTCCTGATGAAGCTGGGCGTGGGATCGAGACTGGAGGCGGCGGCCCTGGCCGCGCGGACCGGGTTGCTGGACAGGGCGGGACCGGTGACGGGGACGGCGCCGGGGGCGGAGGAGTAGGCAGGCCGGAGGACGGGCGTGGCCCGCCCCGACGGCTCCGTGTCCCTGCCGTCTACCGGGGCCGGGCGCAGACCGCGTGGTCGACCAGGTCGGTGATGGCGCGGATCTGACGAACGGCGGTCGCCTCGTCGGCGGGCCGGCTGTGCACGGCTACGGTCACCGAGACCCGGCCGTCCCCGGTGGTCGAGGGCCACGCCAGATAGCCGAAGCCGCTGCCGCTGTGGCCCCAGTAGCCGCCGCCGCAGCTCAGCGGCGTCCAGGCCAGCCCCAGCCCGTACCGCGAGCCCGGCACCTCGCCGGGGGTGTCGGGCACGGCGACCGTGCGACGCATCTCGGCGAGCTGGGCGGGGGCGAGGAGGCGGCCGCCCAGGAGCGCGGAGAAGAAGCGGTTGGTGTCGGCCGCGGTGCTGATGATCGACCCGTCGGCGTCCCCGTCGAAGGGGAGGTAGGCGAGGGTGGTGTCGGTGAGGGAACCGGGGCTTGCGGCTGATGCCGACCCGCCTCCCGTTTCCGCCGCCTCGAACTGCTGGTAGTTCCGCGCGTGGGGGCGGGGGAGACGGGGGTCGTAGCCCGGCGCGTACGTCCGGGTGAGCCGCAGCGGGCGCACGATCCGCTCCACGACCTCCTGGTCCCAGCCCCGGCCGGTGACCGCCTCGATCACCATCCCGGCCAGGATGTAGTTGGTGTTGGAGTACTCCCAGCGGGCGCCCGGCGCGAAGACGGGCGGATGCGTCATGGCGAAGGCCACGCGCTCCCGGGAGGTGTAGGTCGTGGAACGGTGCTCGAGGTACCCGGCGGCGCTCAGGTCCGGGACGACGTCCGCGATGTAGTCCGGCAGACCGCTGGTGTGCTGGAGCAGCTGGCGGACGGTGATGCGCCGCCCGTCGTTGCCGTTGCCGCGGACGACGCCGGGAAGCCACCGGTCCACGGAGTCCTCCAGGGACAGCCGCCCCTCACCGACGAGTTGCAGGACGACGGTCGCGACATACGTCTTGGTGGTGCTGCCGATCCGGATGTACTCGGCGGGCGGTACGGGCGCCCCCGTCGTCAGGTCCCCCACGCCGCTCCGGGCGGTCCGTGCGCCACGGGGCGAGTCCACCCGGACGGACACCCCGGTGACGCCGCTGTCCCGCACGGCGTCGGCGTCGCGTTGCAGGGGGTCGGCTGCGGCGTGGGCGGGGGAGAGGGTGCCGAGGAGGGCGAGGGCGAGGAGGGCCGCCACGGCGGCACCGGTGCGCCGGGCTGGGCGGAGGAGGATGAAGGGTGTGGGGGTAGACATGGCCCCACCGTAGGAAGCAGCACGTCAGCCCCACCATCCAGCGAGCCCCCGCGTGTCACCGGGGGTTTCCCGCAGCGGCCCGCCTTAGGTGGAGGAGGAGACCGGCGAGGGGGGCGGGGGTGGTGCGGAGGTGGGTGGCGGGGGTGGCGGACTCGCGGAGACGTATGCATCCGGGGACGGCGGCCAGTTCGACGCACGCGTTGCCCTCGGCGCCCCCGGAGAAGGTGGACTTCTGCCAGAGCGGGGCCTGAGCCATGAAGCGTTCCATGCTTCCTCAGCGGGCCGTCACATGGCGTCGGCCGGCCTTTATGTGCAGGAGGAGGCCGGCGAGGGGAGTGGGGGTCGTGCGGAGCTGGGTGGTCGGGGTGTCGGATTCCCGGAGTCGGATGTCGTGTATGGCGTCCGGGTCAGTGGCCAGTTCCACGCAGTCGTTGCCGTCGCCGAAGCCTGAGAACGAGGACTTCTGCCAGAGCGGGGCCCGAGTCATGAAGTGCTCCATGCTGCTTCAGAGGGCCGTCACACGCCGACGGCCCGCCTTTATATGGAGGAGGAGGCCGGCGAGGGAGGCGGGGGTGGTGCGAAGGTGAGTGGAGGGGGAGTCGGACTCGCGGAGACGTATGCATCCGGGGACGGCGGCCAGTTCGACACAGGTGTCCCCTTCACCGCCGCCGGAGTACGTGGACTTCTGCCAGAGCGGGGCCTGATCCGGCACGCTTCTCACAGCTCCTTCGCCAAACGGTGGATGAAATCCCGTGACGCTGTGGGTTCCAGCGACGCTTCCCTCACCTTACGAAAGAGCATTCGGAGTTGCTTCAGCCGTCCTCCCGGTTCGGGCAGTCGGGCAAATACGTGTGGTGCGAACTGCCGTGTGACCTGGCCGCCGCATGACTCGTTGATCAGCCGAACGAAAGGAGGGAGAGCCGATGGTCAGCTCGTCGCACGAGGCACTGCACCGGATCTTCCAGAAGGACCCCGCGTTACTCACCCGCACCCTGCAAAGGGTGTTGCACGTGCCCTTCCCCGAGCCGCGCGAGTTCGCCGCCATGAACGTCGACCTCACGGAGATCGAGCCGGTCGAGCGGCGCGTGGACACTCTGCTGCGGGCGGAGACCGACGGGGGGACGTACCTCCTGGTCGTCGAGTCGCAGGGCAAGAAGGACGAGGACAAGAGGCGCAGCTGGCCGTACTACCTCAGTTACCTGTACGCGAAGTACCGGTGCGACCCGGTGCTCATCGTGATCACCCAGAACGCCGCGACGGCCCGCTGGGCGGGGGAGCCCATCCATCTGGGTGTGCGCGGCTGCCCTTCGCTGACGGTACGACCCCTGGTGCTGGGCCCTGACAACGTCCCGGTGATCGCGGACGAGTGGACGGCCAAGCAGGACCCGGCTCTCGCGGCGCTCTCGGCGATGACACATGGCAGGGGCGCCCAGGCTGCGGCCATACTGGAATCCCTGGTAGCCGCCCTGCGGAGCATCGACGCGGAAAGCGCCGCGGTCTTCGTGCAGTTCGTCGACTCATGCCTGGTGGATCCCCAGGCGCGGAAGCTGTGGAGGGACTTGATGACGGAGATGCAGTACTTCTGGCGACACCCGCTGGCCGAGCAGACGCGGGAGGAAGGCCGGGAGGAAGGCCGGGAGGAAGGCCGGGAGCAGGGTCGGATCCTGGGCCGAGCCGAGATGATCATCGAGGTTCTCGAATGGCGGGGCATTCCGGTCCCGGACACGGTCCGTGAGCGAGTCACCTCCTGCACGGACCGCGCGCAGCTCAAGGTCTGGGGGGAACGGGCGCTCCACGTGGCCGAGGCCGAGGACCTCTTCCGTGCCGGAACCTGACGCCGGCAAGGCTGTCGGCGCGCCGTTCTGCGGATGCTCGAGTGGCGCGGGATTCCGGCGACGCCCGCCCTTCGCTCACGGGTCGAGTTCCGTAGTCCGGGGGAACTGCTCCTCACCTGGCTGACCCGGGCGTCCGTGGCGCGCACCGCGGCCGAGGTCGTCCGCGCCGATCAGCCCGCACCGCGTCCGCCTGCTCGGGCCCGGCCCGAGCAGGCTGCCCCCCGGGGGACCTCATGGCAGAGCGCCGGGGGAGAGGCCGCCGAGTGTGACGCACGCCAGGACGACGAACCCGGCCACCACGATCGGCACCCGCGATCAGGATGCTGCCAAGCCGAACAGAATCGAGCTGAGCCGACGACCGCCCCTGTCTTAGGGCGGAAACAAGGGACTCGGTAGGCCGAGGCTCGCTCTCGCCGACCTCCGGGGCGGCGAGCCCGGCGCCGAGGAACACGGCGAAACTCCCCATACGCAGCCCACTTGGATCCCAGGCTCCAGCGATCTTCGTTTCTGGTGATCTTTGTTTAATTGTGATGGTGACGAGCGTGGGTACTTGTGCTTTGATGTGTTCGGTTCTGTTTGGTGAGCTCGATGACGTGATGGCTTGATCGCTTGATCGCTCGATTGCGGGTACGGATGGGGAGTCCGGCGTGAAGAAGACCTCGACCCGGCTGGCCGACGGTCGTGAGCTGATCTACTACGACCTGCGCGACGACACCGTGCGCGACGCGGTGGACAAGCGGCCCCTGGAGCGCACCGTCACCACCTCACAGGTGCGCCGGGACCCGCTGCTCGGCGACTCCGTCGCGATCGCCTCGCACCGGCAGGGCCGCACCTACCACCCGCCGGCCGACGAATGCCCCCTCTGCCCCTCCCAGGGCGACCGGCTCAGCGAGATACCCGACTCCTCCTACGACGTCGTCGTGTTCGAGAACCGCTTCCCGTCGCTGGCCGGCGACTCCGGCCGCTGTGAGGTCGTCTGCTTCACCTCGGACCACAACGCGTCCTTCGCCGACCTCGGCGAGGAGCAGGCCCGCCTCGTCCTGGAGGCCTGGACCGACCGCACCGCGGAGCTGTCGCATCTCCCCTCCGTCGAGCAGGTCTTCTGCTTCGAGAACCGCGGCGCGGAGATCGGTGTGACCCTCGGCCACCCCCACGGGCAGATCTACGCCTACCCCTTCACCACCCCCCGGACCGCCCTGATGCTGCGCTCGCTCGCGGCCCACAAGGACGCCACCGGCGGGGAGAACCTCTTCGACGCCGTACTGGAGAGCGAACTGGCCGGTGACCGGATCGTGCTCCAGACCGAGCACTGGGTGGCGTTCGTGCCGTACGCGGCACACTGGCCGTACGAGGTCCACCTCTACCCCCGCCGCCGCGTGCCGGACCTCCTGGCGCTCGGCGAGGAAGCGCGCACAGAGTTCTCCCAGGTCTACCTGGAACTCTTGAGGCGCTTCGACCGGATATTCGGCGAAGGTGAACCGCCCACGCCGTACATCGCCGCCTGGCACCAGGCACCGTTCGGCGCGCTGGAGGACTTCGAGGGCGTCAACCGCGACGATTTCGCGCTCCACCTCGAGCTTTTCACCATCCGCCGCACCTCCGGCAAGCTGAAGTTTCTCGCGGGTTCCGAATCCGGCATGAACGTGTTCATCAACGACGTGCCGCCGGAGCGCGCGGCCGAGCGACTGCGAGAGGTAGCGAGTTCATGAGCGGTAAGTACCTGGTCACGGGCGGTGCGGGTTACGTCGGCAGCGTGGTCGCCCAGCATCTGCTGGAGGCGGGCCACGAGGTCGTCGTCCTCGACAACCTCTCCACGGGCTTCCGCGAGGGCGTCCCCGCGGGCGCGTCCTTCATCGAGGGCGACATCCGCGACGCCGCGAAGTGGCTCGACGCCTCCTTCGACGCCGTGCTCCACTTCGCCGCGTTCTCGCAGGTCGGCGAGTCCGCCGTGAAGCCCGAGAAGTACTGGGACAACAACGTCGGCGGCACCATGGCCCTGCTCGGCGCGATGCGCGAGGCCGGCGTGCGCAAGCTCGTCTTCTCCTCGACCGCCGCCACGTACGGCGAGCCCGAGACCACCCCGATCGTGGAGTCCGCGCCGACCCGCCCGACGAGCCCCTACGGCGCGTCCAAGCTCGCGGTCGACCACATGATCACCGGCGAGGCCGCAGCCCACGGCCTGGGCGCGGTGTCGCTGCGCTACTTCAACGTGGCCGGCGCCTACGGCTCCTGCGGCGAACGCCACGACCCCGAGTCCCACCTGATCCCGCTGGTCCTCCAGGTCGCGCAGGGCCGCCGCGAGGCGATCTCCGTCTTCGGCGACGACTACCCCACCCCCGACGGCACCTGCATCCGCGACTACATCCACGTCGCGGACCTCGCCGAGGCGCACCTGCTCGCGCTGGACGCCGCGGTGGCCGGCGAACACCTGATCTGCAACCTGGGCAACGGCAACGGCTTCTCCGTCCGCGAGGTCATCGAGACCGTCCGCCAGGTGACCGGCCACCCCATCCCCGAGGTCGTCGCCCCCCGCCGCGCCGGCGACCCGGCGATCCTGGTCGCCTCCGCCGCCACGGCCCGCGACCGCCTCGGCTGGAACCCGTCCCGAGCGGACCTCGCGGGGATCGTGGCGGACGCGTGGGAGTTCGCGCGGCGGCAGGCGGGATGACACACGGCTCCGGCCCGGCGACCGGGGCCGGGGACGTACCGGTGAGGGCGGCGTGAGCCAGAGTCGTCGTCGTACCGGTGATGGTGTGGGCCAGAGTTGCCGTCGTACTGGTGATGGTGTGGGCCGGCGCGTCGGTCGATGGTTCGGCCGGCGCGTCGGTCGATGGTTCGGCCGGTGCCGCGGTCGGTAGGGTTCGGCCGGAATGCCGGCCGGTGGGCAAGGAAAGGTCAGGGTCAGGGCATGAGCGAGGCAGAGGCCGTAGAGGTCGGGGCCGAGGTCGCCGTCGCCGAGCGGTTCGAGGAGCTGTACGGGGCGGCGCCGGAGGGGGTGTGGGCGGCGCCGGGCCGGGTCAACCTGATCGGCGAGCACACCGACTACAACGACGGCTTCGTCATGCCCTTCGCCCTCCCGCACACCACCGTCGCCGCGGTCTCCCGCCGCACTGACGGCGTGCTGCGCCTGCACTCCTCCGACGTGGACGGCGGTGTGGTGGAGCTGGCGCTGGACGGCCTCACCCCCGAGACGGACCGCGGCTGGACGGCGTACCCGGCGGGCGTCGTCTGGGCCCTGCGCGAGGCCGGCCACACGGTGACCGGCGCGGACGTGCACCTGACGTCGACGGTCCCGGCGGGCGCGGGCCTGTCCTCGTCGGCAGCGCTGGAGGTCGTGGTGGCCCTGGCCCTCAACGACCTCTTCGGCCTCGGCCTGAAGGGCTGGCAGCTGGCCCGACTGTGCCAGCGCGCGGAGAACGTCTACGTGGGCGCTCCCACCGGCATCATGGACCAGACCGCCTCGGCCTGCTGCGAGCAGGGCCACGCCCTGTTCCTCGACACCCGCGACCTCTCCCAGAAGCAGATCCCCTTCGACCTCGCGGCCGAGGGCATGCAACTGCTGGTCGTCGACACCCAGGTCAAGCACTCCCACAGCGAGGGCGAGTACGGCAAGCGCCGCGCCGGCTGCGAGAAGGGCGCCGCCCTGCTGGGCGTGGACGCCCTGCGGGACGTGGCGTACGCCGAACTGGACGCGGCACTGGAGCGACTCGGCGACGAGGAGGAGGTCCGCCGCCTGGTCCGTCACGTCGTGACGGAGAACCACCGGGTGCAGCGCGTGATCGCGCTGCTGGAGGCGGGCGAGACGCGCGCGATCGGCCCCGTCCTGGTCGAGGGCCACGCCTCCCTGCGCGACGACTTCCGTATCTCCTGCCCCGAGCTGGACCTGGTCGTCGACACCGCGATCGCGGCGGGCGCGCTGGGCGCCCGCATGACGGGCGGCGGCTTCGGCGGCTCGGCGATCGTCCTGGTCGAGTCGACGGACGCGGACACGGTCACGAAGGCGGTCCAGGAGGCCTTCGCGGCGGCGGACTTCACGGCCCCGAGGGTGTTCGCGGCGGTCCCGTCGGCGGGGGCACGACGGGTGTCCTGATCCATCCTCCGCGGGCCGCGCCCCGCCGACGACGCGACCGAACCGGTACGCCGTCGGCGGGGCGCGGCCTCACGCGTGTTTCCCGCATTCCACCCGCGAACGCCGGCTGACGCTCTCAGCCATGTCGCTCACAGCCGTCCCCGCGCCCCACGCCTGAGTACGAACACGGATGCGCTCTGCTCGCCCCGGACACCACACTGTCACAGCAAATAGCTAAAGTGGTCGATGAGTTGCCGGTGCTACGGGGAAGGGCAGTGATGGCGGACGGCGGTTCGACGGACGGCGCGACGGGATCCTCGTGGGTGTCCGGCATCTTCGACACCGCACGCGACGCGGCCGCGGACGTGGCGACGGAGCTGACGTCGTTCACGGCGTTCAAGAAGCGCGTGGACCAACTGATCACCGACCTCAAGGCCTCGGACGCAGGCCCGGGCAAGGTGGGCCAGGAGCCGCTGGCCCGCGCCCAGTTCGGCGGCGGAAACGGCGAATGGGCCCAGGCGGCCGGCCTGTTCACCGCGTACGAGACAGTCATCACGGAGCTCGAGAACCTCTCCAAACTCCTCGCCGAATCCATGGAGGGCATGGGCATCGCCGTCATGGCGTCCCACAAGGGCTACCAGAACATCGACCTGGACATCCGCGACCGCATGGCCGCGATCAGCGCCGAGACGACGGAACACTACGGCGGCGTGTACGACCCCGGCCTGCCGGCGTCCCCCCAGGGCCCGGCCCGTGACGCGACGGCACCCGAACAGACCAAGCCCCAGACCCAGCCCCCGGCCGACGGTGGCGACGCGGGAGGCACGATCTGATGCCCGGCGGCAACCCTTTCGAGAACATGAGCCACGAGCGCATGCTGCAGTGGCTCGACCAGGCGAACAGCGGAACGGTCCAGGCGGCCGCCGACCGCCTGGCCAAGGCGGCCGAGGAGATCCACAAGATCGCCGAGGAACTCAAGGTCCGCCCCCAGTGGGTGGAGTGGAAGGGCGAGGGCGCCGACGCGTTCCGCACCTGGACCGCCGACCTCGCCAACTCCACGCTCCGCCTGGGCGACTTCAGCGAAAGCTCGGCGAAGTGGCTGGCCCAGGCCTCGGACGCGATCGCCCGAGCCCAGGCGGCGATCCCCCGCGACACGAAGGGCGCCGAGTCCAACCTCGTCGCGGCGGCGTCGGCCCCGAACGACCCGGACGCGGACAAGATCTCGTCCAAGTCGTCGAGTGAGCTCGCGGCACTGGCCGCCAACAAGGAGAAGGTCCGCCAGGAGGCCGCCGCCGAGATGATCAAACTCGGCCAGGCGTACGAGTTCTCAGCGGTACAGCTGAACGCGCTGGAAAGGCCTACGTTTCCGCCGCCGCCTGAGGCGTTCGTGCCGGACCGAACTGAAGACGTCCGTGGTGGCTCGGTTCAGGTCGGTTCCGGCACTTCCTCCGCGGGCGCCTCGTCGGTTGGCGAGACTGCCATCTCAGCTTCCCGTCAGAGTCGGGACACTACTTCTGATGTCCGGAGGTCGTTGGATACCCCTTCGCGTGAGCGTGTCGAGCCGCTGGAGCACGTGCCCCCGACTCGAATGGGTATCGACTCTGTGGAAACGCTTCTGCCAGAAAGGCAGACTACGGCGGGGCCTGTCAGCGGCCCGCAGAGCGCAGGGCGTCTGGACGGCACAGGACCCGCTCCCCAGACCGGTTTGATCCCCTCGATGCCCCGAGGCGGGCCGACTGCTCCTCCGACTAGCCCGCCGGCGCTGGGACGGCAAGGGGTACCTGGCCGCATGCCTCAATCGCCCAGCCCGCTGCCTCCTTCTCCCAGTCCGGCCCGAGTACCGGCGGGTACCGGAATCATCGGTGGTCGCCCGGTCGCTCCGCCCTTGGGCGGTCAGACAGGCGCGCTCCACCGCGGAACTGTGATCGGCGCACCGGGCTCGGCCGGTCGCGCCCCGCTCGGCCCGACGGTAGGGACGACGACTCCCATGGGGAGAGCAGCCGGTCAACAGGGACAGACGCCTGGCCGCCGACTTCCGTCACCGAGCGGTGGTGTCGTCGGGGGCACTACGCAGCGGACGGGCCGTGTGACGCCAGCTGCTGGGGGATCGGTGGGGTCGGGAAGCCATGGACCCGGCGCGACCACTTCTGGTGCGATGCGAGGCGGTGTTGCAGGCGGGGCATCCAGCGGCGCTCGCTCTGGTGAGACCAAGGGCACGGGGACTACTCGTACGCCCCGGCCGAGTTCCTCAACGAACACCGCAAGCAGGAGCGGGCAGCCACGCCGTTCGGCCGCCGAACAGGAGACTCAGCGACCGGGAACTGGCCGTAACGTGCCACCGGTCATCGACTGACGCTAGCCAGGAGCGGAGACAGTGAACCTCACGCGTACCACCAGCCTGCGACACGGACGCCACCGTGCCGCGATATCGGCGATTCTTGGCCTGCTGCTGGTAGGCGCTTCAGGTACTGCGGCGCACGCCCAGACGATCCGCGAGCAACAGTGGTTTCTCGACGCTATGAAAGCCGATCAGATGTGGCAGGTCAGCACTGGCGAAGGCATCACAGTCGCCATCGTCGACTCCGGAGTGGATTCGACCACTCCCGATCTGAAGGGGCAAGTTCTCCCAGGCAGGGACTTTGCCGAGGAACAGTCGGGTAACGAACACACCGACTACGACGGACACGGCACGGGAATGGCTGCCCTGATCGCCGGGACCGGAGCTTACGGTGGCGGAGCTGGAGCGTATGGACTCGCCCCTGGTGTGAAGATCCTCCCTATTCGCATGCCTAAGTCCGGCACGGCGGCGAGTCAGGCTGAGGGCAACAAGCGGTTCAACGAAATTGCTCCGAAGGCGATCAGATATGCCGCGGACGCGGGTGCCGAAGTCATCAACGTCTCCCTGGCGCGCACCGAGGGCTCTCCGCAGCTCACGGACGCGGTGAAGTATGCCTTGGACAAGGGATCGCTGATTTTCGCCGGTGTAGGCAATGACGGCGACGAGGCTAACCAGGTCATGTACCCAGCCGCCACGCCAGGCGTGGTGGGGGTCGCGGCTGTGGGTAGGGATCTCCACAGGACAGACGAGTCCCAATATGGCCCCCAGGTTGACGTGGCCGCGCCAGGCGAGGACATGGTCGCGGCCTGCAAAGGCGGAACAGGCTTCTGCAAGTCCCACGGCACCAGCGACGCCACAGCCATCGCCTCCGCCAGCGCCGCCCTCATCTGGTCCAAGCACCCCACCTGGACCAACAACCAAGTCCTCCGGGTCATGCTCAACACCATCGGCGCCCCCACCGACGGGGCCAAGCGCAACGACTCCATCGGGTACGGAATCGTCCGCCCGCGCATTGCCCTGCAGAACCCGGGAGACCCGGGCCCCGCCGACGAGTATCCGCTCCCCGACTTTGAAACTTCAGAGGCGGCCGCATCACCGTCAGAAAGCGCCTCCGTGTCCCAGGACGCAAAAGGGCGGACGGAAGACGGCGCTTCAGGAGCTGTCGACGCCTCCCAAGACGATGACATCGTCCTCTGGATTGCTGCAGGCATTGGTGCCAGCGCACTGATCGTCGGCTGCGTAACGGCAGTTGTCGTGATCAGACGTCGGCGCTCCTTCGTCTAAGCACAACCGCAGCTTGTTGGAACTGTCGTGATCAATTGTTCGCCTCTGCGGCACTGGGCGGCGAGGAGATGGAGGACGAGACAGAATGACAGGAGCGGCGGAACCATCCCAGACGCCGGATGGTGTGGCTGGAAAGTCCGTCAGTATGAGACTCAACGAGATCCCAGCTGATGGGGGAACTTCTACGGGCCCGAACATCACACCTGGCGGCCGGAAGGACTTCGCGTCTTCGCCAGCAGAGAAGAGGGCAGCAGCGAAAGCGATTGAGGACCATATCGAGCCCGACACCAGCCAGTCAGGCAGATGGGCAGACGATGAGACCACCTCTGCTGTCAAAGCCTTCGAGGCGAAGGATGGGGAGGGCTGGCTCACTTCGGCGGCTTTGAAGAGGGCGCACAAGACCTGGGGTGAGCAGGTCAAGAACCTCATGGATCGGCTCGGTTCGGAGAAGGAAGCGCTGCGCAGCACCAACTACCTGTTTCAGAGAACAGACATCTCCGTCGCGTACGGGGTCCAGCGATCGTCCTCGCTCGACCAGTACTGACCCCGAATCCCTTGAGCTGTACGAGGAAAACGTGCCGACATATCACGAGATCATGAGTACCGAACTGTCCACGCTCACTACTGCTGCCGACCGCTGGGAGGGCATGGCAGCGGAGTTCGCGAAGCGTGAGAAGGCGTACCAGCGTGACGTACACGGAATCTCGATGGGGAACACGTGGCAGGGGCTGAGCGCCCAGGTGGCGAATATGCGCTTCAACGTCACCCTCAAACAATTTCAGTACGCGCAAACGGAGGCCAAAGCGATTGCGTCGCTACTGCGCGACGCGCACGCTCAGTTCGTCGAGCTACGCGGCAGACTCAAGGCCGCATGTCAGGAAGCCATCGAAGCGGGCATGAAGGTCTCAGAGCAGGGAATCGTCAGCTTTGATACCGAGAAGATGACTGAGGCCGAGCACAGGGCAATGGTTCATGACCCCGGTTTCATGGATGCTGTGCACTCCTGGCAGGACCGCATCAACACGGCGGTGAAAAACGTGGCGGACGCAGATGCCGGCGTCCAGATCGCACTGCAAGCGGTCGTGATCGACTCGGACATCATCGCGGAGGGGAAAGGGTTCAACGGTCAGGCGAAGAGCGACGTCGAAGAATACGAGGCTGAGAAAGCAGATGAAATCCTCACAAAGATCAGCAAGGGGGAACATGTCTCGGCCGAGGACCTCGCAGAGCTCAAGCGGACACTTCGTGATAACAGTGATGACCGTGCTTATGCGCAGACCCTTCTGGATGGCCTGGGTGCCAAAGGCACGATCAAGACTACGAATGAGCTGAATGACCTTATCCACTTTCGCAGCAACGGCGATCCCACCGGTGCCTACGCGGCGATCGAGACCGGCTTGGCCAACACTCTTGCTACGGCGACCAAGGACACAAAGTCCGACTGGTACAAGGAGTGGCGTGCCGACATGCAGAAGGCCGGCGTTGAGAGCTATTCCACTGACGCTCAGGGTGCACGGCTCGACAAGGCCGTGGGTTATCAGTCGCTCGTCACTCTCATGCGGAAGGGCCACGGCTATGCGCCTGACGTTCTTGAGGACCTCGCCGACGACATGATCAAGGCAGAGAAGAGCCAGCCTGACATCTGGCAGTTGAAGCATGAGTACAGCGGTAAGGACGGTGGCTGGTTCGCCAACGACCCGGTGGATGGCGTGCTCGGCCTCATGAGCCACGATCCCGACACGGCAGCACGCTATCTGAGTTCCGACGACAACATGAAGTACCTGATGAAGGAGCGTGACTGGGAAGTCACTGTACATGAACATCAAGGCCCGACAGCTTCCCACTACTCGCCGGGCCTTGATGGAGATGACCGCGTTGGATTCGGTGCAGCCCTTCAGGCTGCAGCGACTGGCATCGACCCTTCCGACGATAAGGCTCACTACGTAGAGCATTCGCAGCAGAACACTAAGGTATTCAAATCGTGCATCGAGTACCTGGCCGATAGCGGCGATGCATACCCCGCGTCACTCAGAGAGCCCATGGCGAACATTCTTGTCAATCATGGGGAAAGTGTGCACGCAGCCATGAGTGAAGTCGACATGGACAAGGCTTCATTGGATCAGGCGCAATTGTTCGAAGTGGCGAAGCAGCTATCCAAAGACAAGGACGCGTATGGCATCCTCAATGGCGGACTGAACCAGGCGATGGTGGCCGACCTTCACGAGGGGGATTCAGGGTCTACCGAGTCCCTGATTCGATCCGGAAGGACAATCGGTTTCCTGGAGGAAGCGCGGGCTCAGGCGCAAGATGATCCCAAAGTTGCAGCGTTCGAAGCCCAGCCGGCCATTGGTAAGGGGCTGAGTTATATTCCAGTCGTGGGTGGAGACGTGCAGGAGGGCTTTGATTATGTGGTGGGTAAGTGGCTGGAAGATGAGCAAAAGAAGATCGATGAAAAAGCGGCTGACGAAAAAATTGCCAGCTACGAGAACCGGAACGGGCAACTGACGGCGCTCGCTGAAGAGTGGAGAAAAGTCCATGGCTCTGGTGGTGAGCCGGACTATGTCACCCAGGATCTAGCAGAGAAGTCGGCAGAGGCTGGAATCGATCGTGCTCGGGGTGTTTCTGGAAAGGCTGGCCAGTGAGGCGCACCCTCAAGTTTTCTCTTCCTCTGGTGCTGCTTGGGTGCACCGTTGTTACTTCCGTACTGTGGTTCAAAGGGGAAAGTAATCGTAACGAGAATCCCGAGTCGCTTTGTGGGACCAGAGTGAGTAGAGAAATCTCGAGTGCGATTTTGCCGACCGGTGGAGAAATTGTCGAGCGAAATAGAGTAGATCGAGACAAACCTAAGCCATCCTCATGGTGTGAGGTATTGGTAGATGGAGACCCGGCTCTTAGGTTTAGATTCGCGTGGCACTCGGATGCAATCGATCCACTTGAGGTGGCGGAATCTGTTAATTCCACCTCGAATCTTCACGCACCCAGAATGATCAACTTCAGATACAAGGCGGCCATTGGAAGCGATGGCGCAATTGCGACGGCTCCTTGCGGGACGAGAGCTGGTTCGTATTTTACACTCAGCCTTCTGCTCAAGAGTGAAAGTGTCGTGAGTGGTCCTCCTCGGAAAGAAATCGAGAATTTTATGCGGGCCTACTTTCCCGCTACAGTCAAGACGCTGAACTGCGCATGAAGAGGAGCCTCTGAGTAGCCGCTCCGCCGGGCATGTGGACATAACTGTCGGCGTCCCCCCAGGGCCCGGCCCGTGACGCGACGGCACCCGAACAGACCAAGCCCCAGACCCAGCCCCCGGCCGACGGTGGCGACGCGGGAGGCACGATCTGATGCCCGGCGGCAACCCTTTCGAGAACATGAGCCACGAGCGCATGCTGCAGTGGCTCGACCAGGCGAACAGCGGAACGGTCCAGGCGGCCGCCGACCGCCTGGCCAAGGCGGCCGAGGAGATCCACAAGATCGCCGAGGAACTCAAGGTCCGCCCCAGGGGCCGTTGCATGATCACGTTTCGTCTGGAGTGTCGTGCTGGCCCGTCCTTGGAGGGGACATCCCGGTTCGGGCAGGGGGCGGACGCAGCGCAGGCACGGTCTCAGTGATCATGTGAGTGTCGAAGTCCCATGAACACCTGGCGAGTCCGTGCCTGCTCCTGCATCTTCTCTCATGCCCACCGCGCTGGCCCAACTGGGCC
>NZ_JBWKAJ010000004.1:137926-510532 GCF_056437585.1 Streptomyces sp. NPDC042364 | reverse complement strand
CTCCCCCCCCTCCCCGGCCGCCCCCCTCGTGGTGGGGGGGGGGGGGTGGGTGTACTTTCCCCCCCCGGGGGGGGGGGGGCCCCGGGGGGGGGCCGGGGGGGGGGCGGGGGGCGCCCCCCCCCCCCCCACGGCCGGTGCGGCTCAGCTTCTGCGTCAGCCGGTGAAGATGAAGTACTTCCAGGCGCCGTACGTCGTGGTGTTGACGTTGTCGCCGGAGGTCGTGTCGTGGTACTCGGAGCGGAAGCGGAAGCGGACGTTCGTGGTCGGGGTGCCGGTGAGCGTGACCTCGGAGACGCCGGCCGTGCCGAGCGCGAAGTACTGCGAGCCCGCGTCCCGCCAGGCGCCCTGGTAGTAGGCCTGGAGCTGGAGGCGCTGCTTGCGGCCCGGGTAGTACGTCATCGTCGTCTTCAGGACCGGGTCCTTGGACTGGCGGATGAAGTGGTACGTGTGGTTCCACGCCGACTGGGTCTTGTAGTGACCGCTGATCGAGGACGAGATCTTGACCTTGGTGTAGACGGTGTTGGTGACCGTCCTCGGCTTGTAGCGCGCGTCGCCCGCGAACTTCACGGACACCTTGGTGTCCCGCTTCAGGTCGAGGGTGGCCGAGAGGTTGCCCGAGGAGTTCACCGTGCCGGACTTGACCAGGGTGTTCGGCTTGTCGGAGCCGTACGGGTCGGCCCAGATCTCCAGCTTGCGGTTCTTGTAGGTGGTACCGAGGTGCGCCGTGAACGTGACGTCCGCGCCGTACGCGTAGGTGTTGCGGTTCTTGTTCAGCGTCAGCGTGGGCGTGGCGCGGGAGACCTCGACGGTGTCGGAGGCGGAGCCCGGCGCGTGGTCGGCGTCGCCCGCGTAGCGCACCGTGTACTTCACCTTGCCGCCGACGGTCGGGGTGTCGGAGAAGGAGTACGTGCCGTCGGCCGCGACCGTCACGTCCGCAAGGGCCTTGCCCGACGTGGACTCCAGGTCGGTGCGGGTCACCGTCAGCTTCACCCCGGCCGGGAGGGCCGCCTTCGAGGTGACCTTGCCCGTGACCGTGAGCTGCTTGGCGCGGGTGGCCGTGGCCGGGGCGTTCACGCTGATCGTGGTGGCGGCCTTGGTGGGGGCCTCCAGCACCCGCAGCGAGTACACGCCCTCGTCGTTGTACGTCACCGCGAACAGGCGGGACGCGTCCGGCGCCCAGCCCAGGCCGGAGTCGGGCAGTTCGTCGCCGCCGCTGCTGCCGCCGGTGTTCGGGAAGTCGTACTCCCGGACCGAGGTGGTGGAGCCCGGCTTGTAGATGTAGACGTCCGGCTCGTAGCTGCCGTCGATACCGGCCGCGACCGTGCCGTCGGGCGCCACGGCGACCGAGTTCGGGTAGGTGTCGCTGGCGTAGGTGCCGTCCGCCGTCAGGTCGGAGGTCTTGAACACCTGGTGGTGGTACGGGGCGCCGCTGGCCACGATGACGCGCTGCCCGTCCGGGGTGACCGCGAGGTCGCCCATGTTGGAGCCGCCGGTGTCCACGGCCGCCGTGCGGCTCGCGCCGCTCGACGAGACGTCGTACACGGCGAGCTTGCTGCCGCCGGGCTCACCCGCGGCCAGGGCGGCGGCGCCGGGTGCCGCGTCCAGGATCGGCGCGTAGTACCAGAGGTGGGTGGTGTCCTGGTCGAGGGCGACCACGGGCTCCTCGCCGGACAGGTCCAGCGAACCGAGGTCGCCGCTGCCGGCCGTGCCGTAGCCGAACCAGAGCTTGCCGCCGGCCAGCGCGACGCTCACCGGGGCGTCGCCGACGGTGTAGCGGGCGGACTCGGTGTTCGTCGCCGTGTCGACGGCCACGACGGCGTCCGCGTCCCGCACCGCCGCGTACAGCGTGCCGGAGTCCGCGGACAGCTCCAGGCCCTGGACGCCGGGCAGGTTCGTCAGCTGCTTGACGACGATGCCGTGGAAGTCGGTGACGACGATCTTGCCGCCCTGCGGGTCGCTGATGAAGACCCGCTGGTGGACGCCGTCCACCGCGATGTCCGCGCTCGACGCGACCGGAAGGACCATGGTGCTGTCGGCCGCCGCCGGGGCGGCCGTGCCGACCGCGAGCGCGGCCGAGCTGAAGAGGACTGCCAGCGCGGTGGCAGCCGGAAGAGTGCGCATACGCACGTTTTCGAACCCCCCGGAACGAAAAGCGAAAGAGCGCCGCGTCAGTCTGTTCGACTCGCGGGCAAGTGAGCGAAGACTAGGTCACGCCTCTGACAGGGGCGTCACGGGGGGTCCTTCCCGTTTCGGCCACGCTCCCGTGCTCGCGTGGTTACGCTCGGTGCATGTCGAACGTACGCCGACTGGACCCCAGTGCCTCGCCGTTGGACTACTTCGGCTCGGAGCTGCGCCGCCGCAGAGAGGAGGCGGGCCTGACGCAGGGGGATCTGGGCTCAGCGATCTTCTGCACGGGTTCGTTGGTGGGGCAGATCGAGACGGGCGCGAAGGTTCCGAGCCGAGACCTGGCCGAGCGCCTGGACGCGGCGCTGATGACGGACGGGTTCTTCTCGCGGTTGGTGGGGCTGGTGCTGCGCAGCCAGTTGCCGACGTGGTTCCAGCCGTTCGCGGAGATGGAGGCGAAGGCGGCGTACATCTCCACGTACCAGTGTCAGCTGGTGGACGGGCTTTTCCAGACCGAGGCGTACGCACGCGCGGTGCTGGGTGTGGAACAGCGGGACAAGCTCGACGAGATGCTCGCGGCGCGGATGGAGCGCCAGCGCATTCTGCGGCAGGAGCAACCGCCGATCTTGTGGACGGTGCTGGACGAGGCCGTCCTGTACCGGGAGATCGGCGGCCGAGCGGTCATGCGGGAACAGCTGGCCCACCTGCTCGGCTTCTTCGGGCGTCCTTGGACGGAGTTGCAGGTGCTTCCGTTCTCGGTCGGCCAGCACGCCGGCATGATGGGGTCCTTCACTCTTCTGCGGTTCGACGACGACCCTGACCTCCACTACAGCGAGAGCTACGACCAGGGCCATATGACGGCCAATCCGCAAGTAATCAGGGAGCGTTCGGTCGGTTACGCTCGCTTGCAGGCCGAAGCACTCTCCCCCAGGGAGTCGGCGGCGTTGATCGCCCGCGTGATGGAGGAACGCTATGAGGAGCAGCCCGGATCTGACGCGCGCTCAGTGGCGTAAGTCGTCGTACAGCGGGAGCAGCGGCGGCCAGTGCGTCGAATGCGCCCCCCTCGGCACCGCCCAGTGGATCAAGTCCTCCCGCAGCGGCAGCAACGGCGGCGAATGCGTCGAAGTGGCCCCCCTGACCCCCCACATAGCCATCCGCGACTCCAAGAACCCCGAAGGCGGCATCCTCACCCTGTCGGCCGCGGCCTTCTCCGTCTTCCTGGACCACGTGTCGGGCGACCGATAGCCGTCGCTGGTCCTCAACTCATGCTGGCAAGGCCGATTCACAGGCGAACGGAATCCGGTGCTCGCTCACGTTCGCCAGGGTCTGGCGGCGGCACCCTCACCGTCTCGGCGGCTGCCTTCTCCCCCTACCCGTCGCCTGGATCACGTCCCGGCCGACCGGCGCAGCGTCACCTGGGGCCCGTCTCGTCCGTGAGCAGGTGGGCGGTGGCGATAGGTTCTCCCGTGTCCGAGCGAAGGGGGAACGCGTGCGCGACGCCGTGGTGACGGAGGCCGGGGACCGGATCCGGTGGGTGGAGCTGGCGGGGGAGGAGCCCTGCCGGGTGTATGTGCACGGGCTGGGCGCGTCGTCCGGGCCGTACTTCACGGCCGTGGCGACGCACCCCTCGCTCGCCGGGCGGCGGACGCTCCTCGTCGACATGCTGGGGCACGGGATCAGCGACCGGCCGACGGACTTCGACTACTCCCTGGAGGCGCACGCCGACGCGCTCGCCCGTGCGCTCACCGCCGCCGGTGCCGGCGGCGTCGAGCTGATCGCGCACAGCATGGGCGGGTCCGTGGGGATCGTGCTGGCGTCACGGCACCCGGAGCTGGTGTCGAAGCTGGTGATGATCGACTCGAACCTCGATCCACTCGTGCCCGCGCCCGGCGCCGTCGGCAGCAACGGCATCGCGGCCTACTCCGAGGAGGAGTTCCTGGCCGGCGGCCGGGAGGAGTTCGCCGGGCCGGCCGGTGCGCAGTGGTGGGCGACGATGCGGCTGGCCGGTCCGGAGGCGCTGTACCGCAGCGCCGTCCGGCTCGCCCGCGGTACCCGGCCCACCATGCGCGAGCTGCTCCTCGCTCTGAAGATCCCGCGTACCTATCTGTACCCAGGGGCGGACGGCCCCCTCCCGGGAGCCGACGCCCTCGCCGCGTCCGGTGTGGCCGTCGTGCCCGTCCCGGACTGCGGCCACAACGTCATGCTCGACAACCCGGAGGCGTTCGTACGCGCCACGGCGGCAGCACTGGCCGACTGACGGGGCCGCCCCGGTCAGGCCGTGGACTTCGTCGGGGACGCGCCGCCCCGCGCGCGCAGCTCCTCGTTGATGCGCTGTGCCTCCTCGAGCTGGTCCTCGAGGATGACGATGCGGCAGGCGGCCTCGATGGGGGTGCCCTGGTCGACGAGCTCACGGGCCCGGGCGGCGATGCGCAGCTGGTAGCGCGAGTAGCGGCGGTGGCCGCCTTCGGAGCGCAGCGGGGTGATCAGGCGGTGTTCGCCGAGGGCGCGGAGGAAGGCGGGTGTGGTGCCGAGCATCTCGGCGGCCCGGCCCATGGTGTACGCGGGGTAGTCGTCATCGTCGAGATTGCCGGTGAGACGGGAACTGGCAGGGGGCATAGACCTCTTCTTTCGGGGACATGTCGGGGGGCTCGGGTGCCGTGCGGCACCCGAGCCCCGAGCTTCTAACACCATCTGACGGCTACCGGCGCATTGCGCCGGGCTTCTTGTCCGCAGGTTCCGCCTCGGCGGGCGGGGGCTGCGGGGATCGCGGATGCGTGACCGGGGACCACCTTCCAATCCGGGGCCTGCGGTGACCCGGGCGGACTGCTTCCTCGCCCGGGCGATCCTGATGGCGTCTGCTCCTTACCTTCGGTTGTGCGGTCGTACTTCTGGATGTAGCGGTACTGCTTGTCCTGCTTGCACGGCAGTTCATGTCTGCCGCGCCCTCTTCGACTCAAGGGGTACAGAAAGAACGGTAGCTCGCCGGCAGAGCAATGTCTACCGTGACCGCTATAGATTTTTTGGCGGAGGTCGGGCGAGGATTTCTGTCGACCGCCTGTTCGGATATGGGCGCTGGGTGCGGACCTGTAACGCAGCTTCGGCGACAAGGAGGAGTGGCACGACGCCTCCTGCGTGCCCCTCGTCGCCGAGGTCACCTCCGTCGGCACCGCCGAGCGCGACCGGGAGAAGAAGATCCACGGCTATGCGCGTGCCGGTATCCCCCTCTACCTGCTGATCGACAGGGAGCGGGGCGAGGTGGTCGTCCACTCCGGACCCTCGGGGGACGACTGCGCCAAGGGTTCCGCGTACAAGCTCGGGCTCGCCGTGTCCCTGCCTCAGCCCCTGGGGTTCGAGCTGGACACGGCCGAGTTCCGAGCGAACCGACGGACGCCGTCAGCGCGGGACGGCGTTGGCCACGGTCATCAGGGCCGTCACCGCCAGCAACGCGGCGGCCAGGGGGCGGGTGTGGCGGGTGAGGAGTTCTCGGAGCACGGCGACCTCGCAGCGGCTGCGGCGGCAGCGGGGGCGGCTGCCGGCGATGGGCTGGTGGCTGAGCGGCGGAGGAGTCGAGGCACTGAACGCGTGGTCGAACACGCGCAGCGCGACGCTCAACGTACGGCGTCGGCCTGCCAACGGCAAGAGTGCCTGGGGCAGTTGGGGTAAACCGGCCGGCACAAGCGGGCTTACTGGCATGCTTACGTCATGGCAGGTATGGCCGAGCGTGACGACCCCGAGGTCATAGGGCGCAGAGTGCAGCAACTGCGGACGGAACGCGGCCTCACACAAAGGCAGTTGGCGGAGCCCGCGTACACCCCCGCATACATCTCCACCCTGGAGGCCGGACGCGTCCGTGCCTCGGAACCCGCCCTGCGGCACATCGCCGAGCGGCTCGGCGTCGGATTCGACGAACTGGCCACCGGACGGCCCGCAGGCTTCGCCACCGAGCTGCGGCTGCGGCTCACCGGCGCGCAGCGCACCCTCGCCACCGGTGCCACGGAGGCCGCCGCCGAGGCCTTCGAGTCCGTGCTCGCCGAGGCCGACCAGCACGGTCTGGTCGCGGAACAGGCCGACTCCCTCCTCGGCCTCGGCGAGTGCGCGCTGGAGACCGGCGACCTGGAGACCGCACGGCTCCGCTTCGAGCAGGCCGAGCAGCGGCTCGGCGACGCCCCGCTCCCCGTCCGGGTCCCCGCCCTGCGCGGCCGGGCCGTCGCCCACTACCTCGCCGGCGAACTCCGCTACTCCTGCTACCTGTTCGAGTCCACCCTCGACGAGCTGAACCGCAACGGCCTGCACGACCCCGACGCGCTGCTCCTCCTCTACACCGGCGTCATCGCGCCCTACATGGACATGGGCGCCCACGCCCGCGCCGCCCAGGCCGCCGAGCTGGCCCTCGCTCTGGCCCCGCGGTCCGGGGACCCGGCTCTCGTCGCCCGGATGCACCGGTCCGTCGCCCGCACGATGATCGCCGAGGGGCGCATGGCCGAGGCCGACGCGTCCCTCGCCAAGGCCTCCGAGCTGTACCGGCAGCTCCAGATCCGCACCGAGCTGGCCAACTGCCACTGGATGCGCGGCTACCTGCACGCCCAGAACGGCGACTACGAACGCGCCGAGGCCGAGCTGCGCGAAGCCCGCCGCATGCTCTCCGCCAAGCGAGCCGACCTCTACACCAGCCAGGTCGCCGTCGAACTCGCCGACGTCCTGCACCGACGCGGCAAGTCCGAGGAGGCCGCCGAACTCCTCCACGAGGTCCTCGCCGGCCTCAACTCCGAACGCGGCGCCCTGCACTCGGCCGCCGCCCACCGTCTCCTCGGCATCATCGCCGAGGACACCCGGGACACCGAGGCCGCCGAGGAGCACTACGTCCGCGCGCTGAGCCTGCTGGAGCGGGCGGGAGCGGCGGGCGACCTCGCCGACCTGTGCCGTCTGCTGGGCGACCTGTTCCGCCGTACGGGCCGGGTCGAGGCCGCCCTCGACGCCTACCGCACCGGCCTCGGGCACCGTACGGCCCCGGGCACCACCACCCTGGGCCCCGCCCCCGCACAGCCCCCGCTCTGACCCGTCCGGGGCCCGGCGAGGGCGGACCCGGGGTGCGGCGGAGGCCGGTCAGCCGCCGAAGTCCATCTCCGCGATGACCTCGTCCTCGCCGTCGTAGACCGTGACCTTGTGCACCGGGTCCTCGAGGTCCAGGGAGCGGGCCGTCCCCTCGGGGACCTTCACCCGGCCGTACCAGACGCCCCAGCTGGTGTTGCCCCGCAGCCGCAGGACCGTGCCGTTGACCGCGGTGCCGTCGTAGGCCCTGATCTCGACGCGGGCGGCGGCGGTGCGCACACCGTAGAAGAGACCGGAGACGGTGTAGCCGCCGCCGGCCGTGCCGGAGCCCTGCATCGAGACGCCGGGCTCGGAGGCGTCGAGGTTGCCGTCGACGACGCTGCGGAACTCCTCCACCGGGGTCACGCCCGGCTCGGGTTCCGGGGTGATCCAGTGCTTGCCCTCGGCCGTCAGCCAGTACTCCGAGCCGTCCTCCGCGGTCACCCGCTCGCCCGGTGCCAGGACCCGCACCTTCCCGGCGGGCGGCTCGGACGGAGCCGGCGAGGACCGGGTGGCGGCGGGGGCCGACGCCGGCGGTGCCATCGGCTCGACGGACTCCGCGGGGCCGTCGGGGCGGAAGGCCAGGACGAGGAGCGGGAGCAGCAGCAGGCCGCAGCCGGTGCTCAGCGCGGCGGCCCGGCGGCGCAGCCGCCGCCGGCGGCCGTCGCGGCGGATGGCCTCCAGCGGCACGGGCGGCGGGGCGATGTCGTACGCGGCCGCGGCGAACACCTCGCGCAGCCGCCGCCCGGTCCGAGTGGCGGCGTCCTCGTCGCCGGCTCCGGTGCCGGTGGGGTCGTCGGTCCCGGCGGTCGGGTGGTTCATGGGCGGGCTCCGGGGACGGGCGAGCGGGGCGACGGGGGGACGGGGGCGGCGCTGGACCGGCCGCCGGCGGCGGTGCCGGTGGCGGTCGTGGCGGTCCCGCCGTCCTCGGCGGACGCGGCGGTGAACACGGGGTGGGCGCGCAGGGCGGCCAGTCCGCGCCGGAGATGGGTCTTGACCGTACCGAGTGAGCAGCCGAGCAGCTGGGCGATCTCGGTCTCGCCGAGGTCCTCCCAGAACCGCAGCACCAGCACGGCCCGCTGCCGTGCCGACAGCGCCGCCAACGCCTGGTCGAGCGCGGCCCGTTGGGCGACCGACTCGGCGTGCCCGGCCTGCCGCTCGTGCACCCGCTCGGGCAGGAACGGGGTCAGCAGATGGGCCACGCGTCTCTTGCGTACCCGGCTGATGTTGTTGTTGACCAGCGAGCGCCGTACGTAGAAGTCGACGTCGTCACGCGGTATGCGCCGCCAGCGGGCGTACACCTTGGCCAGCGTGGTCTGCACCAGATCCTCGGCCTCGTGGAAGTCGCCGGTCAGCATGTGCGCGGTGCGCACCAGACGGGGCCAGGCGGCGGTGGCGTACGCGGTGAAGTCGCCGTCCTCGGGCGATCCGGGTTTCTCGTGCGGCACGGACGGCGGTCCTCGGGGTCGGGAACGTGGGGGAGGGTGCCGTGCGGGCGGGGAGTGGTCAGGTCCAGTGCCCGCACGGTCACTTCGATGCCGGCGGCACCGGTGGAGGCGCCGGGTCAGACCCCCGGGATCCGGAGCTGGGAGTAGACCCGGCCCTTGGTGTCGTAGACGGTGACGCCGCGCAGGAAGTCCTCGCCGGAGTCGTCGGCGGGCAGCGGGGTCGTGGCGTACCAGACGCCCCAGCCCGGCTTCCCGGCCAGTTCGATCAGCTTGCCGTGGACCGTGCCCTCGCTCGTGCCCACCTGGACGCGGGAGGCGGTGCCCTTGCCGCCGTAGTAGATCCCGGAGAGGTGGTAGACGCCCTCGTGGCCGCCCGCCTGGAGCGAGACGCCGGGCCGGCTCAGGTCGATGTTGCCGTCGACGACGCTGCGGAACTGCGGGAAGCCGGGCAGGTCGGGCTCCACCCAGTGCTTGCCCTCGGCGGTGAGCCACAGCTCGAAGCCCGGCGCGGCGACGACGTGCTCACCGGGCCTGACGATCTTCGGCGTCGGCGCCTTCCTCGCGGCGGCCGCCTCGGCCGCGACCGCCGCGCCGTGCGCCGTCTCCCCCCGCGAGACGGCGTACGACAGCGTCGGTGTCCCCGCCAGCAGCGTGGTCAGCGCTGCGACGGCGACGTACTTGTGCATCCGTGCCATGGACATGAACGGACAACCCCCAGAGATGTGCCGTGTTGCTCTGTTGTTCTGACACCCCGTAAACCCCCGTGCCGTGCGAGCCGGATGACACGCGGGACGAAGAAGTTTCCGGACGGGGTTCCCGGGCGGCGGTCAGTGGCGCACCGGGATGTGCCGGGCCGTGGAGATCTCGCTCGGCCCTTCGTCCCGCACCCCCTCTCCGCTGTTCGAACAGGCCGCCAGCAACAGGACGCCGAGCGCCCCCGCGGCGAGCACACGGGCGAGACGTCGGCGGACCCGCGCCGCTCCCGAAGCCATTGGTTCCCCCTGCGTTGAGTCCTCTGTGTGTTTCGATGTCCGGCGTACGTGGCGTACGTCCGGGACCTGTACGCACGACGGGGGCGACCGGGTTGCACAGCGGCCCAGGGGACTTGGGGGTCCCTATCGATGACGGCGGGGACATGACCGAGGAAGAGTTCGACGCGTTCTACACCGCCGCGTTCCCCCGGCTGACCGGCCAGCTCTTCGCCTTCACCGGGGATCACGGCGAGGCGCAGGACGTCGTGCAGGAGGCGTTCGTCCGGGCCTGGGACCGGCGGCGGGAGTTCCTCGCGGACGGGGCGCCCGAGGCGTGGATACGGACGGTGGCGATGCGGCTCGCGGTGAGCCGGTGGCGGCGGGCGCGCCGCTGGCTGGAGCTGATGCGCCGGAATCCGCCCCCGGAACACGCCCCCGGCCCCGAACCGGAGCGGGCGGTGCTGGTGGACGCGCTGCGGAAACTGCCCGAGGCACAGCGCATGGCGGTCGTCCTGCACCATCTGTGCGATTTGAGTGTCGAGCAGGTAGCCTCCGAGACCGGTGCGCCCGTGGGCACCGTCAAGGCCAGGCTGTCCCGCGGCCGGGCGGCACTGGCACGCGAACTGGCCCCCGGCGAGGGCGAGAAGGAGCACGGCCGTGTCCGATGAACTCACTTGCCGTCTGCGGGAGTTGGCGGAATCCGCCGAGGTGCCGCCGCTTGTGTCCGGCGCCGGTGTGCGTGCCGTCGCCGTACGCCGCCGGCACCGTCGCCGGACGACCGCGTTCCTCGCCGGGGGCTGCGCGGCGGCGACCCTGGCCGCCGTCGTCACCGTGCAGGTCACCGGCGGCGACACCGGTCACCGCGCCGAACGGCGCTCGTCCGCGCTCGCGAGTCCCCGCCCGGTCGGGACGCCCACCCCGGCCCCGTCCGAACCCGCCCGCCACGTCACGGTCGACCTGTCCCGCCGGGTCCTCACCCTCGCCGGACGGGAACTCCCCATCTCCGCAGGCACCGCCAAGACCCCCACCCCGACCGGCGTCATGACCGTCACCGGGAAGGACGCCGTCAAGCTGGTCACCGCGGAGGCCGTCGGCTTCTCCGACCCCTACCGGGTGCGTCTGCGCTGGGTCCTCGAACTGACCCCCGTGGACGCGGCGGGCACCGACGCCCCCGAGACGTCCCGCGCGGGTACGTACATCGCCGCCGTCGACTCCGAGGAGAAGGCCCCCGGCAACCACGACACCACCCCGGGCTGGATCGCCCTCGGCCGCACCGACGCGGCCTGGCTCTACGAGCAGCTCGCGGCAGGCACGGTGGTGGACATCCGCGACCCGTCGCTCACCCCCACCCCGACGAAGGCACCGTGACCGGGCGCCCGCGTCCCGCACAGGGCCGGTCCCGAAAGGGCTGGGGAAGCACCGCGACTCGAGGGTGCCCAGAAGGTCAAGGCGGCGCGCCGTGGGACGGCGCCGTACGGCGCCGCTCACCCGTACGTCCCCCCTCGGCTGGTGGCACGGGCCGGGCGGTGCTGCGGTGGAGCCAAACGCCGTGTTCCCGAAAGGCTCCGCCATGCGCCGTCGTACGTGGCCTCGTACGTCTCGCCCCACGTCCCGTACCTGCCGTGTCCTCGCCCGGCTCCTGGGCGCCGGGCTGCTCCTCGGCACCGCGGCGGCCTGTGCGGCCGACCGGGCCGGACCGCCGCGCGGCTTCCCCGAGGCCGCCGTCGACGAGGCCACGCTGCCCGCCTCACCGACCGCCAGGCCCGCGGCGAGCGCCCTCACCGACGCCCGTGCCCGCAGCGCGCTGCTCCGCGAGGCCGACCTCGGCGGCGCCTGGTCCGGCACCCAGGGCGCGGCAACCTGGCGGGACGGCTTCCTCAAGGGCCGCACCGACCGCCCCGAGTGCCAGGAACTCCTCGACGCCTTCTACGCCGAGGACCTGCTCGGACAGCCCCAGGGCGGCCGGGCCGTCACCGGCTTCGACGACTACGAGTACGGCTCCCAGCTGCGCTACCAGGTGGGCGCCTACGGCAGGGACCAGGTCGACGAACGGCTCGACCACTTCGCCCGGCTCGCCGAGGAGTGCCGCGAGTTCACCATCACCGGGTTCGAGGACCGCGAGTACGCCGCCCAGGTCACCCCCGTCGACCTCCCCGGCGGCATCGGCGACGCCCGGCAGGGCCTGCGACTGGTCGTCATCGGCGACGTCGACGGCGAGGAGGGCGCCCTCACCCTCGACCTCGCCGCGGTCCGCGTCGGTGACACCGCCGTCCTCCTCACCCACGGGGGCCTCTACGGCATCGACGACACGGCCACCGGCGAGGCCGCCCGCGCCGGCGCCGAGCGGCTCCGGCAGGTCCTCGCCGGGAAGAAGACGGAGAAGGGCGAGGCGAAGAAGGGCGATGCGAAGAAGGAGGAGACGAAGAAGGGGGAGACGGGGAAGCGGGCGACGGAGCGGGACGAGGCGGAAGGCGGCCGGGAGGACCAAGGCGCCGAGGGAACCGGGCAGGACGAGACGGGTGCGGGTCGGGAGCCCTCGGACGAGTACGCCGACCCGGCCCCGGACGGTGAGAGCGACGGCTCCGTGGAGGAGCCCGTCGAGGAGGGCGGCACCGACCCGGCCGTTCCGGACGGCTCCGGCGACCCCTACTACCCCTATGACTCCGCTGACTCCTCGGACGGGTACCGGGAGGAGGCCCTGGCTACTTCTCCTTCAGGATCGGCGTGACGGCGTCCCGCACGTCGTCCTCGCTCACCGGGATCTGGATCGCCCCGGCGATCCGGCCCTCGCGGTCGATGTAGAGGGTGAAGGGGAGGATCTGCGGGTTCACCAGGCCGCGCGGCAGCTTCAGGAACCGCTTGCCGCCCGGGTCGTGCAGGCTCGGGTAGGAGAGCCCCAGCTCCTTCTGGAAGGCGAGGGCGTTCTTCCGGCCGACATCGGTGCTGACCCCCAGCACCCGTACACCCTGGTCCTTCAGCTCCCGCTGCACCCGGTCCAGCGCGGGCGACTCGGCACGGCAGGGGCCGCACCAGGTGGCCCAGGCGTTCACGACGACGACGTCGCCCCGGTAGTCCGAGAGGCGGACCGGCCGGCCGTCGACGGTGGTGCCGGAGAAGTCGGGCGCGTCCTCGCGCTGGGCCACCGGAACGCGCCGGAGGGCTGACCCCGGCGACTGCTCGGACTGTCCCGCCCCGCGCGCGTCGGTGCGGAGCGTCTTCGTCGCCGTGCAGCCGGAGAGCACGACACCGGCCGCGATCGCGCACACGACGGTCCGCGAGATCCTCTTCGTCGCCACCCCGTGTCCCCACTCCGTGCCCCGGCCGCCCTGACCGGGTCCGTGCTCCACAGCCTAAGGGGTCCTCTCACCATGAGTGCCGGGGCCGGCCCCTGGCGTGGTGATGGGAAGGGCTCGCCCGGCAGCGGCCGCTACGGGGTGTCCGCGGGGGAGAGGCACTCCCCGCTCTGCTCGATGGGCCTCACGACGCCGGACAGGCCGACCAGGACCGCGTCGGTGGCGGCCCGGTCGGGGGCGACCTGGACCTCGACGGAGGGCTCGCGGCCGTAGGTGATCAGCAGCTGTCTGCCCTCGCGCCGCTCGCCCGCGCGCCACACCCAGTCCACGCCGTCGACCTGGGTGCAGGGGTCGGCGGTGGGGGTCGCCCGGGGGAATCCGCAGCGCGCGACGATCGCCCCGTCGCCCCACACGGCGGCGCTCTTCGTGTCGGTGTCCGCCCGGTCCAGGCCGGCCAGCCGGTCCGGGTACGCCGCGCTGACCCGGGCGCAGGCGGGATCGTCGGCGCGGGGGGCGGCGGGGAAGCCGTAGGACGGCTCGCCGAGCACTCGCACCGTGACCGCGGCGGCGGCGACGAGCGCGACGGCGCCGGCGGCGAGGGTGATACGGGTGCGGCGAAGCATGACGGGATCGTACGGCGGCCGGGTGCGGACGCTGCGGGCGGGTCCGCGGGGATGGGGTGACACGTTGCACCTTGGGGCAGTGCCCCAAGAGCCAATACCCCTCCCCACCAGCGGAAATCTAGGCTCCTGGTGATCCGGATACGCGATCGCGAAGGGGGCGTGGTCGAGGGGGCGTGCGTGGTCATGGTGGGGAACGGGGGAAAGAGGGGCTGGTGCTCGCGGGTCTCGCGGGTGTGCTGCCGACGGGTGGGGCGACACCGGGGGCCGGCGGCTTCCGCGGGGGCGCCGAACGCCCTCTGGGGGATGGGCGCGCGGCCCGCTGAGAGACTCCCGTCGTCCTTCGGCCGACCGCTGAGGGGGCCGTCGCCGGTCGACCGCCGGTGGCGAGCGGACGTGAGGAGCGCGTGGCATGTTGACTCCGTGGGGCCGAGCGGCCGGGTACGCGGCCCTGGTCACCCTTCCTTCCTGGCTCTGGGGAGCGCTCGTGGTGAACGTGGGCGGTGGCTTCTCCCTCTCCGGCATCGGCTCGGAGATGATCGCCGGGGGCGGTCTGCTCTTCCCCGCCACGGCCGTCGTCGTGCTGACGGTCGTGCGGAAGGCGCTCCCGGCGCTGTCCCGCCGGCGCACCGTGACGATCGACGTCTCGGTCTACGCGTTCCTGGTGCTGGTGTGCGCGGTGGTGAGCGGGACGTGGGGCGACGGCGGGCTCGCGGAGGCGGTGGACTGGGCCTTCGTGATGATGACCGTCGCTCTGTTCGATCTGCAGTTCGTGATGGCGATGGGCTTGAGCGCCTGGGGCTACGACCGGCTCGTGCCGACGGTGCCCTCGGGCGGGGCGATCCGGACCTGAGCGGGGGCCCGCCGTTCGGCGGGCCCCCAACCCACAGGTCAGCTTCGTGTGCCGGACCCCGGTCCGGGTCTGGCCGTGACACATATGGCTTCGGACATTCGACGCATATTCATATTCACCCCGTAGGTCGTTTCCGTCGCTGATGGGTTGGTTGGTGTGTGCCGCTGTGGAGAGTCGAAATTTCCACAAGTGAACGTTTGGTCCGCGCCGTGCAACGCCCTGGGGGAACTGTGGTCGTGGGCGCTGGGCCGGTCGCGGCCGGCGCTCAGACCGCGGATGCCCCGACGAGGCGGGACGACAGCGGCGCGGCCGAGCCGCACGCGCACCGGGGGTCGGCGCACAGCAGCTCGTGGGCGAGGACGGAGAGCACGGCGACCTGAAGCCGGGTCTCCTGCTGCAGCTTCTCCACTATTCGGGCGACATGTGCTTTCACCGTCCGCTCGGCGATGCCGAGTTCACGGGCGAGCTGCCGGTTTCCCAGGCCCGTCCCCAGCAGGAGCAGGACTTCCTTCTCCCGGTCCGTCAGCGTCTTGAGCCTGCTGATGTCCCGAACCGGATCGGCCCCCGTGCGCCGGTAGGCGCAAGCGGTGTCTCCCGCATCAGACCTCTTGGTCATGGGTCTGTCCTTCCCGATGCCGCTTTTCCCGACAGAGCCCCGTGCCCCGGGTGCAGCGGCGATCTCCCCCCAACTTAGCGTCCGCTACTGACAAGAAGAACCCTGTAATGACACGGCCACGTCACAGTAGGGGGATCCCCCGAGGTCACTGTCCGAAGAGACAATTTCGGTCAACTGAACCGGTCCCTAGGCTCGTTGCCGAGCAGCACCAAACGGCACACCATCAACGGGGAGAACACTGTGCACAGCCGATTCGCCACGCGTCGCCTCGCCGCCGCAGCCGTCGCCGGAGCCGCCACCATCGCCGTGCTGGCGCCGGCCGCGTCCGCCGCCGAGTCCGGCCCGCAGCAGGGCGTACAGACGGTCGGGGCCCGGGCAACCGCCGGGAAGCTGCCGGCGAAGCTGTCGGTCGGCAGCTACGTCGCCTACCTCAAGGCCCAGAAGACGCCCGAGGCCAAGAGCACCCTGAAGAGCTTCTCCGCGCTGCCGGCGGCCAAGAAGGCCAAGTTCGTGGGGTACCTCCAGGACGGGAAGATCTACGGGTCCCTCTTCAAGCAGCTCAAGGGCACCGTCAACCGCCCGGTGACGAACGTCACCTCGTACAACGCGGACGTCAAGTTCGTCCACAGCGTGTCCTCGAAGGGCGGCCTCAAGGGCGGTCACCTGGTGACCTACACCGCGACCGAGAAGATCTACGACATCCCGGTCACCACCGAGAAGGTGACCCTCCGCTACAACGTGGTCAAGGGCAAGGTCCAGCGCAACGCCCGCGCCCAGGCCCAGGTCACCAACGTCAACGCCGCCTACGCCATCAAGGGCGGCCCGGTCAAGGTCGCCGTCAGGGGCATCGCCCGCGCCGACGTCACGTGGAAGGCCACGCCGCGGGTCCAGGCCGTCGGCAAGGCCGTGGCCAAGGACCAGGCCGTCACCGGTCACACCAAGACCTGGACCGCCCAGCTCATCCACGGCTGACGTCCGGTCTCCCTCACTCTCCCGGGGGAAGTGGTTCCCAACCTTCCCCCGGGAGCCCCAGCCTCCGGGACGCGCACGGCACCCTCAGGCCCTTGGTCAAGGCCGATCCCGTACCGGGGGGGGTGCCGTGTCGCGTTGCGGGTCCCGCCGGCTCCCGGTGTGGTCCTCACCCCAGGGGGTCCGGCAGGGACTGTTCCGCCCAGATGACCTTGCCGTCGGGGAGGAAGCGGGTGCCCCAGCGCTGGGTGAACCGGGAGATGAGGAACAGACCGCGGCCGCCCTCGTCGGTGGTGCGCGGGTGGCGCAGATGGGGCGCGGTCGCGCCGCCGTCGAACACCTCGCAGATCAGGGTGCGTTCGAGGATGAGCCGGAGCCGGATGGGCCCGGTCGCGTGCCGGATGGCGTTGGTGACGAGTTCGCTGACGACGAGTTCGGTGGTGAACGCCAGCTCGTCCAGGCCCCAGACGCCGAGCTGCCGGGTGGTGGTCCTGCGGGCCTCCGCGACGAGCGACGGGTCGGCGGGGATCTCCCAGGAGGCGACCCGGTGGTCGGGCAGCCGCCGGGTGCGGGCGAGGAGGAGGGCCACGTCGTCGGTGGGGCGGGCCGGGGCTAGGGCGTCGAGGACGTGCTGGGCACGCCGGTCGAGGGAGGGTTCGGGCCGGGCGAGGGCGCGGCACAGGGCGTCGGGGCCGGCCTCGGCGAGGAGGCCGTCGGTGTGGAGGGCGATGACGGTGCCCTCGGCCAGCTCCAGCTCCACGGCCTCGAAGGGGTGCCCGTCGACGCCCAGGGGCGGGCCCTGCGGCAGTCCGGGGCGGGTGACCGTGCCGTCGGGGGCGACCAGGGTGGGTGCCGGGTGGCCGGCCGTGGCCATGGCGCAGGTGCCGGACACCGGGTCGTGGACGACGTACAGACAGCGTGCCCCGACCGTCTCGACGCTTCCCCCGCCCGGCTCCGCGCCCTCCTGGCGGGCGGACTTGGCGACCATGTCGTCCAGGTGGGCGAGCACCTCGTCCGGCGGCAGATCGAGGTCGGCGAGGGTGCGGACGGCCGTACGGAGGCGGCCCATGGCGGCGGCGCCGTCGATGCCGTGGCCCGCTACCTCGCCGACGACGAGGGCGAGGCGGGCGCCGGAGAGCGGGATGACGTCGTACCAGTCGCCGCCGACGCCGGTGAGTTCGTCGGCGGGCCGGTAGCGGACGGCGACCTCGGCGGCGTCCTGGTCGGGCAGCCGGCGCGGCAGCAGGCTGCGCTGCAGCACGAGCGCGGCGTCCCGCTCCCGCGTGTAGCGGCGGGCGTTGTCGACGCAGACGGCGGCGCGGCCGACGATCTCCTCGGCGAGGCCCAGATCGACGGCGTCGAACGGGTCCTGGCGTTCGCGGCGGAAGAAGGTGGTGATGCCGAGGGTGATGCCGCGGGCCCGGATCGGCACGATCATCACGCTGTGCATGTCCAGCGCGTCGGCGGGCAGCTCCCGGCCGCCGGGGACGGCCTTCGCCCACTCCGCCGACATCGGGTCCAGGTTCGGTGCGGACCACGACCGTCCGTCGACCAGTGCGCGCACGGGGGGAGAGCCGGCCGCGTACGAGGCGACGGCGCCGATCTCGACGACGGCCTCCGGCACCCCGGGGCGCACCGACTGCTGCCCGGTGCGGCGCAGCGGGACCGAGCCGTCGCCGAGGGGGCCCGGCTCGGCACCGCGCAGCACCGAGTCCAGCAGGTCCACGGTGACGAAGTCGGCGAGCGCCGGGACGACGACGTCGGCGAGTTCCTGGGTCGTCCGCCGTACGTCGAGGGTGCGGCCGATGTGCTCACCGGCCCGGTCCAGCAGGGCGAGGCGCGTGCGGGCGCGGTGGCGCTCCGACACGTCCACCACGGTGTAGTAGACGCCGATCGGGCGTCCTTGGTCGTCCTCCAGCCGGGTGAACGACATGGCGTGCGCGGTCTCGCGGTGCGGGGCTGACCTGACACGGCCGACGTGTTCGTAGTCGAGCACGGGTACGCCGGTCGCCAGCACCTTGCGCATCTGGGCCTCGATGCGTTCCGCGTCCAGCCCGGGCTGGACCTCTCCCAGCCGCAACCCCACCCTCTCGTACGCCCGTCCGCCACCGAACCGCTCCAGCGCCGCGTTCGACCACACGAACCGCAGGTCCGTGTCCACGATCGCGATGCCGACCGGCGACCGCGCCGTCATCCGCTCCAGCACGGTCCGGCTCATGTCCCAACCGGGCGCCTCGGTCGCGTCGGACACCAGAGCGATCCAGTGCGCGGGCCGCAGGGGGGCGGGGTGGGCCGGGGTGGTGCCGGTGCGGGTCGGACCGGGCTCCGTCGGCAGGGTCGCATCGAGCGCGGGGCTCGTGAGGAGCCGGGGGTCGGCGGTGGGTGCGGCGGGGTGCGCGCTCGGGTGCGGCCTCGGATCGGTGTCCCGCGAGGCCGTCGCGGGCCGGGACGCGGACTCGCCGGCCGGGCGGGGGGCAGGGCGGGGGGTCTTGTGGGAGGTGCTCGTGGGCGGTTGGCGGGTGCCGTGGGAGGGCTGTGCCGTGGGGCGCGGGGCCTGGTGGGAAGGGGCTGGGGCCGGGTGCGGGGTCTCGGGGGAGGAGCCCGTGGCCGGGTGCGGGGCCGCGTGGGCCGGGGGTGTCGTCCGGGCCGTCGGGTTCGTCGGCGGGCGGGGCGTGCCGTGGGGCGTGCCGTGGGGTGGTTCCGCGGGCCGGGGCGCCCCCTCCGGGGGCGGCCCCGCTTCGGCCGGCGGCGGCGAGGTGGGAGCGCCGAACCGGAGTCCACCGGCGCCGGTCCGGTGCGGCTCGCCCGAGGGCGCGGGCCGCGCGGGAACCGCGGCGGACTGCGATGACGACGGCGCGGGCTCAACCGTTTCGGCCGCGCGGGCCACGTGATCCCCGTGCGCCTGCTCGGCGGCCGGGCGGGCCGACCCGGCGGGGGTGGTGTGGTCGATCGCCGGGCGGTTCGGCTCGGCTCGGTGCGGGTCCGGCCGGCTCCGGTCGGTCCGGCCCTGGGGCTGGGCCTGGTCGGGCGTGGGCGTCCGGCTGCCATGGCCGGCGAAGTCGTCCGGGCCGGTGGGCCTGCCCGGCCCGGTCGGTGCCACTCGGCCGGTGGGCCCGTCCGGCCCGGTCGGTGCCACTCGGCCGGTGGGCCCGTCCGGCCCGGTCGGTGTCACTCGGCCGGTTGGCGTCACCCGGGCGGTCGGGCCCGTCTCGACGTCGGCCCTCGCGGTGACGCGCGGCCTGCTGGTCTCGGCGGGGATGTCCCGCCGATCGGCCCTGCCGACGGCGCCCGGCCTCGCCACCCCGGGCGCGACCCGCTCTTCGGCCCCGCTCCCAGGGGCGCCACCCCGTGTTCCGCCGCCAGCTCCAGCGGTGACGCTCGGCCCACCGCCCCCGGCGCCGGCCCGCCGGTCACCCCCGGCCGCGCCACCCGGCTGCCCGCCTCCGGCGGCAGTCCCGCGCACATGGTGCCCACCGGTAAGTTCCTGCGGTCCGTCTCCGGCCGGCGTCCCTGGCTGCCCGCCCTCGGTGGCGTGACCTCGCCCGTCGCCCCCGGCGGCATCACCTCGCCCGTAGCCCCCGGCGGTGTTGGCCCGCGTGGTGGTCCCGGTGGGGTTTGCGGGGGCGGTCTCGGGGGCGCTCTCCTCGTGGACCTCTGCGACGCTCCCGCGCTCGGCCCCGGCGGTCGCCCCCCGCCTCTCGCCCCCGTCCGCGGCGCTCTCCCTCTCGTCCCCCACGGCGGCGTCCGTCCCCGTGGCCTCGCAGGCCGGGACCACGCGCACCATCACCCGGATGTCGTGGCCGTCGCGGTGGCGGGCGGTGAGGATGGCGGACCACCCACCGCGGGCGCGGTGGGTGTCGGCCAGGTGGGCGATGCGGGCACCGTCGTCGGTGGCCAGGAGGGTGCGGACGCTGCGGCCCAGGATCTCGGCGGCCGTGTACCCGAAGAGCCGCTCGGCGTCCCGGGTCCAGCTCGTCACGATCCCGTCCGCGTCGATGAGCAGCGGCGCGGCGTCGGCCACGTCGAAGCGCTGACGGGTGACTGCACTGTCCCTGTCGGTCCCCACGGCGACCCTCTCTGTCGCTGAGACGCCCTCTGAACTCATTATTCACCTTGTGTGATCGCGAACAGGCCAACTCGTGACGGCCCGATTCACCCGGCGACACACCACGGAGCGGCGGACGGGTACACCACGGACGCCCGCCCGCGACACACACGGCGCCGGATCGGGCGGGAACGGGACGAAGCCGTCCGCGGGAACGCCGTCGCGCCGCGGACACCCCGCCCCCGTCCCCGCACGCCGTGCGGCCGTACGCCGGTAATGCGCCCCCGTACGCCCCCTGCGCTCCGGTGTGTCGGACCGACCGCCCCCTCCGCGAGAGGGGGGTGGAGAGAGCGGTCGGCCCAGCTCGGGGACGGGCAAGGTCAGCAGTCGCGGAACTCCGGCGACTGGTTGAGGATCTGCGACCTCGACGAGGTGAACTTCGCGTACGTCGCCCCGCCGCGCGCCTGCGGGGGCGGCGGGGTCGGCTTGTCGGCGAACTCCGCGCTGCGCGAGCGCAGTTGCCGGACGAGGGAGTCGATCAGGCCGTACGCGTACGGCAGTGACGTACGCACCGTCTCCACGAACTCCCGCCGGTGGGCATCCGGTGGGGGTGCGCGGGGACCTGACGGCGTCGGCGGAGTGCGGGATTCCCCATGTGCCCCAAATGTGTGCACGCCCCGCGGGTGCGCCCGCCGACCGCCCAACTGACCTTGGGTTTACCGAGGTTGACAGCCCCTACCCGGTGGTAAACGATGTGCTCACTCCGCGGCTCATACGACCAGTGGGCCCGGTGTTTCTTCGACGACCTCACACCCCGGCGCGGCCCCGGCGACCCGGTGCCGCCCTGTGCCGCCGCGTGCCCGCCGCCGTGCCCGGGGTCTCGCACAGCCAAGCTCGAGAATGGGATCCGCATGTCCATAGCGAGACGTGTCACCATGCGCCGCCTGCTGGGGACGGGCGCAGCCGCACTCGCCCTGACCGCCGCCGCCTCCGGCTCCGCCTGGGCCACCGCGCCCGGTGGCGACGGCTGGGGCGAGAAGAGCTACGCCCCCGGCCAGGGCGCGGGCACGGCCACCGAGACCGACCGCTGCGAGTTCTCCCTGGACGGCGTGAGTTTCGCCGACTGGGTCAAGCTCGACGACCAGAACCTCAAGCCCACCGAGGACGGCAAGGCCCACATCAAGGTCCGTGCCGCCGCCGACGCCACGACCTGCACGGTCTCCCTCGCCTCCTACCTGGCCCACGGCCCGACCTTCGCCACCTCCGGCGAGCAGGTCTTCGTCGACTTCGACACGGTCACGGTGCGGCCGGGTGCCACGGACTCCCTGGACATCGCGGTCCCGGACGCGGGCTGCTACGCCCAGATCGACCTCTACCGCGGCAAGGTGAAGTTCGACGGCAAGCCGGACGCGGCCGACGGCTTCGAGCACGGCGACGTCCCCAAGGGCCCCGACCGCCCGGTCATCAAGGACAAGCTCATCGCGGCCTGGAACGGCGGCACGAAAAACTGCGTGCCCACCGACGACCAGCCCCCGGCGGAGGAGAAGCCCCCGACGGACGAGAAGCCGCCCACGGACGAGACGCCCCCGGCCGAAGAGAAGCCCCCGACGGACGAGAAGCCCCCGGCGGACGACACTCCCACGCCCTCCGAGTCCCCGAAGACCCCGGCCGGCACGGACACCCCCGACTCCTCGCCCAGCCCCAACGGCGGCTCCGGCGACCTCGCCGAGACCGGCGGCGGCAACGCCATTCCGCTCGCCCTCGGGGCGGCCGGGCTGGTGGCGGCGGGCGGTGTCATCTTCGCGGTGACCCGCCGCAAGTCGGCCGGACGTACGGGCGCCTGAGCACCGGCGCGGTCCTCCCCGCGCACGGCCGCCGCCCCGTCAGGTGACGCCGAGCGGCGCCCGGTCCTCTCCGCCCGGAGGGGGCCGGGCGCACGGTCGCGTCCGGGTGGCGATCCCGGTGACGTTCCTCCTCTCCAGCGCCCTCCAGCGCCCTCCCGCGCCCTCCCGCACGATCATGTCGCGGGCCCGTGCTGAGCATTCCGGCGCCCGCGTACGTACGGGTGGGGAGCCCACGCGGCAGGAAGCTCTCGATACGAAGCACGCGGAACGGAGTAGGGCACGTGGTGAGGAAGCTGACGCGCGGAGTCACGCTGGCTGCCGGCCTGGCCGTGCTGCCCCTGGTGGCAGGGTGCGGCGGCGGTGACGGCGACGGGGCGGTGCGGAAGACGGCGGACAGGTCCAGCCCGGTGGCCGAGGTGGTGGCCCCGGCCAAGGTCGAGGTGCTCGCCTCGCTCACCGGATGCAAGGTCAAGATCCGCACCGAGGCGGAGGAACTCCGCGAGGGCGTCTGCCACACCGCGGCCGGTGACTACCTCATCACCACGTTCCCCAAGGAGGAACTCCTCCGGGTCTGGCTGGACTCCGCCTCCATCTACGGCGGCAAGAAGCTGGTCGGCCCGCGCTGGGCCATCTCCGCGAAGGAGGAGGTGCTGAAGCCGCTGCGGAAGAAGGTCGGCGGCACCATCCAGGACCTGAGCACCTACGGCGGCACGGCCGGCCCGCAGCCGAGTCCCTCGTGACCTCCGCTCACGGAGTGCCCCGGCCCCCGGCCGCGGGCCGGTAGTCGCCGATCGCGTACTCCGCCTCGTCGTCGATCGCGTTCTCCGCCCAGTCCACGGTGATGTGCGTCGGCCGGCCGTCCCGCGCGCGGTCGACGTCCACCACGTCGGCATCCTCGTCCCTGGCCGTCTCCGCCTCCGCCAGCAGTTCGCCGATGGTCGGCACCCGCCCGCCCAACTGCTTCACCACCCGCCGCGAGTCCTCGTCGAGTCCGACGGCCCCGGTCGTCCTCCCTTCCCGCACGGTCACCGCGAACGTCCCGATCAGGGCCCGCTCACCCCCGCTCGACCTGAGGACGTACGTGTAGGAGGGAGCCTCCCGCCACCGGTGCGCCGTGGGCGCCGACTCGGAGGACGATGCGCCCCCGCACGCCGGGACCACACCCGCCAACGCCAGGGCCAGGACAGCGAGTACCGGCGTACTGATGCGAGTCTTCGACACGGAGGGCCCCCTGGGAGATTCGGTCACCCCTGTGACGGAGCGGGGGCGGGAAACGTTCGGTGAGCGGCGCGGCGCCCGGCCCGCGGGCAACCCCGTACCGGGCCCGGAGAACCCCGGCGGGACGGCGGCACCTCCGGGGGAGGCCCGCCAGGGGCCTCCCCCGGGCACGTTCCGGCCCCGGTGCGTCGAACGTTGCGGGCGCCTCCCGCGTCACAGAGGGGACGGCGGTCGTGCGCACGGCCGCCCGGGGAGCGGAGGGACGGATGGACAAGCGGATGAGCGTGCGGGCGGGTACCGCCGTGGCCGGTGCGATGGTCGCGCTGGGCGCCGTGCAGGGGGCGAGCGCGGGGGCGCAGACCGTGGCGGACGTGTCGTCACCGGCGACGGTGTGCAAGGGCACCCGGCCGGAGGGCGGCCTCGGCGGCCCGGAGGACACACCGCTGGACCGGACGCTGAGCCGGGTGAACGCGATGGCCCACGGCCGCCACTCCCCTGTCTTCACCGGCCTGGAGGCCGACGAGGAGGGCCCCGGCATGCGCGTCTACCGCATCCCCTCCGCCTCCTTCGACGCCGCGGTCTGCGCCACCGCCGAGCAGGGCGTGACCGTCCGGCTGTACGACACGGACATCAACGAGGCGGAGATCGCCGCCCTGGTCGACCGGATCAGCGAGGACATGAACCGCTGGGACGGCGCCTTCCGGCTTCGCGAGGTCGGCCCCGACGGCAGGGGACACGTCCTGGTCGGCGTCGACGACCCCGACACGGCCGAACCGATCCTGCGGAAAGCCTTCGGCGAGCGGAACGCCACGTACATCAGGGTCGAGTACGCCCCCCAGGCGGAGCTGCTCTGAGGACACGCCGATCACTGGTTCGCGACACCCTTGAAGATCCGCTATGATTGATCACGAGCCGCTCACCGGGAAAGCGAACCGGTAGCCCTCAATGCGTTGGTCGTCTAAGGAAAGACGCCCCACTTCCCGTGGGGAAATGCAGGTGCAAGGCCTGCCCGGCGCTCCACTGCGAACCCCGTCCCGCGATCCGCGGGACGGGGTTCGTGTCATGTGCGGCCCGCTACTACTCCGTGGCCGTCCACCTCCGAGCGGCCCGCATCGCCCCGTCCACGTCCCGCAGAGGCCGCAGCCGGTAGGTGAACGCGTAGTCGCGGTCGGCGAAGAGCTTGTACTCGTCGTGGGTGTGGGCGCCCCAGCTGTCGTCGCCGCCCACACCCATCTGGCGGTGGTTGACGCGCAGGACGACGGCGTCCCGCGGCGTGAGCTGGTAGTCGTGGCGGACGCCCGAGGAGAGGTCCTCCGGGGTGAAGTGGGAGGCGTTGACCTCCAGGAGGGAGCCGGGCTCGGCGGAGACGAGAAGCCCGCTGCCGGTGCGGTCGGTGAGCGCGGCCCAGCGGACGTCGGTCTTGTTGCCGTTCTCCTGGGGGCGGATGTACGGGGTCCACTGGCCGGCGACCGACCCGGAGTAGCGGCCGACGTCGGTGGCGTCGTTGCGGTCCCAGTGGTTCTCCTCCGGACCCCGGCCGTAGTAGTGCAGCCGGTCCAGGCGGCGGGGCAGGAAGAGCAGCGTGCCCACCTCCGGGATGTACGGCAGGGACGACGCCCCCGGGTGCAACGTGTTGTCGACCCTGATCTCGCCGTTGCCGAACACGGTGTACGTGGTCGTGTACGTCGACTCGGTGGCGGTGGGGAGGGTGCCGCCGACCTTCACCTGCACGGCGCGGTCGCTGCCCAGGACCCGTACCGTCACCTCCGTCACCGTGCGCCGTGCGCCCGCGTCCCGCCAGGTCTGGTTGCGGGTGTGGTGGCCGTTGCCGCGGTCGTTGTCGGTGGGCGCCCGCCAGAAGTTCGGGACGGCACCGGAGTCGAGGAGCCGGGTGCCGCGCGCCTCGTACGAGCTGAGCAGCCCGTCGGCCTTGTCGACGGTCACGGAGAACGACCGGCCCCTGACGGTGACCTTCCCGGCGGTCTCCTCGTGGCGGAGGGCGGGTACGGACGCCGGCCGGGTGGGCTGCACGGCGGGGACCGCGGCCTTGACGGGGAGCTGCTGCTTGGCCACCTCGAAGCCCGGCTTCGCCCACGGGGTGCGTTCCCTGGTGGTGAAGGAGAGCTGGAGGAAGTACTCCGTGCCGGGTGCCGGGGAGGACGGCAGCCGGAAGGGGACGGTGATGTCCTTGGCGGAGAGCGGGGGGACGTCCATCTGGGCGCGGGTGAGGCGGCCGCGCTGGACCACCTCGCCGTCGGCCACCAGCGACCAGTGGCCGTCGTAGGCGCGGAGGTTGGTGAACAGGTTCTCGTTGGTGAGGGTGACCGCCGCTCCCCGGGCGAGGGTGCCGCCGGACGCCGGGGCCGCGTTGACGGCCTGGTAGATCTGCTTGACCTCGGCGGACTTGCCGGTGAGGCGGCGGTCGGCGGTGAGGATGCCGTCCGCGACGAAGGCGCCGTCGTTGGGGTTGTCGCCCCAGTCACCGCCGTACGCGAGGAACGTGCGCTCCTTCGGCTTCCTCTCCGTCACCTTCACGGTGGCCGCGTCGAACCAGAAGCGCACCCCGTCGTCACCCGGGCGGCGTCCGTCGGAGGCCAGCTCCGCCGCGCTCAGCGCCCTGGCGTACACCCGTGCCCGTCGGATCGTGCCGTTGAACTCCCGTGTCGGGTTGTCGACGTCGGTGGCGAGGGAGAGCGGAGCGGTGTTGTTGCCCGGCCGCCGCGTGGTGGTCCGGGTCGCCTTCACCTCGCCGTCGACGTACAGGGTGAGGGAACCGGCGCCGGCGTCGAAGACGCCCGCGACATGGTGTTCGCGGCCGGTCCAGCCCTCGTCCGGCACGTTCCAGGAGGCGCTGACCCATTGTCCGCCGCCGTGGATGAAGAACTCGATGCTCCGGTTGGTCTGCTTCAGCGCGTACTGGGTGTCGCCCTTGGCGAGGATCGGCTGGTGGCCGAAGGGGACGTGCGGGGTGAACCACGCCTCCAGGGTCAGCGACCCCGTGAGGTCGAGGGACGCGTCGCGCGCGAAGCCGGTCGCGCCGAGGACGCCCTTCTCGCGGTCGAACCGCCCTGCCGCGGTGAGGAGTTCGCCCTTCAGCCCGCTCGGCCCGGAGTCCGTGAAGATCTTCCGCACCGGCACCGGCGTGGTCAGCGACTGGTCGATGAAGTCCCAGATCCAGCCGCCCTGGAGGACGTCGTACCGCCGTACCAGGTCCCAGTACTTCCTGAAGTTGCCGGTCGAGTTCCCCATGGAGTGCGAGTACTCGATCATCACGTACGGGCGGGTGTCGGAGGTGTCCCCGGCCCGCTGCCCGACCCGCTGCGGGCTGTCGTACATCTCCGACCTGATCTGGCTGATCGCCGGCCGGTCGTCGCCCTCGTACTGCACGACGCGCGTCGGGTCGTACGAGCGGATCCAGTCGTGCATGGCGACGAACGTGCTGCCGCCGCCCGCCTCGTTGCCGAGGGACCAGATGACGACCGAGGCGTGGTTCTTGTCGCGGTGCACCATGGCCTGGGCGCGGGCCACGCACGCCTTCGTCCAGTCGGCGTGGTCGCCCGGGTACCGGTCGCGGATGCCGTGCGTCTCCAGGTTCGTCTCGTCGACGAGGTACATCCCGTACTCGTCGGCCAGCTCCAGCCACAGCGGGTTGTTGGGGTAGTGCGAGGTGCGGATCGAGTTGATGTTCAGCCGCTTGGCGAGCCGCATGTCCCGCACCATGTCCGCGCGGGTCAGCGCCATGCCCCGGTCCGGGTGCATCTCGTGCCGGTTGGTGCCCCGGAACGACACCGGCCGCCCGTTGATCCGCATCAGCCCGTCCTTCAGGGCGAACTCGCGCAGACCGACACGGTGCGACAGCGTCTCGACGACCCTGCCGCGCGCGTCGCGCAGCCGGAGCACCGCCGTGTAGAGGGTCGGGCGCTCGGCCGACCAGAGCACCGGGTCCGGCACGGCCCTGCTCGCCCGGACGGTCACGTCCTCGCCGGCCGGGGACGCGGACAGGTCGACGGACCGCACGAGGGGCCGCGACCAGACGGCGTGTCCGCGCTCGTCGTAGAGCTGCGTCTCGACGGAGTACGCGCCCTTGCCGGCCCCGGCTCCGTAGGCGCGGACGCTCGCCGTGACGGACAGCTCGGCGGCCTTGTAGCCGTCGCTGAGCGGGGTGTCCAGCTTGAAGTCGCGCAGGTGTACGGACGGGGTGTTGAAGAGGTAGACCGAGCGGAAGATGCCGCTCAGCCGGATCATGTCCTGGTCCTCCAGCCAGTCGCCGTCCGAGTAGCGGTACACCTCGACGGCGATCTGGTTGGTCCCCGGCTTCAGGTGCGCGGTGATGTCGTATTCGGCCGGGTCGTAGGAGTCCTCGTGGTAGCCGACCAGCTCGCCGTTGATCCACACGTAGTGCGCGGACTTGACGCCCTCGAAGTGGAGGAAGGTCCGGCGGCCGTCCGCCGTCCAGTTCCTCGGGAGCGTGAAACGGCGCCGGTACTGCCCGATCGGGTTGTACCGGGTCGGCGCGGCCGGCGGCTGCGCCTCCTCGCCGAGGCCGTTGGGGCCCCACCAGGGGTAGGTGATGTTGACGTAGATCGGGAAGTCGTAGCCGTGGTTCTGCCAGCACGACGGCACCGGGATGGTGTCCCAGCCGCTGTCGTCGACATCGGTGCGGTAGAAGTCCTCGTCCCGGTCGTCCGGCCGGTCCGCGTAGGCGAACTTCCACCGGCCGTCGAGGCTGAGGCGGTACGGCGAGTCGGTGCGGTCGGCCCTGAGGGCCTGTCGGACGTCCGCGTACGGCATGAGGGTCGTGTGCGGCGGTTCGGCGCCGACCTGGAAGAGGGCGATGTCGCCGTTCCACTCGGTGCCGTCGACCGTGACCGCGGCCGCGGTTCCGGCTGCGGCTGTCGTCGCGGTGCGGGCGGCGGCCAGGGCGGTGCCGCCGGGCAGGGCGAGGGCGCCGAGGAGAGCGGCGCCGCCCTCCAGGAGACGGCGGCGGCTGACTACGGGGCGCTCGGGCCTGTCCGTGTGCGCGCCGGGGTGCGGGTGATGCATGACCGGGGCCTTCCTCGTGACGACATGGGGGAGTGCACGTACTGAGGACCGTCGGATGCTGTCCGTTGTTGTTGAAAAACCGCGCTCACACTAGGACTTCGAACAGAAGTGGAGCAATGAGTCTGTCGGACTTTGTGTGTTCGTGGGGGTGGTGGGGGCAGGCGGGGACATGGTGAAGGGACGGCACCCGTGTGGGTGCGTCCGGCTGGTGTCGCCCGGGACCGGGCCCGTCGCGCCGTTACGGTGCCCGGATGGTGGCAGGTCTGGCGTTGGCGCTGTGCGCTGCGGTGTGCATGGGTACGGCGACGGTGTTCCAGGCGCTGGGATCGCGGCGGACGGCGAAGGCCGCTGCCGATGCCGGTGCCGGCGGGGCGCACGGGAGGTGGGGGACGGTACTGGGGGTGCTGCGCGGGTGGCCCTTCCTGCTCGGGGCGGGGCTGGACACGGCCGGGTTCGGGGCGCAGGTGGGCGCGTTGCTGCTGGTGCCGCTGTTCCTGGTGGAGGCGGCGGTCGCGGCGTCCTTGGCGGTCACGGCGGTCGTCGGCACGTTCGTCCTGGGGCTGCGGTTGCGGCGCGGCGAGTGGGCGTCCGTGGCGGTGGTGTGCCTGGGGCTCGCGACGCTGGCCGTGTCGGCCGGACGCGAGGGTGACGGCGACGGCGACGAGGCACTGCGGGTGACGGCGCTGGCGGTGTCGCTGCTGGTGGTGGCGCTCGGCTGGTTCGTGGGCGGACGACTGCGGCGCGGGCGGGCCGTCGTCCTGGGCGCCGCGGCCGGCTTCTGCTTCGGTCTCACCGCCACCGCCGTCCGGCTGCTGCCGGAGCTGTCCTTCCCCGCCGTACTGGCCCAGCCGGCGGCGTACGCCGTGGTCGTCTCCGGTCTCGGCGGCTATCTCCTCCTCGTCCAGGCCCTCCAGTCCGGCTCCGTCACGGCGGCCACCGCGGCGATGGTGATCTGCGAGACCGTCTGGCCGGGCCTGTTCGGGGTGCTGTGGCTCGGCGACACGACCCGGCACGGGTACGCGGGGTTGGCGGCGGCCGGGTTCGTGGCGTGCGTGGCGGGAGGGGTGGCGCTGGCCCGCTTCGGGGAGGCGGGGGACGGCGGCGGCGAGGGGAGCGGGGGCGGGGAGGCGGTGGCGGTGCGGGAGGCGTGAGCGGGCGACGGGCAGGGGCGGGAGCCCGTGGCCGTGAAGTACCGGTACGGTCTCCGAGCCCGGCGGTCACCTCCGTGCGCGGGGCCGTGGCGGCTGCCTGACGGCCCGTCATGACAGATGTCATGGGCCCGCTGTGAGGGTGCTCGTCCGGCGGAAGGATGTAACGCCCACCGGTCCCGGCGAGACTCAGGAGCCGAGAACCGGAAACGGGAGGAACATCCATGCGCATCAAGCGCCTTGTGGGTACCGCTGTGGGCACCACCCTGCTGCTCGTCACCGCCGTACCCACGGCGTCCGCCGCCGGCACCACCGGAACCCCGGCCCGGCCCGCCACCCCCGACGCCTTGGACCGCACCGCCCTGCGCACCACGCTCGACGGCGTCCACGAGGCGGGCATGTACGGCACGTACTCCGCCGTGCGCGAGGGCCGCGACCGCTGGAAGGGCGCCTCGGGGCTCGCCGACGTGGACACCGGCCGCAAGGTCACCCCGAACATGCGGCACCGGGTCGGCAGCATCAGCAAGACGTTCACCGCGGTGGCGATCCTCCAGCAGGTGGAGAAGGGGCGGATCAGCCTCGACGCCCCGGTGACGCGGTACGTGCCGGACCTCTTCCCCGGCGCCGACCGGGAGCGCGGCGACGCCATCACCGTACGGATGCTGCTCAACCACACCAGCCACCTCGGCGACTACGTCCTCGGTGCCTTCCCCTCCCTCGGCCGGAACTCCACCGCCAGCCTCGACGAGCACCGCTTCCGCACGATCCGCCCCGAGGAACTCGTACGCCTGGGCCTCGCCGCCCCCGCCACCGGCGGCCCCGGCGCGCAGCCCGGCTCGTACTCCAACACCAACTACGTGGTCGCCGGCCTCATCCTGGAGAAGGTCACCGGTCAGAAGGCGGCCACCTACATCACCCGCCACGTCATCGACCGCGCCGGGCTGCACCACACCGCGTTCCCGCGCACCCCGTACATCAAGGGCCCGCACGCGAAGATGTACGAGTCCTTCTTCGGTCTGATAGACCCGCCGCGCGACTACAGCGTCTACGACATGTCCTGGGGCTACACCGCCGGGGCCATCACCTCGACGATGGACGACCTCAACCGCTTCTACGCCAAGCTGCTCTCCGGGAAACTGGTCGGCCGGACCTCCCTGGCCGAGATGCGGCGCACGGTCCCGGTGCAGGTCGCCGGCGGCGCCGCCATCGACTACGGCCTCGGCATCTACACCCTCGAAGTCCCCGGCTGCGGCCGCTTCTGGGGCCACGACGGCGGGGTCTTCGGCGCCGGTACCCTCAGCCTCACCAGCGCGGACGGCGACCGCCAGCTCAGCCTGGGCTTCACCCTGATGAAGTACCAGCGCCTGAACGCGGACGGCACGGCCCTGGAACCGAGCCCGATCGACGACGCGCTCAACGCCCATATCGCGGCGGCGCTGTGCGACGCGCCGGGGACGGGCGCGGGGGCGGGCGCGGAGTCGGGGACGGAGCCCAAGCCGTCGTCGCAGTCGTCGAAGGTGTCGGGGTCGTCGAAGGTGTCGGGGTCGCCCGGGGCGTCGGCTGGGAGGACGGGCGGCGAGCGGGTGCTTCCCGAAGGACTGGTGGGCGTGGACCTGTCCACCGGGAGCCAGGCGGTGAGCCCGGCCGCTCCGGCCCCGAACTGACGGCTTGCGGGTGGGTAGGCTGATCCGCTCACGCCTCACCGGGAGAGTGCCGCCTTGCCCACCTTCGTCATCTTCGACCTGGAGTTCACGACCTGGCCGGGGGCCGCCGAGGAGGACTGGTCGGCGCCCGGCCGGCTCCGCGAGATCGTGCAGATCGGGGCCCTGCGGCTGGACGAGCGGTACGCGGTGGTGGAGGAGTACGAGACGCTGGTCCGCCCGGTGGCGAACCCCCGGCTGTCCCCCTTCCTCACCGAACTCACCGGTATCGGCCAGGAGTCGGTGGACCGGGACGGCGTACCCCCGGCCGAGGCACTCAGCGACTTCCTGGCCTTCTGCCGGGGTGGGTCCGTCCTCTCGTACGGCAACGACATGCTGGTCCTCGGCGAGAACATCGGCTGGGCCCGCTCCCGGGGCGAGCGCATCAGGCCCACGCCCCTCACTCCCGGTTTCCTGAACATCCGCCCCTGGCTGAACACGGTGGCCCCGGCGACGGCCGGCGTCAACTCGGGCCGTCTGTGGGAGGCGCTGGGGCTGCCGCGCCCGGCCGCCGACGGCGCGGAACACTCGGGGCTCTTCGACTGCCACTCGATCGCGGCGGTCCTGCGGCACCTGGCGGGGACGGGGACCACCCTGCCCGCGGGGCTGCTGTAACGGGGCCCATGACCTGTCGGGTAATCGACGCCCGGGAGGGCTGCTGCCAGGCTCGTCCGTGCGGGGAGACCGCCGGAGTCAGGCACCCTCCCCCCGCCGAGTCCCACCGACCGAAGGAGACCAGGACACCATGCCCGCCTACGTCATCGCCCACCTGCGCGACGCCCAACCGCACCCGGACATCGCCGAGTACATCGAGCGCATCCCCGGCACCTTCGAGCCGTACGGCGGTCGCTTCCTCGTCCATGTCACGCCGCACGAGGTGAAGGAGGGCACCTGGCCGGGCCATGTCGTGATGATCGGCTTCCCCGGCATCGCGGAGGCCCGCGCCTGGTGGGACTCACCGGCCTACCAGGAGATCGCCCCGCTGCGTTCCCGGCACATCGAGGGCGACATCATCATGGTCGAGGGCGTCCCCGCGGACTACGACCCGGCGGCCACGGCCAAGGCGATGCGGGAGGCACTGCCCGCCGACGTCACACCGCCGTGCCCGTGAGCCGGTCCAGCTCCTCCCCGATACCCGTCCGCAGGGTCTCGTGGTGCGGCCCGAGGGCGTATCGCGGGTCCGTCCAGCGCTCGGGCGGGTAGAGCCACACCGGGCGCCCCACGGATTCCGCCGGCTCCCACGAGTACCGCGGCCAGACATGCGCGTGCAGAAACGGGTCGGTGTTGCCGAGGATCTCCAGGTTGACCCGCCGGAACCCGGGGTCCAGCCGCCCGCAGACCCGTTCGACGGCCTCGCCGAGCCGCTCCATGTCCGACAGGAACGCCAGCCGCCGCGTCCTCGGCAGTTCCGAGAGCCGTGTCGCCGAGGGATCGTCGACGAGGAGTACGGCGTAACCCGGGAGGAACTGCACATCGCCGATCACGGCGAACCCGGCTTCCAGCCTCCGCACCACGGTGGGGTTCTCCCCGCGCAGGGCACTGCCGATCCGATCGCGCCGCCAGTCGTCAGCCATGACCGGTGACCCTATCCGGGGGCCGGTCGTGTGACCTCTCCGGTACCGCTTCGACACGTCCCGCGGGGCCGCCGCCCCGCACCTCCCCTCAACGACGACAGCACCGTGGACGACCCCGGGCGGACGCTGTGGCACATCAGGGCGACGGACGGAAAGACCCTCGCGCAGCGGATTCGGATGGGCGCCACCCCGGACGGCTTCACGACCGGGCGGCCCCTCACCGCCCCCCCTTAACCTCGCCACCACCCAAGGGTTGTCCCGTGCCCTGTGCACCAACATGGCCTCGGACGAGCAGGTTTCGGGCTCCCTCACCTTCCGGCCGGAGCAACTCGCCCCCGGACGCGTCGTGTTCGGCGACTCGGAGTCCGAGTCACGGGCGGACTACGACGACCGGGACGACGAACAGTTCGGCTGCCTCACGGAGTGAGCCACGGCTCGTACCGGCACGGCCGCGGGGCCGCGGGGGGCCGCCGGGACGGGAGTGTCAGTGGTGCCTTGTACGTTCCGCTCATGGGTGTGTATCTGGTGAGCGTCGGCGCGCAGGACTGGTTCGAGGGGTACGGGGACGAGGCGGAGGACGGGTGGGCCCGTGTCGCCTCGGCACTGAACGAGGAACTGGTCCGGCGGGGGCTGCCGGCCTATGAATCGGTGCCGGAGGAGGCGGAGTTCGTCCGCGGTTCGGGCCGCACCTTCGAGGAGAAGCTGATCCCCTCCATGGACGGGTTCGTCGCGCTGTGCGAGGCGCATCTCTCGGCCGAGGAGGTGGACGTCTTCCTCGGCTGGTCGGTGCTGGTGCCGATTCCGCTCGACGAGCCGATCCGGTTGCCCGTCGGGTCCGGCTACACGGACGAGACCCTCGTCGCCGGTGCCCCCCGGATGCTGGCGCTCGCCGAGCGGCTGGCCGCCGCCGTCGACCTGCCGGCCGAGACCCCGGCGATGTGCGACAACCTCGACCTGACCATGTGGTTCATGGACGGGGCGGCGGGAGAGCTGGCCGCGGCCCGGCCGGGGCCGTGGAGCGAGGACCTCGACACGGCCTTCTACGTCGCGGTGTATCTGCGCGCCGCCCAGCACTCACTCCGGCGCGGCTGCCCGATCGCCTACGTCTGACGACGCCGGCCGGCCAGGGGCGGCGCGGGAGCGCCTGACGCCGAGCGCACCGACCCCGCGGACAGGCCGGCGGCCGGTCCGCGTGCGGGGGGCCGGCCGCCGGTCCGGCAGTCTTCGGGGTGAGGCGTCAGCTGACGCACACGATGCCGCCCAGCAGGCACAGGCCCGACGGCGAGGTCGCGTCCGAGTCCGAGGAGCCGGAGCCGTCGGAAGCCCCCGTCCCCGAGCCGGAGCCCGAACCCGATCCCGAGCCCGAACCGGAACCCGACCCCGTCCCCGTCTCCGTACCGGAGCCGTTCCCCGACCCCGACCCCGAGCCCGTTCCCGTGTCCGCGCCCGAGCCGGCGCCGGAACCCGTGGACCCGTCGGCGGCCGGAGGTGTGGACGACCCGCCCGCCGGAGTGTCGCCCGAGGTGTCCGTGCCCGACCCGCCGTGCGACGAGGAGCCCGTCTGCGCCCGCCGGGCCGACGGCGGTGTCGTGGCCGTACGCGGTGAGTTGCCCGTGTCGCCGCCGGTGTCCCGCGGCTGGGTGCCGGACCGGTCGTACGAGGCGCCGCCGGGCGCCCGGCCCCGCGACGTGTCGGGAGAGCGCCGCGCGTCGTCGGGGTGGGTCTGAGGGGTACGGCCGCTCTGCGAGCCCTGTTCCTCGACGGCGCCCAGGCCCTCGGCGTCCGGGGCGGTGGCCGCCTGTGTCCGGTCGGTGGACTGCCGGTCCATGCCCATCACGGTCAGACCGCCGCCGACCAGCGCCACCGCGGTCGTGACCACGGCCCGGCGCTGGTTCTTCTTCCAGCGGGCCAGCTGCCTCCGCCGCGCCGCCCGCCCCCGGGGCGCGACCGGGACGCCCTGCACGTCCTCGACCCCTTCGGCGCTCCCGGTGCCCGCGGCGCCCGCAGCGCTCCCGAGGTCCTCGGCGTCACGCGAACCGGACCCGAAGCCGGTGCCCGGCCCGGCGGCCGCCGCGCGCGGGGCCGGCAGGTGCGCGACACCGGACGGAAGCATCTCCGTGGACGGCTCCGCATCCTCCCGCCCGCCGTCCTGCCAGGTCTCCTCGGCCTCCGGCGCCGCGTACCCCCAGGTCGCCGACGGCACCGTCGGGGCGACGGCCGCGGAGGCCGTCGTACCGGGCGCCGCCGGGGCTATGTCCGGCGCGTAGGCGCCGCAGCCGGGGCAGACGAGGGCGCCGTTGAGGTGTCGGCGACATGAGGAGCAGTAGTCCATGGAGGTCTTCCTGTGTCGGCATGCCGTCGACCCGGCGGGCCGCGGCCCGGTCACGTCGTTCGCACGGGGGATCGAGCGGATCGAGCGGTCAGCAACGCTAACGAGCCATTCTCAGAGCGGTGTGCACACCGTGTGATGCTCCTGCGCGGGTTCTCCGGGGACTTCGCGCCGGTGCGCGGACCGGTGTTTGGGCCCGACCGCACACGCCTTTCCCGTGAATTCCTCCTCAACAGGCAACCCGCACACGGCTTTCACCTGTCTCACAGAGTGCTCACAGACCGGCCCGCGCCGGGGGCGTTCGGGGGAGCGTCCGCACCATCGGCGGCCGGTCGTCCGTGGGTTGTCCAGTCCGATGCCACTGACCATGGCACTCGCAGACGAGGAACCGATGACCAGTCAAGAACACCGCAGCCGCCTGAGGCGTCCCGGGCTCGCCGCCCTGGCCACGCTCGCCGTCGTCGCCACCGTGGCGGGGGCCGCCCCCGGCGCGGGCGCGGCGCCCGCCGCCAAGGCCGGGACTCCGAAGCTCAAGCTGATCGCCGCCTCGAAGTCGGTGACGACCTACCGCTACCCGGAGGGCGGCACCATCCTGGAGCTGGGGACGTACGTCACGGTCGACGGCGCCCCCCTGGAGTTCAAGGTGACGCGGAAGTCCTACAAGGACCCCATCGTCGCCCAGCAGATCTTCCGCGACGGCAAGAAGACCAGGACGCGGACCCTGCCCGCCGGGCTGGTCACCGACCACTCCGGGCTGCCCGGCTTCCTGGAGATCTCGCTCAAGAACGCCGCCGGTGAGCAGGTCTTCAAGACCGCGAGCGACTTCTGCCCGAACAACGCCTCCGGCCGCATCCGCCCGGACGCCCCGTCGACCTCGCAGTACCCGCAGAGCTGCTCCCGGAACCCGTGGACGCTGGGCTCGGTGTGGGGTGTGGAGAAGGGCTGGGCGGTCAACACCACCCAGTACCGCTACGACGACACCATGGACATCCCGGCGGGCGAGTACACCGCCCAGGTGGGCGTGGCGAAGAAGTACCGCGACCTGTTCGGCATCCCGAACGACCGGCCGAAGATCAAGGTGACGGTGCGGCAGTACGACGAGGGCGGTGAGGGCGTTGGCGCCCCGGCCGCCAAGTCCTCCGCCCACCACGCCGCCGGGCACGGCGGCCATCACGGCGGCGGCCACGGCGGTCACGGTTCCGCCCCCGTCGACCCGTCCCAGCCGCCCCTGCACGGCTTCGGCCCGCGCGGCGAGGACGTCCCGATGCCGCCCGCCCTGCCCCACGCCCTGGAGGACCGGGGCCTGGCGAAGCACCTGGGCGACGGCCCCGGCCACACCGACGGCTCCCGCGTCGCGCCCGCACTGAAGCCGGCCGCCAAGCGGCCCGGCGGCAAGGCCGGCGCCCCGGCCGGCGTGCCCAAGCCCGACCTGCGTTCGCTGCCCGCCTGGGGCATCTCCATCACCGACGGCGAGGACGGCGACGTACCCGGCAAGGACTACCTCGCCTTCAGCGCCAACGTCTGGAACGCGGGCCCCGCGCCCCTCGTCGTGGACGGCTTCCGCAAGCCGGGCGCCGACCTGATGGACTCGTACCAGTACTTCTACGACGCCAAGGGCAAGCAGGTCGGCTACTCCCCCGCCGGCACCATGGAGTGGGACCCGCGTGAGGGCCACGAGCACTGGCACTTCACCGACTTCGCCAGCTACCGCCTGCTCAGCGCGGACCAGACGAAGGAGGTGCGCTCCGGCAAGGAGGCGTTCTGCCTGGCCAACACCGACGCCATCGACTACACGGTGAAGGGCGCCAACTGGCACCCGGAGAACACCGACCTGTCCACCGCGTGCGGTTCGCAGGAGGCCATCTCCGTCCGCGAGGTCCTCGACGTCGGCTCCGGTGACACCTACACCCAGGAGCGCCCCGGCCAGTCCTTCGACATCACCGACCTGCCGAACGGCACCTACTACATCAAGGTGATCGCCAACCCGGAGAACCGCCTCAAGGAGAGCAACACCAAGAACAACGTCGCCCTCCGCAAGGTGGTCCTCGGCGGTACGCCCGGCGCCCGTACGGTGCAGGTGCCCCCGCACCACCTGATCGACGCCCCGTAACCGACGGCCGGCACCGTCACCGCACGGCGACGAACCCCCGGGTCCGGGACCCGGGGGTTCGTCGTACGCGGGTGTCCGTCACGGGGTGGGGATGCCCGCCGGACGCGCGGGGCGGCCGAAGCGGGCGGGGACACCGGCGGAGTAGAGGACGCTCACCGGCGGACCGACGGGAGCGGGGAGGCCGGCCGCGGCCACCAGGTCCTCCTCGCACTCGACCAGCTCGGCCCGGTGCAGCGGCCAGCGGGGGTGGGCGTTGGGCAGGAACACCGACCGCCCGAAGAACGCGCCGTGCATCCCCCAGCGGGCGGTCAGGAAGTGCTCCAGCGCGGTCGGCTCGTCGATGCGCTCGCCGACCCGCACCGTGATGCGGCTGTACGCCCCGCGCGGCCCCGGCCACCGCCGGCGGCTGGTGTAGGTGACGGCGGCACCGTCCGGGTGCGCGCCGCGCGCGTCGTCGCCGACGGCGCCCGGGACGTCGTACGTCGTCGTGTCGACCGTCATGCGGGACCAGACGTACGGCATCCGGAAGCCGATCCGGCCCACCGCCACCGGCAGCAGCCGGGAGGCGTCGAGGGAACGGAAGACGACGCCTCGGCGTCCCCGGGTGTCGACCGAGTACAGCCGGACGTTCGTCTCCGGGAACGAGCCGAGATAGGGAACGCCGGGAAGACCCAGCCAGCCGACCTTGTGCATCCGGAACGCGACCAGCCCCACGTACGTGACCCCGTCCAGCGTGTCGGGCACCGTCCCCGGCGGCAGCAGGCCCGAGACGTCGGCCGGGTCGGCGGCCCAGTGCAGGAAGGTCAGGTCGAGCCAGGACTGGGTGAGCAGCGGGCGCGGTATCGCCCCCGGCGGGTCGACCGTGATCGGCCCCGGCGGCACGGCGGCCACCGGGGTCCGGAGCGGTTCTGGTGACGGCATGGGGTCAGTATGGCGATGCCGCCGGTCAGTCCAGGACCGCGATCGCCTCGATCTCCACCAGGTGTTCCGGTACGTCCAGGGCCGCGACCCCGAGCAGGGTGGCGGGCGGGGCCGCGGTGGTGCCGAGGCGGGCTGCGGCGCGCGAGATGCCGTCCAGGAGCAGGGGCATCTTGCCGGGGGCCCAGTCGACGACGTGGACGGTCAGCTTCGCGACGTCGTCGAACGTGGCTCCGGCGCCGGACAGGGCGGTGGCGACGTTGAGGTAGCACTGCTCGACCTGCGCGGCGAGGTCGCCCTCGCCGACCGTGACGCCGTCGGCATCCCAGGCGACCTGTCCGGCGAGGAAGACCAGCCGGGAGCCGGAGGCGATCGACACCTGCCGGTAGACGTCGATCTCGGGCAGTCCGGCGGGGTTCACCAGGGTGATGGCCATGCTGTTGCCTCCCGGGGCGGGGCGTACGTGCTCTCTTGTGGTTACTGGGAAACCGTAGGAGAGTGGCGGCCGAACAGGAAGAACGCACTTTCAGGTGACTGGGGAACCCGATGGTGACCAAGCAGTACGAGGGCACGCCCGAGGAAGCCGCGGACCTGCGGCGCGCGGACTCGCTGGCCCGCGAGATCTTCTCGGACATCGCCAACAAGTGGGCGCTGCTGATCATCGAGGCGCTCGGCGAGCGCACCCTGCGGTTCAGCGAGCTGCGCGACGGTGTCGAGGGCGTCAGCCACAAGATGCTCACCCAGAACCTGCGGATGCTGGAGCGCAACGGACTGGTCGACCGGGAGGTCCACCCGACGGTGCCGCCGCGCGTCGAGTACACGCTCACCGAGCCGGGGCGGGCCCTGCGGGCCACGGTCGACGCGATGTGCGACTGGACCCACCGCTACCTCGGCGACATCGAGGCGTCCCGGAGCCGCTTCGGCGCCTGAGGGGGTGGGAGCTGAATCACCCGAATCGGACTTTGCATGATCATGCATAGGGGTGCATACTCTTCCTATGTCCAAGGTCCTCACCTCCCTTCCGGCCGGCGAGCGCGTCGGCATCGCCTTCTCGGGCGGGCTCGACACCTCGGTCGCGGTCGCGTGGATGCGCGACAAGGGCGCCGTCCCGTGCACCTACACCGCCGACATCGGCCAGTACGACGAGCCCGACATCGCCTCGGTGCCCGGCCGCGCGAAGACCTACGGTGCCGAGATCGCGCGCCTGGTCGACTGCCGGGCCGCGCTCGTGGAGGAGGGCCTGGCCGCGCTGACCTGCGGCGCGTTCCACATCCGCTCCGGCGGGCGGGCCTACTTCAACACCACGCCGCTGGGCCGTGCCGTCACCGGCACGCTGCTGGTGCGGGCGATGCTGGAGGACGACGTCCAGATCTGGGGCGACGGGTCCACCTTCAAGGGCAACGACATCGAGCGGTTCTACCGCTACGGCCTGCTCGCCAACCCGCACCTGCGCATCTACAAGCCCTGGCTGGACGCCGACTTCGTCACCGAGCTCGGCGGCCGCAAGGAGATGTCGGAGTGGCTGGTCGCGCACGGCCTGCCGTACCGGGACAGCGCCGAGAAGGCGTACTCCACCGACGCCAACATCTGGGGCGCCACGCACGAGGCGAAGACCCTGGAGCACCTGGACACCGGTATCGAGACCGTGGAGCCCATCATGGGCGTCCGGTTCTGGGACCCCGAGGTCGAGATCGCCACCGAGGACGTGACGATCGGCTTCGACCAGGGCCGCCCGGTCACCGTCAACGGCAAGGAGTTCGCGTCCGCCGTCGACCTGGTGATGGAGGCCAACGCCATCGGCGGCCGCCACGGGCTCGGCATGTCCGACCAGATCGAGAACCGCATCATCGAGGCGAAGAGCCGCGGCATCTACGAGGCCCCGGGCATGGCCCTCCTGCACGCCGCGTACGAGCGCCTCGTCAACGCCATCCACAACGAGGACACCCTCGCCCAGTACCACAACGAGGGCCGTCGCCTCGGCCGGCTGATGTACGAGGGCCGCTGGCTGGACCCGCAGGCCCTGATGATCCGGGAGTCGCTCCAGCGCTGGGTCGGCGCCGCCGTCACCGGCGAGGTCACCCTGCGGCTGCGGCGCGGCGAGGACTACTCGATCCTCGACACCACCGGCCCGGCGTTCAGCTACCACCCGGACAAGCTCTCCATGGAGCGCACCGAGGACGCCGCGTTCGGCCCGGTCGACCGGATCGGCCAGCTCACCATGCGCAACCTCGACATCGCCGACTCGCGCGCCAAGCTGGAGCAGTACGCCGCGATGGGCCTGATCGGCACGGGCGGCACCGCCGCGATCGGCGCCGCGCAGGCCGCCGCGACCGGGCTGATCGGCACCATGCCCGAGGGCGGCGCCGAGGCCATCGCCTCCCGCGGCGAGTTCACCGGCTCCGACGACGACGAGCTGCTGGACCGCGCCGCCATGGAGTTCGGCACGGACTGACCGGCCGCCGAAGAGGACAGGACCGAAAGGGGGCCGGGCCCACGCGACGAGCGTGGGCCCGGCCCCCTTTCGTACCCCGGGAAGGTCCCGGCCCAGCGGTGGGGCTGGGCGAACGGGCCGGCCACGAAGCCGGGGCCGTCGCGAGCTGGACCCGCGCCGGCCCCGACGGACGCCCGGCCGGCGAACTTCCGGCCGGGCGTCGCCTTCCGGCACCGGGGCTACGGCCGGGGCCGGGGGAGGGGCCGGGGCAGGGATTTCAGGGTGGCCTCCGGGATCGCGTGGTCGAGGAGGTGCAGGGGCGCGGCGCGGACCCCGGCGGCCTCGGCGGCGTCCCAGTGGGCCAGGGCGTGCGGGAGGTCCACCAGGCCGTGGATCGGCGGGAGCCGGGTGCCGTCGTGGTGGGCGTGGAGGAGCGACTCCAGGCGGCAGGACGCGAGGGTGCCGGGCAGGTGGGGCTGGAACCGGGTGCCCTTGGCGGTGCCGGTGCGCGCGACGGGCGGGAGGTCCGCCGCCAGCCGCGTCTCGGTGGTCTCCAGGGCGAGCAGTCCGCCTCCGACGAGCAGCACGTCCCGCTCGCGCCGCATCCGGTCGAGGGCCCGCCCGGTGTCGAAACAGTGCGGGAAGGAGTCGTCCACGACGATCGTGCCGGGGCGGAGCCGGTCGACCTCCAGGAGAGCCGTCGGACCGCTCACCGCGGTGACGATGACGTCGGCCGTCGCGTACAGCCCCGACGGCAGGCCCTGGTGGGCGCCGGTGGACTCCATGACTTGTACGGCCGTGCCGGGATGGTCCGCCGACAGCTCGGCGGCGAGACGGCGCAGCCTCGGGGCGCTGCCGGGCAGGTCGCAGAGGAGCAGCCGGGCCGGCGGGCGGGGGCTGCGGGCCAGGAGCAGCCGCAGCGACGACGTGCCGATGGAACCGCAGCCGACGACCGCGAGGGTCAGCTCGGCGAGGTCCCGTCCGGTGGCGGCGAGCGCGGCGTGGACGGTCTTCACCACGGCGACTGTGGTCGTGGCATGGCCGGTGGTGAGCGCGGCGGGGAGTGCGGAGACGGATGGGGCGGCGGGGGGTTCGGAGACGGACGGGGCGGCGGGAAGTGCGGAGACGGACGGGGCGGCGGCCGTGGGGGCCGCCTCCCGCAGGACGTCGTAGCCGTAGCCGGTCAGGGCCGGGATCACACCGGCCAGGGAGACGGAACGGGCGCCGAGCGAGAGGGCCTGCTCCACGGCCCGGGCGGTGCGGACCGCCAGAGGGGTGCGGTCGGCGGGGCCGGCCGGGGCCGTCAGCTCGTCGGCGAACACCGGGAGGGCGAGGAAACCCGACGTGCCCAGGGGTGTTGTCGTGGTCTCCAGCAGCCTGGGGCGGCCGTCGGGGAAGAGGAGGGCGCGCAGCTGCTCGCGGCCGGGCACGGCGTGCGCCGGCAGACCGGCGTGGGCGGCCAGGTCGCGGGGCGCGGGCAGATAACCGATCAGCGCGGCGTCCAGGGGAGCGCAGTCCTCCAGTTCGCTTCGCAACTTCTCGGTGAACGAGGCCAGTTGCTCCGCGGTGAGGGCGGTCGCCGCCGCGCGGACGGTCACGCGTACGCCGTCGGCCGAGGGACGGACGGCCAGGAAGACGTCGGTGCCCACGGGAGGCGGGGCGAGCGCCGTGTCGGTGTCCTCCGGCAGGACGGTCAGCGCGCTGCCGGCCGGGACGCCGAGGGAGCCGAAGTCCAGGAACGTGAAGAAGAACTGAGCCGTACGGGGCAGGCCGTCGTCCGTCCGCAGGTCCAGCGGGCCGGCGGTACGGGCCGCGACCGCCTCGGCGGCGACCCGGCGCAGGTCCTCCGCGAACGGGACGGGTGCCGCACCGTGGACCGCAGGGCGGACGGCCACCGCCTCCGCGAACGGGCCGAACACCCGGTGGGCGTCCGGCACGCTCTCCTCGCGTCCGGTGACCGCGAGGCCGAGCACCAGGTCCCGCCGGCCGGTGAGATCGGCGAGAGCACGGTGGTACGCGGTGAGGAACGGGGCGTACGGCGTCGTCCCGGCGCTACGGGCGAGCCGGCGCAGCGCCCGGGCGCGGTCGGCGTCGAGGGTGAAACCCGCGGTGTGGAAGCCGGGGGACGCGGCGGTGCCGTCGGGGCGGGACACGCGGAGCACGGGCGGGGTGTACGGGGCCTGGTGCCGGGCGAGGTGCTCCGCCGTCTCCGGGGTCGGGGACGGGGCCCGGCGACGGGCGGCACGCAGCTCGACGTGGTCGCGGAAGGTCGAGCGCAACGGCTCCAGACCGTCGGACAGACCGGAGGCGAAACGGTCGTGGACGGTGAGGAGTTCGCGGGTGAGCAGGGCGGCGCTGTAGCCGTCGCCGATGAGGTGGTGGGCGTGGACGACGAGGACGTGCTCGTCGTCGTCGACCGTGAACAGACGCAGCCGCAGCAGCGGCCACGCCCACGGCTCGAACCGCCGCCGCGCCTCCTCGGCGACCCGCCGCTCCAGCAGCTCCGGCTCGCTCAGCACCTCGGTCTCCACCGGCAGCCGCAGCGTGTCCGGCAGTTCCTGCTGCACGGGCGGGCGCGCACCGGCCGGGAACACCGTGCGGAGCATCGGGTGACGGGCCACGAGGACGTCCACCGCCCGCTGGAACAGCTCCGGACGCAGGGGCCCGAGAATCCGGAAGCGGGCCAGCCAGGCGGAGTTCGCGGGGCTGCCGGAGCGGTCCGCGCGGGAGCCGTCCGCGTCGGGGCCGTCCGTGCGGGGGCCGTCCGTGCGGGGGCCGTCCGTGCGGGAGCCGTCCGTGCGGGATGTGCCGGATGATCCGGATGTGCCGGACGTGAGTGCGTCGGCCAGGAGGAAGCCGCGCTGGGACGGGGTGAGGGGGTAAGGGGTGGTGGCCGGGGCGGTGGGGGAAGCCTGGGCGGCCGTCGGGGGTTCCGCGGCGGGGAGCGCTGCGGCCGCCGTGTCGATGGCCGCCGCCAGCGCGCTCAGCGTGCGGTGTGTGTAGACGGCGGTCGGCCGCGGCAGGACGCGGTGGTCGTCGCGCAGCCGGGAGAACAGCTCCAGCACCGTCAGGGAGTCCCCGCCGAGGGCGAAGAAGTCGTCCTCGCGGAAGACCTCGGGCACGTCGAGGAGGTGGCACCAGGCACGCGCCAGCAGACGTTCGGTGGGGGTCGCGGGCGGGGTTCGGGGAGCTGCCCGCTCGGTCCCGGCACCGGACTCCTCCGCCACGGCGGTCCGTTCGGCGTGAGGTACGAGCGGCTCGTGGTCCGGTCGTGGCGCGAGACGGTTGCGGTCGATCTTGCCGGTGCCGGTCAGGGGGAGGGCGGCGAGGGTGTGGACACGGGCCGGGATCATGTACGGGGGGAGTGTCCGGGCGAGGAAGGCGCGTACCTCGCGGGCGTCGGGCCCGGACGCGCCTGCCCGGGGCTCGACGTACGCCACGAGCCGCCCGTCCCGCAGCAGGACGGCCGCCCGGGCGAGGCCGGGGTGGGCCAGGAGCGCGGCCTCGACCTCGCCGAGTTCGACGCGGTGGCCGCGGACCTTGACCTGGTCGTCGAGCCGGCCCAGGAACTCCAGCACCCCGTCCGCGGTACGGCGGACGCGGTCGCCGCTGCGGTACCAGCGCCGCCCGTCCCGCTCGGTGAAGGCCGCCGCGGTGAGGTGCGGGTCGCCGAGGTAGCCGGGGGTGAGCCCGGTGCCGGCGATGAGGAGTTCCCCGGCCTCACCGGGGGCGCACGGAAGGCCGTCCGCGTCGACCACGGCCAGTTCGGTGCCGGCGACGGGGCGGCCGATGGGGAGGTGGCGTACGTCGTCGGCGGGGCGGGTGTCGATGATGTGGCAGGTGGCGTTGATGGTGGCCTCGGTGGGGCCGTAGAGGTTGGCGACCCGGTGGTGGACGCGTCGGGTGCCGGGGGTGCCGGGGGTGCCGGTGGTGCCGGGGGTGCCGGTGGTGCCGGTGGTGCCGGTGGAGCGGGGGGTTCCGGCCGTCGCGTCGAGCAGGTCGAACCAGCGGCGGACGTGGGCCGCGGGGAGTGCCTCGCCGCCCACGTGGACCCAGCGCAGGGCGGAGAGGTCCGGGGGCGCCGTGGCGTTCCCGCGGACGCGTTCCTCGGCGGCGGTCAGGAGGCGTTCCCAGAGCGTCGGCACCGAACTCCACACCGTGATCCGGTCGGCCACGACCCGGTCGAGGAGCGCCTCGGGGTCGCGCAGCAGATCGCGGGAGACGGTGTGCACCGTGGCGCCGACGAGCAGCGGGGCCAGCAACTGGCGTACGGAGGCGTCGAAACAGACCGACGCGGTCTGGGCCAGCCGGTCGCCAGGGCGGTAGCCGAAGGTGGCCAGTGCCCAGTCGAGGTAGTTCGCCATCGACCGGTGGGTGACGGGCACGGCCTTCGGGCGGCCCGTCGAGCCGGAGGTGAAGATGACGTAGGCGATGGCGTCGGGGTCGTGGGGCGCGGCGTCGGCGCGGTCGGGGGCGGCTGGACCGCCCGGGGCCGGTGAGGAGACCTCGGGGGTGACGACCGGGACGACACCCTCCAGCCGGGCGGCGGTCTGCCGGGTCGCCGGGTCGCAGACCAGGACGCGGACGCCCGTACGGGCCAGCTGGTCCCGGTGCCGGGCGGTGGGGTGGGTGGCGTCCAGCGGTACCCAGCCGGCTCCCGCGCGCAGGATGCCGACCACTCCGGTGACGGTGGCGGTGCCGCCCGGCTCGGTGAGCAGTCCGACGAGGTCGCCGGGGCGTACGCCGTGGGCACGGAGGCCGGCGGCGAGGGCGGCGGAGGCGGTGTCGAGGTCGGCGTAGGTGAGGACGGAGCCGCCGGTGTGGACGGCGACGGCCTCGGGCGCGGCCCGGAACCGCGCGCACAGCCGGTCCACGATGCCGGGCCGCCCGGGGCCCTCCGGCCGCTCGGGGCCCTCCGGCCGCTCGGGGCCCTCCGGCCGCTCGGGGCCCTCCGGCCGCTCGGTGGGCTCGGCGGCGGGGCTCTCGGGCAGGCGGACGGCGGTCTCGGCGGCCGGTCCCGCCAACCCGCTGACGGCGGTCTCGGTGGCCGGTCCCGTCAACCCGCTGACGGCGGAGCGCAGTTCGCCGACGTACGCCTCGGCGAGGCGGCGTACCGTCTCGGGGCGGAACAGGTGGGCCGGGTGGTTCCAGGAGAGGCGCAGACTCGCGTCGGCCTCCCAGCACAGGAGGCCGAGCCGGGTGGCCGCGGTGGCGGTGGCCGCGGCCGTCGGTGTGACGGTGACGGGCCAGTCGGGGCCGTGGACCACCGGGAAACGGGCGAAGCTGAAGCCCGCCTCGGCGACGGTGCGCGGCACCGGGCCGGTGGCGGGCCGCAGCTCGGACAGCAGACGGGCGAGGTCGGCGCTGCCCGGCGTCGCGTGCGCCTCGGCCTCCCGCCAGATCTCCCGGACCCGGCCGGCCAGCGCGGTCACCGGCTCGTCGGGGTCGACCGTCACGAACACCGGCAGGGTGTCGGCGAGCGGCCCCACCAGACGGTCGACACCGGCGATCGCCGTCTCGCGGCGCGCCCTGGCCACGTTCACAGCCACGTCCGGGCGCCCGCTCCACCGTGCCAGACACCGCCCGTACGCCGCCAGCAGCAGATGGAACAGCGACACCTCGTGCCGGGCCGCCACCTCGCGCAGCGCGGACGTCAACTCCTCGTCGACCGCGGTGCGGTGGTGGACGAGCGGCGGCGCCGGGGGCGCCTCGGGATCGCCGTCGTAGGGGAGGGCGGGGGCGTGGGGCATGGGGGGCGTGTGCGCGGTGAGGCGGTCGCGCCAGTACCGCCGGTCGCGCTCGTGGGCCGGGGAGTGCCGTTCGGCGGTGAGGAGGGTCGCGTAGTCACCGAAGTCGGCGGTTCCGGGCTCCGGTTCGGGGACCGTTTCGGATCCCCGCGCGAGTGCGGTGTAGAGCGACCAGAGGTCCTCGCTCAGCACCTTGAGGCTGTAGCCGTCGGCGGCGGCGTGGTGGACGACCAGGAGGAGGTGGGTGAGGTGCGCGTGCTCGTGGTCGGGGACCAGCACGGCCCTCACGGGGTCCTCCGAGGTGAGGTCGAAGGGCCGGTTGCAGAGGGCCTGTTCGAGGTCGGCCAGGGCGCGGGAGTCCGCCGGGACCCGCCGGACCTCGTACCAGACGGGGCCTTGCTCGGTGGGCGCCTCGGCGGGCGCGGCGTACCGGCGCGGGCGGGGGTCGCCGTCGCGGGTGAACCGCATCCGGAGCATGGGATGGCGTACGGCCAGGTGGGCGAGCGCCCGGCCGAGGAGCGCGGGGTCGAGGGGGCCGCTGACGCTCTGGCGCACGTAGCCGTAGGCGGTGACGCCCTCGTGGAGCGTTTCGGTGGTGTGGAAGGCGAGTTGGAGGGGTGTGAGGGGGAGGAGGCCGCCGGGACCGGAGGCGGTACCGGGAGGTGCGGCGGGCAGGGCGGGCGGTGGGGTCCCGGGGGCCTCGGCGGCCAGATGGGCGGCCAGTTCACCGATGGTGCGGTACTCGAAGAGCAGGGTCGCGGGCAGCGGCCGGCCCAACTCCCGCTCCAGAAGCCGGGCGAGGTCCACGGCACTGAGGGAGTCCAGCCCGAGGCCGAGGAACGGGGCGTCGTCGGCGATGTCCGCCGGGGAACGGTGCAGGGCTTCGGCGAGCAGACGGCGGATGAGGGCGGTGACCTCGGGGGCCTTCGGGGCGGTGGGGGCGCCGTCCTCGGGAGCCGTCGGGGCGGTGTAGGCGGTGCGGGTGGTGTTCTCGTGTGCGGTGATCGCGGTGATCGCGGTGATCGCGGTGGCCGCGGTCTCGGCGGCCAGGGTCGGTCCTGGTGCCGTTGCTGCTTCCGGGGCCGGGGCCGGGGCCGGGGCCGGTTCCGTCGTGCCCGTCACCAGTACGTGGGCCGTGTCCAGGGCGAGCGCCGTGTGGAGGGCGGTGAGGGCGGCGCGAACGGGCATCGGGGCGAGGCCACGGCCGCGGAGGCGCTCCTCGGCCCGGGGGCCGCTCGCCAGGCCCGCGTCGGAGACGGGCCCGAGGGCTATCGCCCGCCAGGGGCGCCCCGCGGCGCGCTCGGCGGTGGCGAAGGAGTCGAGGAAGGCGTTGGCTGCGGCGTAGTCGCCGAGGGCGCCTGCCAGGCCGGGCAGGACCGAGGAGACGGAGGAGAAGACGACGCGGACGGCGGTGTCGTGCCCGTACCGGCGCAGCGCGTCCGCGAGGAGGGCCGTGCCGCGCACCTTCGCCGCGAGGGTCTCCTCGATCTCGGCGTCCGACTTGCCGCGCAGGCTGCCGGGGCGGGCCGTGCCGGCCGCGTGGAAGACCCCGTCCAGGGGCGGCAGTCCGGCGACGAGGTCGTCCACGGCGTCGGCGTCGCTCACGTCCGCGGCCTGGTAGCGGGCAGCGCGGGCGCCGAGGGCGCGGAGTTCGGCGAGCAGGGCGCGGGGCGGAGCGGGGGTGCGGCCGGTCAGGACGAGGTCGGGGGCGCCGCGCTCCGCGAGGTCGCGGGCGAGCGCGGACCCGAGGCCGCCGGCGCCGCCGGTGATGAGGTAGGTGCCGTTCGGGGGGAGGGCGTCGGCGGTCACCAGGGTGGCGCCGGTCGTGGGGACTGGCGTGGGGACGGGCGTACGGGTGAGGCGGCGGGACGCCCGCCAGGCGACCGTGCCGGCGAAGTCGCCGGGAGCGTCGGCCGTGTACAACTCCCGCTCCAAAGAACGGAGTCGGGTGGTGAGCGGTTCGTCGGAGGAGAGGTCGACGCCGCGGGAGGACAGCCCGGGGTGCTCGTCGGGGAGGGCCAGGGCGAAGCCGTGGAGGAGCGCTCGGGCGGGCCGGGTGCGCTCGGGGGCCTCTCCGGCGCCGGTGGTGTACGCGTCCTCCGTGACGAGCAGCAGACGGGCGGGGGCCGTGTCCAGCAGGGGGAGCACGCCGCGGAGGGAGGCGATGGCGTCGGCGGACGTGGCCGACTCCTGGGTGTCCCCGGCGAACCACAGCAGGGTTTCCGGGACGCTCGGCGCGTTCGCAGCGGTGTCGCCCGGCCGCAGCACCGTCACCCCGTGCTCGGTGAGGCGGTCGGCGAGGGCCCGCGCGAGGGCCGTGTCCGCGCCGGCCAGGCGTACGGCGCGGGGACCCGGGGCGGCGACGAGGGGGGCGTCGCGCCAGAGGAGGGGCCGGGGCGCGGGGGAGCCGTCGGACGCGGGAGACGTGGGGCGCGGCGCCGGCCTCCCGTCGAGGCGCTCCGGCCAGTGGCGCCGGCGCTGGAACGGGTACGTGGGGACGGGCACCCGGCGGTGCCCCGTGCGCACGCGCGCGGGGGCGGTCGGGGCCAGTGGCGCCCCGTGTGTCCACAGGCGGCCGACCGTTTCCAGCAGGGCTCGTGCGCCGGAGGACTCGGAGGTCTCACCGTCCGGGGCGGCGCTCAGGGCGGGCAGGTACGCCACGCCGGAGGACTCGGCACCCGTCCAGGCCCGATCGCGCGCCCCGGCCCGGGCTTCCGCCCCGGCCCCGGCCCGGGCCACCGCTTCGTCCCCTTCCCGGAGCCGGGCGGCGGCGATGGTGCGGACGGGGCCCGAGAGGGAGTCGGCGGGGCCCAGTTCGACGAAGGTGTCGTAGCCGTCGTCGAGGAGCCGGGCCACGGCCGCGCCGAAGCGCACGGGGCGGGCCGCGTGGTCGCGCCAGTACTCGGGGGTCAGGTCCGGACCCCATCGCTCGGTGACCGTGCTCAGCATCGGCACGGCGCCGGGAAGGACGGTCAGGGCCTTCGCGGCGTTGCCGAGCGGGTCGAGGACGGGGTCCAGCAGGCGGGAGTGGAAGGCGTGTGAGACACGCAGCCGGCGTGCGGCGACACCCCGTGCCGTCAGGGCGGCGACGGCGCGGTCGACGGCGTCGGGGTCGCCGGCGATCACCAGCTGGGTGGGTGAGTTGACGGCGGCCACGGACAGGGTGCCGTCGGACGCGGTGAGTTCGGGGGCGACGGTGTCCTCGTCCCCCCGGACGGCCGCCATGGCGCCCGGTGCGGCGAGTTCGCCGATCAGGCGTCCGCGTTCGGCCGCGAAGGAGAGCGCGTCCGGGAGGGAGAGGGCGCCGGCGAGGTGCGCGGCGGTGATCTCGCCGACGCTGTGCCCGATGACCGCGTCGGGGCGTACGCCCCACGCGCCGAGCTGCGCGGACAGGGCCGCGCCGAACGCGACGAGGAGGGGTTGCGCCACCTCCGTCCGCGCCAGTTCCCCGGGGGCGGCGTGCTCGTCCAGGCACCACGTCGTCAGGGAACGGCCGAGGACGGGTCCGACGAGGCCGGACGCCTCGTCCAGGGTGTCCCGGAAGGCGGGGGCGGACCGGTACAGGGTGCGGGCGACGGCGGGGCGTTGGGCGCCTTGGCCGGGAAGGACGAAGACGGTGCGGGGGCGGGTGCGGACGGGTTCGCCGTCGTCCGCGTGGGCGGCCGCGTCCAGTCGCCGGAGGAGGTCGCCGTCGGCCACGACCGCGAGGCGGTACGGGGCGTCGTCGCGCGCGGTGCCTACGGCGGCGCAGACGTCCGCCTCGGCGAGGCCGGGACGGGCCCGGAGATGGGCGACGAGGTCGGCGGTGGCCGCCCGCAGGGCGGCGGGGGTGCGGGCGGAGAGGGTGAGCAGATGCGGGCCGGGGGCGTCGGCCGGGCATCCCCCGGGGCGGCCGCGGCCGGGACGGCAGCTCTCACGGCGAGGGCAGCCGGGCTCCCCGCAGCCGGAACGGCAGGATTCCCCGCAGCCGGGAAGGCAGGACTCCCCGCAGCCAGGGCGGCTGTCGTCCCCGCCCTCATGGCGGCGGCTGTCCTCCCCGCCGTCATGTCGGCAGCTGCCCGCCCCGCCGCCATGGTGGCCGCTGTCCGGCGCTTCCTCCAGGATCGCGTGGGCGTTCGTGCCGCCGAAGCCGAAGGCGTTGACCCCGGCGGTGAGGGGGCGGCCGTCCGGGGTGGCCCACGGCTCCGCCTCGGTCACCGGGCGGAAACCGGGGGCCACGTGGGCGAGGAACGGGGCGGGCCGGGCGGCGTGCGGGGTGGGCGGGAGCCGGCGGTGGGTGAGCGCGAGGACGACCTTGAGGAGGGCGGGCATCCCGGCCGCGTTGAGGAGGTGCCCGAGGTTCGCCTTGACCGAGCCCAGCCGTCGCGGGAGCCCGTCGGGCCGGGGCGGGAACGCCTGGCCGAGGGACCGCGCCTCCACCGGGTCCCCGATGGGCGTACCGGTGCCGTGCGCCTCGACGTACGACACGGCGGCCGGATCGACACCGCACTCCTCGTACGCCCGTGCGATGACCGCGCGTTGCCCGCGCGGTGTGGGCGCCAGCAGGCCGAGCGAGCGGCCGTCGTTGTTCACCGCCGTCCCGCGTACGAGGGCGAGGACCGGGTCGCCGGCGGCGCGGGCGTCCTCCGGGCGGGCCAGTACGACGACCGCGCCCCCCTCCCCGGGCACGAACCCGTCCGCGTCGGCGTCGAACGCCCGGCACCGCCCCGTCGGCGACAGCGCACCCGTCGCTTCGAGCAGCCGGTGCCCGGTGTCCGTCAGGCCCAGGTTGACCCCGCCGACCACGGCGAGGTCGCACTCCCCGGCCGTCAGGCTCCGCCGGGCCAGGTGCAGCGCGACCAGCGCGGACGAGCAGGCGGTGTCGACGGCGAGCGCCGGGCCGTTCAGGTCCAGCACCTGGGAGACACGGGCGGCGATCAGGTTGGGCAGGTTGCCGGTGAGGGCGGCGGGGTGACGGGCGAGGTCACCGTCGGCGGCCTCGGCCAGGACCTCGCGGTAGCCGCTGTCACCGGTGGCCGCGAACACCCCGATCCTGCGGCCGGCCCGGCGGGGCCCCGCGTACCCGGCACGCTCCAGCGCCTCGTGGGCCAGCTCCAGGAAGATCCGCGCCTGGGGGTCGGTCGCCCTCGCCTCCGTGTCGTCCATCCCGAAGAAGCCGGCGTCGAAGGCCGCCGGGTCGGGCAGGAAGGAGCCGAACGGCGTGCTCGGGCCGGGCCCGTTCCCCCACCGGCCCTCGGGTACGCCGCCGACGGTGTCGCCCCCGGCCACCAGCAACTCCCAGAAGGCCTCGGGCGACTCGACCCCGGGGAAGCGGCAGGCCGCCGAGAGCACGGCCACGGCTCCGCCGGGGGCCGCGCCACCACCCGTACGACCGCCATGACCGGGGGCCGCGGGCGCGGTGGCCGGAACGGAAACCGTGGCCGTCCCCACAGCCGTGGCCGTCCCCACAGCCGTGCCCGCGCCCGCCACCGCGTCCGTCCCCGCAATCGGGCCCGGGACCGCCCCCGCGTCGGCCGCCGCCCCGATCACATACCGGGCCAGCCCCGCCACCGTGTCGTGGTCCCGCAGGGCCCTCGGCTCCACCGTGACCGCGAACGTGTCCTCCAGCCCGGCCAGCACGGCCATCGCCTTGAGCGAGGAGCCGCCGAGGTCGAAGAACCGGTCGTGGAGCCCGATCTCGCCCTCGGGCCGCTCCAGCACCCGCGCCCAGAGGCGCCGTACGGCCGCCTGGACGTCCCGCACCGAACGAGGCGCCGCGACCGCCGCACCCGTCTCCGTCGCACCCGTCTCCGTCGCACCCGTCTCCGTCGCACCCGTCTCCGCCGCCGCGTCGTTCTCGACTCCGGTCGCCGAGGCGCCGTCCCCGGGCTCGGCGTCCGTCCCGGCGCGCCCCGCCACGGCGTCGGCCCAGCGCCCCTCGACCGCCGCGAACCTCCCGGCCTCGAACCGCTCCCGCAGCGCGCTCCTGCGCAGCTTGCCGCTGGTGGTACGAGGGAACGCCCCCGGCGGCAGCGGCAGTACCCGTACGTCGTCGTGCCCGAGGACCTCCCGCAGGCGTCCGGCGGCGGCCCGCAGCACGGGTCCGGCCGTCGCGGCGGGAGGTCTCGCCCACCGCACGAACGCGACGACCCGCTCGCCCCCGCCGGCCGGGTCGGTGGACCCGACGACCGCGGCGGTCGTGCCGGACGGCAGCCCCGGCGTCGCGGCGACCGTCTCCTCCAGGTCCGACGCGTGGAACGTACGGCCGTTGACGAACACGACGTCCTTGTGGCGCCCGGTGACCACCAGCCGCCCGTCCCGCAGGAACCCGAGGTCCCCGGTCCGCAGCCACCCGTCGTCCCCGAACGCCTCCGCGCTCGCCCCGGGCGCCCGGTGGTACCCCCGGCCCACCTGCGGCCCCCGCACCTCCACGTGGCCGACCCGCGACTCACCGAGCACAGCGCGCCCGCCGCCGCGCGCCCGCTCGGGGCTCCCGGTGATCCTGACCTCGCAGCCCTCCACCGGCAGCCCGACGTCCATCAGCTCCACCGCGTCCGTGCCCGGCGCGGTCGCCACCGCCCGGCCGCGGCTGAGCGCGGCCCGGTCCAGCACCAGCGGCTCGGCACGCTCGCCGAGCGGCGGCACGGTCACCGCGAGCGTGGCCTCGGCCAGGCCGTAGACCGGGAGGGGGGCGCTCGGGTCGAGTCCGGCGGGCGCGGTGTGGGCCAGGAACTCGCGCCAGACGCGCGGGGCGATCGGCTCGGCACCGACGAGCAGCAGCCGTACACGGCTCAGGTCGAGTCCGGCGAGGGTCGTGGCCGGGATCCGCCGCACGGCCAGGTCGAGGGCGAAGTTGGCGGCCGAGAGCAGGGTCGCGCGGTGCCGGGCCGCGGCCTCGAACCACAGGGCGGGGCGTTTGGCGAAGGACAGCGGTTCGACGCGTATCTGCTTCAGACGCGCGGCCATGGGCACGAGATGCGTGCCGATCAGACCCATGTCGTGGAAGTACGGCATCCATGTCGCGAGGACGTCGTCGCCGGTGATGGCCATCGCCGTACGGATCTGGTGGAGGTTCGCCAGAATGCCCGCGTGGGTCAGCTCGACGCCCTTGGGGGAGCCGGTGCTGCCGGAGGAGAACTGGAGGAACGCGACGTCGTCGGGCGCGGGCCGGGGCAGCCGGCGGGGCGGGCGGCCCTCGCGGAGCGCGTCGAGGGGCAACGGCCGCAGGGACGCGTCCAGTTCGTCGAGCAGGGACACGGTGGAGGCGTCGACGACGACCGGGGGACGGCCGAGGAGTTCCCACACGGGTCCGACACGGCGCGGCTCCGGTGCGAGCGGCACGGGTACGGCGCCGGCCGCCAGGGCGCCCCAGAACATGGGCTGGAAGTCCTCGCCGCGGTCGGCGACCAGCGGGAGCGGGGTGCCCGGAGCGACACCGGCCGCGATCAGGCCGCCCGCCACCCGCAGCGCCTCGTCGCGGAGCGAGGCGAAGGTGACGGTGTGCTCGCCGCCGTCGCCCCGTACATGAACGACGGTCCGGTCGGGGACCTCGCGCGCCGCCCCGAGCAGCACATCCAGCAGCGTCTCGGCCGACACCCCGCCGTTCAAACCTTCATTCGATCTCTCCACCGTGCGGACCTTACAAGTCGGGCATCGCGGAACAGCACCGGCGCTCGGCCGCCGCGTGTTCCTGCCCTCGCCGCCGGGCCGCCGGGGCAGGGCGTCCGCCCGTCCGCCCCGGCGACGACTGCCCGGCGGGCTCTGACATCCGGGGCATGGCGATGTTCGTGCACCTGACCTCGGCGGCCGACGCGCGCCGCGTATCCGGCGGACCGGGGTGCGCGCGGCGAGTCACGGGCAGGGCGGGTCTGCGGGGCGTGTACGCCGTGGCGGCCGTACGCGAGCCGGCGTGAGGGGTGCACCACGTCGCGCCCCCCGCGGGCGGGTGCACCGCGTCGCGCCCCCCGCGGGCGGGTGCACCGCGTCGCGCCCCCCGCGGGCGGGTGCACCGCGTCGTGCCTCCCGGCCTGCCGCAACCGCATGCCAGGCCTCCGGCCTGCCGCAACCGCATGCCAGGCCTCCGGCCTGCCGAACGGAACGCCAGGCCCCCGGCCGGCGTCAGCGCGTGCTCGTCCAGCTGTGGGCGACGTCGACGACCAGGCGGTCGTGCAGCTGGATCACCCGGAACGGGAGCCGGGCGCGGACGCCGAGGCCGATCTGGGTCTCGCCCTCGAAGCTGCCGGCGAAACGGGTGTCGCGGAAGGTGCGGTAACCGGTGATGTCGACGCCGGGCAGCGGTTTGGCGACCTTCCCCGGGTAGGCGACCGCGCCGGTCTCCGGGTCGTAGCTGGGCGCGGCGACCCTGACCTCCAGGACGGCACCGCCGCCGACCGGGATGACGTCGCCCGAGCCGGCCTGGTGCAGCCGGTCGACGTACTGGACGTAGTAGCCGATGTGGTCGCCGCCGCCGGGGACGTCGAAGACCATACGGTCGAAGCAGTCGTGCCGGCCGGTCCTGATGTCGGCCAGGGGGACGATGCCGCTGTCCGGGATGCCCTTGAGGCCGCTGCCCCAGCCGGTCGGGCAGGCCGCCGCCGTCCGTGCAGCGCCCGCGGGCGCTGCACCCGCGCCGCCCGCCGCCGCCACCGTCGCCGTGCCGGCGAGTACGAGTACGGCCACTGCCGCTCCGATACGTCGCATGATGTCCCCCCTGGGTCGCATGACGCTCTTATGGGGTAAGACGTTCCGGTATGCCGGATGGTTGTGCTCCGGATGAGGCGAATGTGCTCCGGATGGGCGAACGTGCCCCGGACCGGCGCCTCGCGCGCCGCCCGCGCCTCGCGCGCCGCCCGCGCGCCGCGGCCTCCAGCTGATCACCGCCCTCTCCCAGCGCTGGGGCACCCGCTACACCGCCGACGGCAAGTGCATCTGGACCGAGCAGCCCGTGACCGGCCCCGACCCCCGCAGGCAGCAGGCGGATCCCCTGGACCTGCCGTGCCCGGTCCCCGGCGAATTCGACGGCGACCCGGACGCGCTGAGCTTCGCGGACCTGGACCTGGACCTGGACCTGGAACCGGACGAGGGCCGGGGGCGGTAGGGCACCGGCCCGACCGCCCCCGGTCACCGCTCTCCCCGAACGCCCGAACGCCCGAACGCCCGAGGCGCCGGCCTCGGGGGCCGACGCCTCGGGGATCACCCGTGCTGTCGCGGGTTCGGTTCGCCGACCCGGTGCGGCCGTCCGGTGCGGTCGTCCGGCCCGGGACCGGTCAGTCCACGGAGCCGATGCGCTCCACGCGCTCGTTCACACCGTTGCGGAGCTCACCCAGGGTCGTGCCGGGCGGGGCCACCTTCGGCGTCGACGACGGCGGCTGCGTCTCGTCCGCGCAGGTCGTGCCGTTCGCGGGAACCGTCAGGTCCACCAGGTACTTGACGACCGCGTCCGTCGCACAGGCGCTGCGGCCGAACGCCGTGTGCCCCTCCGCCTCGAACGTCAGCAGCGAGGCGTTGTCGAGCCGCCGGGACAGCGCCACCGCGTCCTGGTACGGGGTGTCCGGGTCACCGGTGGTGCCCATGACCAGGATGGGCGCCGAGCCCTTCGCGCGGTAGGAGCCGTCGTAACGGCTGACCCGCTCGGCCGGCCACTGCGCACACGCGGTCGCGTGCTGGTGGTCGTAGGTCGGCGGGCCGAACGCCATGGCGGGGCCGAGCAGCGGTGCCGCCTCGGCGAAGGACTCCACCTTGTGCTTCAGCAGCCACTGGCTGCGCGGGTAGTCACGGTCGACGCACTCCACGGCCACGTTCGGGCCGAGGAAGTCGAAGCTCGCCGGGGACGGCGGACGCAGCAGGAACGAGGTGTTGTCCCGCAGCTGCGCCTTCCTGAGGGCGGCGCCGAGCGAGGGCCAGATGACCTTGCCCTCGTTGATGTTGAACATCAGCCGGTAGACCAGCGTGTAGCCGTTCGCCTTGCCGCCGTTCGCGGTCGTGACCGGGTTGGCGTCCAGGTCGGCCTTCAGCTTCTCGAACGCCCCGCGCGGGTCGCCGTCGCCGAACCCGCAGACGGCCTGGTCGGCGGCGCACCAGTCGAGGAACCGGCTCATCGCGCCGTCCAGCGCCAGGTACTGCGGCCGGTCATAGGCGTACGGGCGGTTGGCGTAGTGCACCGGGTCGTACGCCCCGTCGAGGGTCAGCGCCCGTACCCGCTGCGGGAACAGCGCGGCGTACACGGTCCCGATGTAAGAGCCGAACGACCGCCCGTAGTAGGTGAGTTGCTCCTCGCCGAGTGCCTGCCGCAGCAGGTCGATGTCGCGGGCCACGTACTCGGTGCCGATGTACGGCAGCAGCCCGCCCGCGTTGTCGAGGCATGCCTGGTTGAACTCGGCGGCCTCCCGCAGCGCCGGCCCGAACGCGTCCGGTCCGGGCACACCCTTGGCGTCGGTGACGGCCTTCGAGTAGCGCGTGTCGTCGAAGCAGGTGAGCGCCGAGCTGCGGCCGACACCGCGCACGTCGTAGCCGAACACGTCGAACGACTCGCGCAGCGCGGCCGGCAGCCCCGCGTGGTTGTTGCGGACGAAGTCCACGCCGGAGTTGCCGGGCCCGCCCGGCTGCATGAAGAGCGTGCCCTTGCGCTTGGCCGGGTCCGCGGCCCTCTTGCGCACCACCGCGAGGGTGATCTTCTTGCCGCCCGGCTCGCGGTAGTCGAGCGGCACGTCCGCGTTCGCGCACTCGTAGCCGCCCTGGCAGTCCGTCCACGCCAGGGACGGCACGGGCGGGGTCGGCAGGGTGTCCGGTGCCTTGGGCGATGCCACCGCCTGGGTCGCCGTCCCCGTACCGGCGACGAGGAGCGCCGTCAGCGCGGCCCCCGCCATTCTGAGACGACCGGGACGTCTCGGTGCGTCATGGGATGTCGTCATGTGTCCTTCCCCCTGTGCTGGTGTTGCCCTCAAGTACCCACTGGTCAAGGCGAGTCGGGGCAATGTCTAGCTGAACAGAGGGAGAATTGGCCAGCGCGGTGCCCGCTGTGGCCGACATTCCACGAGAACTCCCGACTACCCTGCGGTAGTTACCGCGACCGGAATCCGGGGCGACGGGCACGCTCCACCCGAGGCCGGGGCTGCACGCCTGACGCGGCCGGCGGTCCGCCGGCGGGCGCGGGTCATCCCTCCGGCCCGGTCTCCCCGGCGGTCCCACCCGCGACATCCACGTCGGCGTGCACCAGGTCGTGGTCCGAGGCCGGGGTCCGGTGCACCCCCTGCTCCAGCGGGGCGACACCGCGCAGGAACACGTAGTCGAACTTGAGCCGCCAGTCGGTGGTCACCTCGCAGTCGGCGCCGGCCGGGGGACGGCACCCCGGGTCCGCGTCCTTGGCCAGCTCCCACAGGGCGGCGAGTTCGGGGGCGTCCGGCACGGCGTTGAAGTCACCGATGACGATGGCGCGTTCGTACCGGGCGACGGCCTTGGCCAGCACCCCGGTCTGGCTTTCCCGGACCGCCTCCTGGCTCCGCTGGGCGAGATGGGTGTTGAAGACCCGGACCGGACGCCCGTCCACCCTGGTGGTGACCGCCAGATACCCGCGCTGCTCGGAGCCGCCCTCGGGGTAGAGCTTCCTGACGGGGTCGGTCATGGGCGCCGCCGAGAGGATCGCCTGCCCGAAGCCGCCCGGCTCCCACGGGACCCCGCCGCAGCGGTTCCAGTTCCGCAGCACCGGCCCGTACTCGACGTGGTAGACCAGCCCGTGCAGGTGCTCCAGATAGTCCCGGATCAGCTCGACGTCCCGTACGCACGCCTCCTGCACGCCGATGACCTGCGGCGCGTACCGGGCGATCTCCGCCGCCCGGTCGACGTCGCCGGTGTCGCACGGGTTGCAGATGTTCCACGTCATGACCCGGTGGGGCACGACGTCCCGGACGGCCTTCGCGGGCACGGACCCGCCGAGGAGCCCCCCGCCCGGCGCACTGGGTCCGGCGAGCACGACGCAGGCCACGACCAGGCCGCCCGCGAGCAGACGCGTGCCCTTCCCGAGCATCACCGCCTCCTCACCGTGGAACCCGTGACACCGGCATCCATGTTCGAGATTAAACGATCAGGCTGCGGTGCCGGGGCGGTCCGGTGCGCCGCCGGGCCGCGTGCCCAGCAGCACCAGCACGCTCCCGGTGAACATCAGGATGCCGAGGGGGACGTGGAGCGACGGTAGGTGGGCGATGCCCAGGACCACCTGGAGGGACGCGAGGAGCAGGAAGCCCGAGGCGTACAGGACGGGGCGCGGGGAGGCGCCGCCCGGGCGCCACGCGAGGACCGCGGCCAGGACGTACAGCATGGAGGCCCCGTACATCACGCGGGCCCCGACGTCGTGCAGCAGCTCGCCGTGTTCCGAGGAGAGCAGCGCACCGGCGGTGGCCGCCTGGAAGAACAGGGTCAGGGTCTGCAGGGCGACCGCGACCCGCAGAAACGTGAGTCCGCGGTACACCGGTGTCGTGTGGACGGCCATGACTCGGTCCCCTCTTCCGTCTCGTGACGGAGTGTCGGTGGTGTTCCGGTGATCCGACGAAGCGGGGCCGAGAAATGTGACGTGCCGGACGCCGAGCGGCTCGCCTCGGTCGGGCGGCCGTGGTTCGGCACGTCACGACCGCCGGGCGTCCACGCCGTCCTGCCGAGGCGCCAGGACGCAGAACTCGTTGTCGTCCGGGTCGAGCATCGCCACACGGCCGTCCTCGCGCGGGTCCGGACCGAGGAGCTTCGCGCCGAGGGAGAGGAGACGGTCGACCTCCGCCCGCTGATCGCCGCCGGCGGGCGGGGCGAGGTCGAAGTGGAGGCGGTTCCTGCCGTTCTTGGGCGCGACCGGCGGGCCACCCCAGGTGATCTTGGGCCCGCCGAGCGGCGAGCGGATCGCGGTCTCCTCGTCCTGGTCCCAGACCAGCGGCCACTCCAGCGCCGCGCTCCAGAAGTACCCGACCTCCTGTGAACCGTCGCAGGCCAGCGCGCCGAGGAAGCCGCAGTCGGCGAGGAACTCGTTGCCGGGCGGGATGACGCAGAACTCGTTGCCGTCGGGGTCGGCGAGCACCACATGCCCCTCCTCGGGGCGCTGGCCGATGTCGATGTGCCGCCCGCCGAGCCCCAGGGCCCGGGCGACCGTCTCCTGCTGGTCCTCCGGGGACGTGCTCGTCAGGTCGAAGTGGATCCGGTTCGGGACGGTCTTGGGCTCCCCGGTCGGGAAGAACCCGAGGCGGAAGCCGGTGTCGTCGGCGGGCAGGAGCGCGATGCCGTCGTGCGGGTCGTCGGTGAGCTCCCAGCCGAGGACACCGGACCAGAAGACCGCGAGGTCACGCGGTCGGCTCGCGTCGAAGCAGAGCGCGAAAAGCTGACAGGTCATCCCCGTGATCTCCGATCCGCCGGCCGGTCGTCGTCACGGCCCCGGTGCTGTGACCGGACCGGCCGGTCCCCGGGGCGGAGCCTAGAGCTGACCGGCCGTCATCCGCAGCCCGATTTCGGCGGCCGGCAGCCCACCGCGCGACCGGCGCGCGGGGGAGCGCCGTCAGACCCGTTCCAGCGGCCGGTGCGGGCCGCTCGGGAGCCGCACCTCGATCGGATCGCCCGGCCGTACCGCACCGCCCTCCCGCACGATGCTCATGATCCCGGCCTTGAGCACGAGTCCGCCCGACGCGTCGCGGCCGACGACCTGCTTCAGCAGGCCCTTGCGGAAGGCGTCGATCTGGTGGCACGGATTGCGCAGACCGGTCACCTCCAGCACCGCCGCGTCGCCGACCCGCAGCAGTGTGCCGACCGGCAGACCGAGCAGGTCGATCCCGCGGGTGGTGATGTTCTCGCCGAGGTCGCCCGGTGCCACCTCGAAGCCTTCCGCGGCGACCTCGTCGAACAGTTCCTCGTGGATGAGGTGTACCTGGCGGAGGTTCGGCCGGGTGGGGTCGCGCGCGACCCGCGAGCGGTGCTTCACGGTGACCCCCGCGTGGACGTCCCCCTCCACCCCGAGCCCGGCGAGCAGGGTGATGCCGTCCCGGTTCGGCTTGGTGAACGAGTACTCGGCGTTGCTGCTGACCGCCGTCACGGTCGCGCTCATCGTCGGCATCCCCTTGTGTCCGTGGATCACGACCCTAACCCGCGGGTGCCGGGGTCGGCAGAGGGGATTCAGCGGTGCTCCCACCACCCCCGCACACCCCGCCGTACGGTCCCCCGTGCGTCCCCGCGCATGTTCCCCCCGGCCTGCCGCTCTCCGCCCGCTGACGGAGACGGCTTCCCACGGTAACCGGTGTGCGCCGCACGGGACTTGCCATTCACGCGCCCCCAACTCCCTTTGCTGTGACGGGCGTCACCTCGTACCGCGTCACGTTTCGCCCGCCCGCCCCGTCGATGAGGTGTAACCACGACGACGACCAAGGAGCCCACGATGGAAGCTCGCCTGAACCTCCTCGCCAATCCCCTGGCCGGCAAGGTCTTCAAGCACATCAACTCGGCGGGCAGGGTCCTGACCGACTCGACGCTGCCGCACGCGACGCAGGAGCTGGTGAAGATCCGGGCCAGTCAGATCAACGGCTGCGGCTTCTGCACCGACATGCACACCAAGGACGCCGCGCACGCGGGGGAGAGCGCACAGCGGCTCCACCTCGTGGCGACCTGGCGTGAGGCCACCGTGTTCACCGAGGCCGAGCGCGCCGCCCTGGAGCTGGCGGAGCAGGGCACCCGGATCGCCGACGCGGCCGGCGGCGTCCCCGGCGAGGTCTGGGAGAACGCCGCCAAGCACTACGACGAGGACCAGCTCGCCGCGCTGGTGGTCCTGATCGCCCTGATCAACGCGTACAACCGGGTCAACGTGATCGTCCAGCAGCCCGCGGGCGACTACCGGCCGGGCATGTTCGGCTGACACCGCCGGCGGCGGCGTACGGCGAGCCCGGGGCCCGTGTCCTCAGCCCCGCGGCTCGCCGATGTTGATCATCCAGGGGATGCCGAAGCGGTCCGTGCACATCCCGAAGACATCGCCCCACATCTGCTTCTCCAGCGGAACGGCCACCTGACCGCCGTCCGAGAGCTTCTCCCAGTAGCGGCGCAGCTCGGCCTCGTCGTCGCCGCTCACGCTCACGGAGAAGGCGGAGGCGGGCGTGTGCTCCGTGCCGGGCGGCGAGTCCGCGCCCATCAGGGTGAAGCCGCTCGGTGTCTCCAGCATGCCGTGCATGATCAGGTCGGCGTGCGCGCCCTCCGCCTGGCCGAACGCGCCGTAGGTGTTCAGTACCAGGTCACCGCCGAACACGTCCCGGTAGAACTCCAGCGCCTGCCGGGCGTCGCCGCCGAAGCCGAGATACGGATTGAGTCGCGAGGCCATGGGACTACCTCCATGAACGGAGCGAACGGTCGGTTGTCCGGAGACTAAGCCGCCCCACTGACAACGGCACCCGGACATCGAGGCGCCGCCCGACCCCGTCGGGCACCCGGCGAACCGGTCAGGATTCGAGAAGCGGTCCCGCCGGGGCCGCGCCTAGCGTTACGGCCATGGACATCACCATTCACTGGACCTTCCTCCCGCACACCGACCCGGAGGCGTCGCTGGCGTTCTACCGGGACACCCTCGGCTTCGAGGTGCGCAACGACGTCGGCTCCGAGAACATGCGGTGGATCACCGTCGGACCGGCCGGCCGGCCGGATACGTCGATCGTCCTGGAGCCGCCGGCCGCCGACCCCTCGCTCACCGACGACGAGCGCCGCACCATCGCCGGGCTGATGGCGAAGGGCAGCTACGCCCGTCTCACCCTGGCCACCCCCGACCTCGACGACACCTTCGCCCGGGTGCAGGCGAGCGGCGCCGAGGTCGTCCAGAAGCCGACGGAGCAGCCGTACGGCATCCGTGACTGCGCCTTCCGGGACCCCTCGGGCAACCTGATCCGGATCAACGAGCTCCGCTGAGCCGTCCCCGAAACCACCGGACGCACCGGCGGTGGCCTGGTTGGATCGAGTCGGCTGCCCTCCACGGCCGGCTCATCGGCCGGCCGCCGCAACCGTCGGCCGCCCCACCGGCCGGCCGCCCCCACCCCCTCCCGCAACCACCGGATCGCGCGCCACATCGCGCAACAGATGGAGACACGATGAGCACGGTCAAGAGGACGGACCCGCAGTCGCCCGAGCCGCACGCCGCGGACAGCCACGATCTGATCCGTGTGCACGGGGCGCGGGAGAACAACCTCAAGGACGTCAGCATCGAGATCCCGAAGCGCCGGCTGACGGTGTTCACCGGTGTCTCCGGCTCGGGCAAGAGCTCCCTGGTCTTCGACACGATCGCCGCCGAGTCGCAGCGGCTGATCAACGAGACGTACAGCGCGTTCCTCCAGGGCTTCATGCCCAGCCTGGCCCGTCCCGAGGTCGACGTGCTCGACGGCCTGACGACGGCGATCACGGTGGACCAGCAGCGGATGGGCTCCGACCCCCGTTCCACCGTCGGCACCGCCACCGACGCCAGCGCGATGCTCCGCATCCTCTTCAGCAGGCTCGGCGACCCGCACATCGGCCCGCCCGCCGCGTACTCCTTCAACGTCGCCTCCGTCTCGGCGAGCGGCGGGATGACGATCGACCGCGGCGCCGAGAAGACCAAGACGGAGAAGGTCACCTTCAGCCGAACCGGCGGCATGTGCACGCACTGCGAGGGCCGGGGCACGGTCTCCGACATCGACCTCACCCAGCTGTTCGACGACTCCAAGTCGCTCTCCGAGGACCCGTTCACCATCCCCACCTACACGGGGGACGGCTGGGTCGTCCGGGTGATCGCCGAGTCCGGCTTCTTCGACAAGGACAAGCCGATCCGGGAGTACACGAAGAAGGAGCGGCACGACTTCCTGTACCGCGAGCCGACCAAGGTGAAGATCAACGGCATCAACCTCACCTACGAGGGGCTGATCCCGAAACTGCAGAAGTCGTTCCTGTCCAAGGACCGGGAGTCGATGCAGCCGCACATCCGGGCCTTCGTGGACCGGGCGGTCACCTTCGCCCGGTGTCCCGAGTGCGACGGCACGCGCCTCAGCGAACTGGCCCGGTCCTCGCGGATCGGGAAGCTCAACATCGCCGACGCGTGCGCCATGGAGATCCGCGACCTGGCCGAGTGGGTCCGCGCCCTGGACGAGCCGTCGGTGGCGCCGCTGCTCGCCAAGCTCCGGCACACCCTCGACTCGTTCGTGGAGATCGGCCTCGGCTACCTCTCCCTCGACCGGGCCTCGGGCACGCTCTCCGGCGGCGAGGCGCAGCGCACCAAGATGATTCGCCACCTCGGCTCCGCGCTCACCGACGTCACCTACGTCTTCGACGAGCCCACCGTCGGCCTGCACCCCCATGACATCCAGCGCATGAACAACCTGCTGCTGCGGCTGCGCGACAAGGGCAACACGGTGCTCGTCGTGGAGCACAAGCCGGAGACCATCGCCATCGCCGACCACGTCGTCGACCTCGGCCCCGGCGCCGGCACGGCGGGCGGCACCGTCTGCTTCGAGGGCACCGTCGAAGGGCTGCGGGGCAGCGACACCGTCACCGGCCGGCACCTCGACGACCGGGCGAAGCTGAAGGACACCGTCCGCGAGGCGGCCGGCCACCTGGAGATCCGCGGCGCGACGGCGAACAACCTCCAGGACGTCGACGTCGACGTCCCGCTCGGCGTGCTCTGCGTCGTCACCGGGGTCGCCGGGTCCGGCAAGAGCTCGCTCATCCACGGCTCCATCCCGGCCCCCGAGGGCGTGGTCTCCGTCGACCAGACCCCCATCCGCGGCTCCCGCCGCAGCAACCCGGCGACGTACACCGGGCTGCTCGACCCGATCCGCAAGGCGTTCGCCAAGGCCAACGGCGTCAAGCCGGCCCTGTTCAGCGCCAACTCCGAGGGCGCCTGCCCCACCTGCAACGGCGCGGGCGTCATCTACACCGACCTCGCGATCATGCAGAGCGTCGCCACCACCTGCGAGGACTGCGAGGGCAAGCGGTTCGACGCGTCGGTGCTGGAGTACCGCTTCGGCGGCCGTGACATCAGCGAGGTGCTCGCGATGCCGGTGACCGAGGCCGAGGAGTTCTTCGGCGGCGGCGAGGCCCACACCCCCGCCGCCCACCGGATCCTGCGCCGCATGGCGGACGTCGGCCTCGGGTACCTCACCCTCGGCCAGCCGCTCACCACGCTCTCCGGGGGCGAGCGGCAGCGCCTGAAGCTGGCCGTCCACATGGGCGACAAGGGCGGCGTCTACGTCCTCGACGAGCCGACCACCGGTCTGCACCTCGCCGACGTCGAGCAGCTGCTCGGCCTGCTGGACCGGCTCGTCGACTCCGGGAAGTCCGTGATCGTCATCGAGCACCACCAGGCGGTCATGGCCCACGCCGACTGGATCATCGACCTCGGCCCCGGCGCGGGACACGACGGCGGTCGCGTCGTCTTCGAGGGCACCCCCGCCGACCTGGTCGCCGCCCGCTCCACCCTCACCGGGGAACACCTCGCGGCCTACGTGGGCGCCTGACCCGGCGAGGGATACCGGAACAGACGAAACCCCAGGTCGACGACCTGGGGTTCTCGTCAGGGCTGCTTGGGCCCGGCGACGGCGTCGGCGGCGTGCCGTGGCCCGAACCGGGAGGAGAACTGGCCTACCAGTTCACGGAAGCAGACCAGCGCGGTGATCGGCGGAATCCCCACGATGACCATCGCGAGCACCGACCCCGGGGACTGTCCGATGCACAGCGCCACCGCCGTGCCCGACGACAGCAGCAGCACCGCCCAGGAGCGCCGGGCGGTCCGGTGCTGCACCGAGGCCCGCAGGATGGACAGTCCCGCGACCAGCCACGGGCCGTACACCGTCAGCGGCCACCACTGCGCGAGTCTTTCCGATACCACCAGCAGGGCGATGCCGTGCAACTGATTGTATGAATACGAAATGGACCAGGAGAGCATCGCCACCCCGCACACCGAGATGGTGAAGAACAGAAAAGCGACCATGATGCTTCTCATGTTGCCGGAAAGGACGTGAGTCCCTCGTCGCGGCCGTCGCCTGTTGGCGGGGCGGCCCGGGGGCTTCACCTGCATCGACATGGGCATCGACATGGGCATCGACACCGGCATGGACACCTGGGTCGTCTCCTCGGCGCGCTCCCAGTCGTCGGACGGAGTCCTCGGGTCGGGGATCCAGATGTGCTGCGTGTCGATCCCGCCATACGAATCCTGGAAAGTCACGCATAGCCAACGAGTGGCACCGGGGCCAAGGCATCCGGCATTCAGGGGATGGAAGATCAGCTGTGATTATCAGCGGCCGTTGACTTCCGGAGCCTAATTGACGGAATCGTTGAACGAAGGGGAAACGGGGACAGGGGCCGCCGGTCTCAGCGGGCCGGTGGCGGAGCCGTGCTGCTGCGGGGTACGAGGCGGGTCGGGACGAGAGTGGTGCCGGGCTCGGGGGCGGGCCGCCGCATCCTGGTGAGGACACCCTCGACGCACAGGCGCCCCACCTCGGCGAAGTCCTGGTGGATGGTGGTCAGGGGCGGCAGGAACGACGCCGACTCGGGGATGTCGTCGAAGCCGACGACGCTGACCTCGTCCGGGACCTTCCGGCCGCGCTCGTGCAGGGCCCGCAGCAGCCCCAGCGCCATCTGGTCGTTCGCGGCGAACACGGCGGTGCAGTCCGGCCGTTCGGCGAGCTGCAGCCCCGCCCGGTAGCCGGACTCCGCCGACCAGTCGCCGCGCACCGGGGGCGGCGCCACGAGCCCCGCCTCGGCGAGGGTGGCCCGCCACGCGTTCGCCCGGCGCTGCGCCGCGAACGAGTCCTCCGGCCCCGCCAGATGCCACACGGTCCCGTGCCCGAGGTCCAGCAGATGACGCACGGCGTCCCGGGCCCCGCCCGCCTGGTCGGTGTCGACGACGGTGTAGCGGTCGCCGGCGTCGGAGTCGGCCACCACCACCGGGATGCCGGGCGGCAGCGACACGGTCGCCGCGTCGAGCAGATGGGTCTCCATGATGACGATCACCGCGTCCACGGCGAGTTCGCCGAGCCGTGAGAAGGCCCCGTTCACCTCGTCCTGCGTGGGCACGGCGACCGGGAGCAGCGTGACGGCGTACCCCTCCCGCGCGGCGGACGTGGCGATCGCGTCCAGGGTGCGGATGTTGCCGAGCGTGGAGAGGGAGAAAGTGATCACGCCGAGGGTGCGGAACTCACCGCGCCGCAGGGCCCGGGCGGCGCTGTTGGGCCGGTAGTCCAGCTCCCGCATCGCGTCCAGCACCTGCCGCCGGGTCTCCTCGGTGACCCCGGCGAACCCGTTGGACACCCGGGACACCGTCTGCGCGGAGACGCCCGCCAGCCGGGCGACGTCGCCCATGGAGGGGCCCTGCCGCGGTCGCGCGCCACGCCCCCGGCCGCGGGGTGCCGACTGGCCCGTCCGCCCCGTGCCCGTCCCGCCGCCACGGCCCGGCGCCGCCGCGCTCTCCCGGTCAGCTGTGTCCACCTTGTCCCCCAGGTTCCCGTCAGCGCGCCCCTCGGCGATGTACGCCCGTCCGGAACGACTCCCTTGACCGCCGAGATTCGGACAGTGTAGACATCGCGCCGAGGAATGTTTACGTAAACATCACCTGGCACCAACCATACGAGAACACCGCGAACCGCACCGCACCGAACCGAACCGCACCAGCGGGCCCCGATCTCTCGTGTCGCGCCGGGACGCGCGGCACGTGGAAGAGTTGGAGTACTCGAGATGGCACACCGCACCCGCACGAGACGGCTCCTCGGGGCCATCGGCGTGACGGCCCTGGCGACCGGGACTGTCATGGCCACGACCTCCCTACCGATGGCGCACGCCGAGCCGGCCGCCGCGTCGGTCACCGTCCGGCCGGACCCCTCGTACAAGGGGGACAGCTTCGAGGGCTGGGGCACCAGCCTGGTGTGGTTCGCCAACGCCACCGGCGACTACCCCCCGCAGATCCGCGAGAAGCTCGCGAAGCTCCTCTTCGGCGAGAGCGGCCTCAACCTCAACATCGCCCGCTACAACATCGGCGGCGGCAACGCCCCCGACGTCAAGGACTACCTGCGGGCCGGCGGGGCGGTCGAGGGCTGGTGGAAGGCCCCCGCGGGCACCACCCGCGAGGACGTCGACTGGTGGAACGCCGACGACCCGAACGACTGGAACAAGAAGGCCGACGCCACCCAGCGCTGGTGGGTGGACCGCATCAAGAAGGACATCACGCACTGGGAGACGTTCAGCAACTCCCCGCCGTGGTTCATGACGGTCAGCGGCTATGTCTCCGGCGGTTTCGACTCCTCGAAGGACCAGCTCAAGGAGGAGTCGGTCGAGGACTTCGCCAAGTACCTGGTCGGCGCCACCGAGCGGCTGGAGAAGGCGCACGGCATCAAGGTCGACACCCTCGACCCGTTCAACGAGCCGAACACCGACTACTGGGGCACCAAGCTCGGTGAGGACGGGCAGCCCACCGGCGGCCGCCAGGAGGGCGCCCACATGGGCCCCGAGCTCCAGCAGAAGGTGCTCCGCGCCCTCGGCCCGGTCCTGGACAAGTCCCGTACCAAGGCGGAGATCTCCGCGATGGACGAGACCAACCCCGGTAAGTTCGCCACGAACTGGAACTCCTACCCGCAGGAGGTCCGCGACCTCGTCGGCCAGATGAACGTCCACACCTACGGCACCGGCCAGCGCACCACGGTCCGCGACCTCGCCAAGGCCGCCGGCAAGCCGCTGTGGATGAGCGAGGTCGAGGGCGACTGGGGCGACGGGCAGAGCTTCACCGACATGCGTCCCGGTCTGGGCCTCGCCCAGCGCATCGTCGACGACCTGCGCGAACTGGAGCCGAAGGCCTGGGTCTTCTGGCAGCCGGTCGAGGACTACGACAACATGAAGCCCGGCGGCGAGTCCGCGAAGGGCGGCAACTGGGGCTCCATCCAGCTCTCCTTCGCCTGCAAGGCCGGCGACACCCTGAAGACGTGCCCGATCTACACGAACACCAAGTTCGACACGGCCCGCAACTTCACGCACTACATCAAGCCGGGCGACCGTCTGATCAAGACCAACGACACCTCCAGCACGGCGGCGGTGGCGAAGAAGGGCGAGAAGGCGACGGTCGTCCACGTCAACAGCACCACCGAGTCCCGTGCCGTGACGCTGGACCTGTCGAGGTTCGGCAAGGTCGCCTCCGGCGCGACGGTCACCCCCGTGGTGACGGACGCCGCCGGCAAGCTGGCGAAGAGGAAGGCGGTCCGGGTCAAGGGCAAGAAGGCCACGATCGCCGTCCCGGCGCAGTCGGTGACCTCCTTCCTGGTCAACGGCGTCTCCGGCGCGGCGAAGGACCGGGCCGAGCTCCGGGACGACGAGACGTACACCCTGACCGGCGTGCAGAGCGGCAAGAACCTCGCCGTCGCCGCGGACGGCAAGAGCCTGGTCATCAAGAACGTCGACCCCGGCACGAAGGCCCAGCAGTGGACCGTGGACCGGGTCGGTCGCGGCGCGACGGGCAACCGTACGCGGTACGCGATCACCAACTCGGCCGAGGGCAAGCGCCTGGCGATCCGGGGCGGCTCCCTGACGGCCGAGGCCGACGAGGGCACGCGGGACGAGGCCGCGCAGTGGATCCTGTCGACCACCGGCGACGGCTCCTGGACCCTGGTCAACGCGGCCACCGGCCAACTGGCCGACGTCAACGGACAGTCGACGAGCGACGGCGCGGGCGTAGGCGTCTGGTGGCCCAACTCGGGTCTGAACCAGCGCTGGTGGCTGAACGACCTGCCCGGCTGACACCTCCCCCCGCGGGGGTGATCGGCAGATCCCGGCCGTGCCTGCCCGGCGACCGCCGGGTCAGGTCCGGGAGAGTCGGCCCGGATCTGCCGGACATCGCCCGTCGACGCCGACGGGCGGCCGTGGACGCCTCCTCCCCCGGCCCCCGACGGGGGCCGGGGGAGGAGCGCGTTCCGGGGGCCCCGAGGGCCTGTCGTTCGGATCACGCCTGGGGCTCAGCACCGCTGGTCGGACCGGCCGTGAACGCGGGGGTCCGCGCGTTGAATTGACGCGCGGAAAATCGGCGCGAGACGCGGGACGGGAACCCCGTGACACCGGTGAGACGCCGGTCCGGCAGTATGGGTGCGCGCGGTGGTTCATCAACCACCAAAAGCGCAGGGCCAGTCACTTACAGCTGTCGCTCAAGATTCATAAGGATTACGCATCTTGACGTCTCGTCATGACTTGGTGCGGTGATACGATCACCGCACTTGCTGAACGGACGGATAGGTGCAAAAGCGGCACCTCTCGCCAAGGGGGCAGCCTGGGCGGCAACCCTGGCATGGGCGACCTCCGGTCTGCGAATTGACGGGAATTCAGTAGCTGGCCTTCAGCCGCCTGAAGAGGGTCTCATGACGCCATACATACAGAATCCGGTGCTTTGGGTTCTCCTTGTCCTAACCCTTCTCGCAGCCGCCCTCGTTGTTCGCCAGCGACGGGCCGCGCGGGGGTTACGGCAGGAGATCGCAGGGCTCAAGAACCACTACGGTGAGTTGGAGACTCATTACTCGCAGTCCGTTCGCGAGGCGCAGCAGGAGGCCGAGGCGGAGACGCGTACGGCCCTGAAGTCCGCGATGCGGACGCTCCAGGGTCTCGCCGCCGAACAGCAGCGCATCATCTCGGGACTGCAGCGCAAGTACGGCGATTCCGTCATGCTCCAGGACCTCCTGGAGATCGACCACATGAACGCGCAGTTCGGTCGCCGTGCCCAGTCCATCGCCGTGCTGTGCGAGGGCTGGCTGGGTCGCCACCGCGACGTGGCCTCGGTCTACGACGTGGTCCGCAGCGCCCAGGGCAGGATCCGCCACTTCCAGCGGGTGCAGATCCTGTCGAAGGTGGACTTCGGGGTGACCAGCCGCGCCGTGGAGCCGGTGGCGCTCGCGCTCGCCGAGCTGCTGGACAACGCGACCAGCTACTCCAGCCCGGACACCGTGGTGGAGATCAACGTCCGTACCGTCCCCAAGGGCGTCTGCATCGTCGTGGACGACGCCGGTGTCGGTATGAACGAGGAGGAGAAGGCCAGGGCCGAGAAGCTCCTGACGAGCGAGCGCGCCTCCGGTGTGTCGGGGCTCGGCAACCCGCCGCAGTTCGGCTTCGCCGTGATCGGTGTGCTCTGCGAGCGGTTCGGCTTCACGGTCTCGGTGGACTCGACATCGCCGTACGGCGGTGTGCGCGCCGTCGTGCTGCTGCCCGACGAGCTGCTCACCGACATGCCGACCCCCCAGGAGCCGCAGGAGCCCGTGGCGGTCGTGCAGGAGAGCCGGGAGCGTGTGCCGGTCGTCGACACGGTCGCCGTGGCGCGCGAGACCGGCCCCGAGCCCTCGACGCCCCTCGCGACCACCGACGACGGTCTGCCCCGGCGCCGGCGCAAGCGGCCCATGGCACTCGTCTCGAACAGCGGCCCTTCGTCCCCGCCCGCCCCGCGGCGGCGCAGCGAGGACACGGCGGCGATCATGGCCGCCTTCAAGCAGGGCACGGACAAGGGCCGGGCCACGCACCCGGACGGCGAGCGGTCGAGCGGCACCGGTGACGCGAGCAGTGAAGGGCACGAGGTCTCATGAACAACGATCTTTCCTGGATGCTGGACAGCGCCCTGGAGATCCCCGGGGCTCTGCACGCCGTGCTCATTTCCGCCGACGGGTTGCAGCGGGCCCGTTCGAAGGACGTGAGCAAGGACGACGCGGACAAGGCCGCGGCCGCCATGAGCGGTCTGCAGTCGTTGAGCCGTTCGCTGTCGTTCTTCGTCGACCGGTCCGATCTGCGCTGGCAGCAGACCCTGGTCGAGTTCGACGGCGGCTGGATCTTCCTGATCTCCGCCGGTGCCGGCGCCTACCTCGCCGTGTCCGCGTCCTCCGACGTCGACATGGCGGACATCACCTTCCGGATGCAGCAGCTTGTCGGGCAGTTGGGCAAGGTTCTGACTGCTCCGCCTCGCGAGAGCAGCGTGGTACGGCCATGAGCGATTCCGACAAGCAGGAGCACGAGGCCGCCGAGTTAGTGCGGCCGTACGTCATCACGGGCGGCCGCCATCTGCCCGGCGAGGGTCAGTTCTCACTGATCACGCTGGTCACGGCGGCGGCCGACCACCAGCAGCGGCCCGCCCGCCTCTCCCCGGAGGAGCAGGAGGTGCTGCGGATGTGCGTCGGCGGCTACCTCTCCGTCGCCGAGATCGCGGGGCACATGCGGCTCCCGGTGGGCGTGGTGAAGATCCTGCTCGCCGCCCTCTCCGAAGGCGGCTACCTCGTCACCCGCCCGCCCGAACAGCGGGCCCCCGTGGCCAACCTGCAGATCCTCGAGGAGGTGCTGAATGGTCTCCGGGCCAAGTTTGGATGAACAGGCGTACGTCCGTGGAGGGGAGACCCAGACCGCCGTCAAGATCCTGGTGGTCGGGCACTTCGCGGTGGGCAAGACCACGTTCATCGGGTCGATCTCCGAGATCTCGCCGCTGTCCACCGAGGAGACGATGACCCGGGCGGGCGAGGCCGTCGACGACCTCAAGGGGGTCCAGAGCAAGACCACCACCACGGTCGCCATGGACTTCGGCAGGCTGACCGTCAGCGAGCGCGTCGTGCTGTACCTGTTCGGTACGCCCGGACAGCAGCGCTTCGTGCAGATGTGGGAGGACATGGCACGCGGCGCCCTCGGCGCGCTGGTGCTGGTCGACCCCGAGCGGCTGGCGGACTCCTTCGCGGTGATCGACCTGATCGAGCAGTACGGGCTCGACTACGCGATCGCCGTCAATCACTTCGACGGTTCACCGATACGGGACGAGAGGGCGCTGCGCGAGGCGCTCGATCTGCTCGACGACACCCCTGTCGTCGTCTGCGACGCGCGCGACGAGAGATCGTCGGCCGAAGCGCTGATCACGCTCGTCCGCTACTTGATGGACCGCGCCCGTTAGGAGCAAGAGCAGACATGACCCCCGAACCCCACTCCCCCGTTCCGCCACCCGGGTGCCCCGCCCACGGCAGCGGACTGCCGGTCCCGCTCTACACCCCCGAGTACGCCGCCGACCCCCAGGCGTACTACGCGTATCTGCGCCGCTTCGGGGCGACCGCGCCGGTCGAGATCGCGCCCGGTGTGGAAGCGACCCTCGTCACCGACCACGCGACGGCGCTCCATATGCTCCAGGACTCCGGCAACTTCCGTAAGGACGCCCGGCGTTGGCGCGACGTCGCCGAGGGCAAGGTCGGTCCGGACAGCCCCGTCGTGCCGATGCTGGGCTACCGGCCGAACGCCATGTTCACCGACGGCGCCGACCACGCCCGGCTGCGGCAGGCGGTCACCGACAGCCTCGCCCGGGTGGACTCCCGGCAGCTGACGGAGATGACCAGGCGGGCCTCCGACTACCTGATAGCCCAGGTCGCCGCGCGCGGCTCGGTCGACCTGATGAACGACTACGTCAAGCAGCTGCCGCTGCTCGTGTTCAACGAGCTGTTCGGCTGCCCGGCGGACGTCGGCGACCGGGTCGTCTTCGGTATCTCCGGTGTCTTCGAGGGCGTCAACGCCGAGAAGGCCAACATGGTGCTGGGCCAGGCCGTCGGCGAGCTGGTGGCGCTGAAGCGGGCCCGGCCCGCCGACGACGTCACCTCGTATCTGATGCGGCACGAGGCGCGGCTGAGCGACGAGGAACTCGTCCACCAGCTGATCCTGTTGCTGGGTGCGGGCGCGGAACCGCTGCGCAACCTCATCGGCAACACCCTGCACCGGCTGCTCACCCACGACCGGTACGCCGACGGCGGCCTCATCGAGGAGGCCATAGACGACACGCTGTGGGAGAACCCGCCCATGGCCAACTACGCGCCGCACTACCCGGCCTCCGACATGGAGTTCGCCGGGACGAAGCTGCGGGCCGGCGATCTGGTGCTGGTCAGCATCACCGCCGCCAACACGGACCCGGCGCTGGCGGCGGCCCGGCAGACCGGCGGCCGGCGCGCCCATCTCGCGTGGAGCGCGGGCCCGCACGCCTGCCCGTCCAAGGACCTCGCCCGGCTGGTCACCATGACGGCCATCGAGAACCTGCTGAACCGGCTGCACGACATCGAGCTGGCGGTGCCCGAGGACAGCCTGACCTGGCGGCCGGGCCCGTTCCACCGCGCACTCGCCGTGCTGCCCTGCCGTTTCACCCCGCAGGTGGTGCACCGGCCCACCCCGCCGCGTGTGCAGGAGGGCGCCCGGACCGACCATCACGCGCCGGCCGGCCGGAAGGCGGAGCGGACGGGTGTCTGGAGCTCCTTCCTCACCTGGTTGAAGGGGTGATGTACGCAACACCCGTAACTTCCGGACACTGCATGAAGATTCAACCTCGGGGGTAGTAACGCGGCGGCATTCGTGGTGACTAACGAAACAAGGGAGGTGTCGTGGACCACGTTTCCGACGACGCCGCTGCACGACCTTCCGCCGCACCCCACCGCTCCCGACGGCACACCGCCCCGGGGACCGAAGGCTCCCCCGGGGGAGTGACCGTCCGTCAGTTACCCCACGACGAGATACCCGCCGAGGCCGGCGGGTATCTTTCTGTGTTCCCCCGGACTCCGCGGGGACTGTCGTGAGCGGGTCCGGCGCCCCCGGGGCGCGGACGACGGAGACGCTCGGCGGACTCGTGAAAGGCCAGTTGCTGCGGTTGTGCCAGGTGTCGGGGATCGACGAGACCGACGCCGCGACCTACGCACAGGTGCTGACCGACTCACTGGCGGGGGTGGCCGAACGGCCTCTCGCCCTGCCGCCCCCCGCCTGGACCTTCCTCTCGGACGACTCCACGCCGGTGGAGTTCTCGCTGTCGTTCCTCCCGGACGGGCCGCCGGCCCTGCGGGTGCTGCTGGAACCGGGCAGCGGCGCGGCGAGCCTGAAGGAGAACGGCCGGACCGGGCTGGCGGTCGTCCGGTCGATGGCACGGCGCTGGGGCTTCGCCACCGGCCAGCTCGACCTGCTGGAGGACCTGTTCCTCCCGGACGAACCCGAGGGCCCGCTGGCCCTGTGGATCGCGCTGGAGCTGCGGCCGGGCGGTGTCCCCAAGGTGAAGGTGTACCTGAACCCGGCGGCGCGCGGCGCGGACCGGGCCGCCGGAACGGTACGGGAGGCGCTGGACAGGCTCGGCCACCGGGAGGCCTTCGACACGCTGCCGCCCGGCGACGGCTACCCTTTCCTCGCCCTCGACCTCGGCGACTGGGAGGCGCCCCGGGTGAAGGTGTACGTCACCCATCGCGGGCTGAGGGTGTCCGACGCGGGCGGGCTGTCGCGGATGAGTCACGGCCCCGACGCCGAGCTGCTGGAAGGTTTCCTCCGGCAGACGGGTGGCTACGACGACGGAACGCCGGGCCCCGAGGCACGGTTCGACCGGCGGCCGGTCCTGACCTGCCACTCCTTCACCCGGACGACGGGCGGGCCCACGGGCTTCACCCTGCACGTGCCGATCCGTGGCTATGTCCCGCACGACGGGGTGGCGCTCGACCGGGCCACCGCCGTCCTCGCCCGCCACGGTCTGGACCCCGTGGCGCTCGAACGGGCGCTGACCGCGGTCACCCCGCGCGACCCGAGGGACGGACGGGGGCTCATCGCGTACGTGGCGCTGGCCCATGAACAGGGCAGGCCGCCCCGTGTGACGACCTACGTGTCCGCGGAGGCGTACGAGGTCCTGCCGCCGGCCTCCCCGCCGCCACTGCAGCGGCCGCCGTCCGACGCGGCACGCGAGCCGGTCCCCGGCACCTCAGCCATCAGTTGAGTCCACACAGCAACAGGAGCACAGACCACAGTGGAGCCCTACCGCATCAAAGTCGTCGAGCCGCTCGCTCTCACCACGCGTGAGCAGCGCGAGGAGGCGCTGAAACGAGTGGACTACAACCTCTTCGACCTGCGGGCCGACGAGGTGACCATCGATCTGCTCAGCGACTCGGGCACCGGCGCCATCTCCGCCGCCCAGCTCGCCGCCGGCATGGAGGGCGACGAGTCCTACGCCGGCTCGCGCTCCTTCTACCGCTTCCACGAGACGGTGACGGAGCTGACCGGCTTCCCGCACATCCTCCCCGCCCACCAGGGGCGCGCCGCCGAACGCATCCTGTTCTCGACGCTCCTCGAACCGGGCGGCATCGTGCTGGCCAACACCCACTTCGACACCACCCGCGCCAACGTCGAGCTCTCCGGGTGTCAGGCTCATGACCTACCGTGCCCGGAGGCCAAGGACCTGGACAGCGAGCAGCCGTTCAAGGGCAACATCGACCTGGACGCCCTGCGGACCTGGCTGGAGGGGCCGGACGCCTCACGGGTGCGTGTGGTGGTCATGACGATCACCAACAACGGCGGCGGCGGTCAGCCCGTCTCCATGGAGAACCTCAAGGCCACCGCCGAGCTCTGCCGCCGCCACGGCGTCCCCATGATCCTGGACGCCGCCCGGTTCGCCGAGAACGCCTGGCTGGTGACCCGTCACGAGGCCGCCTACGCGGGCCGCACCCCGCGCCAGGTCGCCGAGGAGGCGTTCCGCCTCGCCGACGGCTGTGTGATGAGCGCCAAGAAGGACGGCATCGTCCACATCGGCGGCTTCATCGGCCTGAACGACCCCGAACTCGCCGAGAAGTGCGAGCGGCTCCTCATCGCCACCGAGGGTTTCGCCACCTACGGCGGACTCGCCGGCCGTGACCTCGACATGATGGCCGTGGGCCTGCTGGAGGTGACCGAGCCCAGCTATCTCGCGGAGCGGGCCGAGGTCGCCGCCCATCTCGCCGGGCGGGTCCGCGCGGCGGGCGTCGACATCCTCGAACCGCCGGGCCTGCACGCCCTCTACCTCAACGCCGGGCGGCTGCTGCCGCACATACCGCCGCACCACTACCCGGGCCACGCCCTCGCCTGCCGCCTCTACCTCGAAGGCGGCATCCGCTCGGCGGAGCTCGGGTCGCTCTACCTCGGTGAGGAGGACGAGGACGGCAACCCCGTCAAGAGCGCGCCGTACGAGCTGGTGCGGCTGGCGCTGCCGCGCCGGGTGTACACGCGCAGCCACTACGACCACGTCGGCCGGACCCTGGAGAAGATCGCCAAGGACGCCGGCTCCGTGCACGGCTTCCGGATCGTGGAGCAGTCCCCGATCCTGCGGCACTTCCGCGCGAAGCTGCGGCCGGTGACCGGCTGACGACCGGCCCTCGGCCCTTCCGGGCATGAAGCAACCCCAGGTCGACGACCTGGGGTTGCTTCGTACGGCGACTGCGACGGGCGGAGCGTCAGAGGCCGAACTCCTGGGTGGGCAGCCCGAGGACACCGCACGCCTCGCGCAGGACCTGCTCCTCGGCCGGCGCGATGTAGCCGTCGGCGCCCGCGACGACGAAGCCGGTCTGGACGACCGCGCGGGCCTCCGTGGGCTTCTTCGCCGCCTTGGCGATCTCCTGGAGGACGGCCGCCTTTCCCTGCTGGAAGTTGAACGACAGCTGGTCCACGTGCTGGTTGAACCGCTGCCGCAGCTGGTCCGCGGGGAAGTTCTGCAGCACGTCGTTGCTCAGGATCAGCGACTCCACGTGCTGCCGCTCGGCCGGGTCCACACTCCCGTCGGCGGCGGCGACCAGGGCGCACATGGCCATGCTCGCGTCACGGTAGGCACCGCTCTTCAGCTCGGTCTTCAACGACGTCAGCTGGGACTTGAGGGCGCTGACCAGCTGGGCCTTCGAACCACCGGACCCGCCCGGCCGTCCGTGCCCGTGCGCCTGGCCCGGGGCGGCGTGGCCCTGGCCGTGTCCCTGCCCCGGTCCGCCGAGACCCCGTGACTGTGCCTGCTGCTGCAACCCCTTGGCCTGGTCCTTGATCCGATCCCACATCGCCATCCGTGCCACCTCGGCTTCAGCCCATGTCGTCCAGCGTCCGCGCACGTTCCACGCGTCACCCTGCCAACGGCTGCCGCACCCTCCGAAGTTCCGGGTCCCCGGAGAGGAGGGTCACCGGCGCGGTCCGGCGACCGCGTAGACCGCCGTGCCGAGCGCCGCGAGGGCCACGGCCGTCCAGGTCGCCGCCGGGGTGCCCGGGGACAGCAGTGGCCACCCGGCCACCTCGGCGGGCAGGCTCTGCGGGTGCGGGGCGACGACCGAGAAGCCCAGCCACGCGAACGCCGGCGTCCACGCGTACCGCGCCCCGAACAGGGCCGCCCCGAGGGCGACGAGCCCCGTCAGCCCGGCGCCGTCGCGGACGACGAACGCGGGGGCCGCCAGGCCCTCGCCGAGCGCGTGCTGGACCAGCGGCACCGCGCAGACGGCCGCGCCGATCAGCAGGACGTGCGCGGCCCGGCGGGGCGGCCAGCGGATCGCGGCCGTCCGGTCCAGCGCCGCGTCCTGCCCGCCGAGCCCCACGGAGGCCGCCGTCGCCCCGGCGGCGAGCGCGAGCGCCGACAGCAGCGCCGCGCCCCGCCCGTCGCCGTCCCCGGCGAGCGCCCACACCGCCACCGCGGAGAGCAGCACCGAGGCGAGCGAGGCCGGCACCTGACGGGACCGCGCGTACAGCGTCAGCCACCTCACCGGGACGCACCGCCGTCCAGCTCCGCCAGCGCGTCGCCCTCGCAGGTGACCGCGGCGGTGTGCGCCGCCCTGATCCGCGCGACCTGCTCGGACCACCGCAGCCCCTCCAGCTCCCGGAACACCGGGCGGGCCGTGGCGAGCTGCTCGTCGACGGGATGCATGGTGCCGCGGATCGGCTCCAGCGTCCCGAGGACCCAGCCCGCCGCGACGCTCTGCGCGACGGTCTCGCCCAGCGTGCCGCTCTCCTGCTGGCTGCGTGCCCAGCACGTCGGCGCCATGCCCTGGGCGACCAGGGCCCGGGTCAGCTCCTCACCCTCGGCGCGGTTGAAGACGTCGTCGTCGAAGTCGACGAGCACGGCCGTACGGGACCGCTCCATGCGGTCGATGAGCGCCCGGGGGGTGGTGGTCTCCCGGATGGACGTGGGCGCCCGGTCGCCGAGGGCGTCGCGCAGCATGCCGAGGGCCTTCCGGCCGGGGCCCGCCAGATCGGCGAGGCGCTCCTCGTGCACCCGGGCCACACACACCGGTCCGTCGCACACCTGGGCGGCCGCTGCCTTGTCGACGACGTAGGCCTGGCGCGAGTCGGCGGGCAGCACCAGCAGCGCGACCGTCGCGCCCGCGAGCAGGGGGGCCACGGCGAGCAGCCGGGTGCGCGGGGTCAGGGCCACCAGCAGCGCGAAGCCCGTCACGGCCATCCCCAGCAGCCACACGGTCTGGCCGACGTGCACGCGCGTCGAGAGCGTCAGGAGGATCTCCCGTACGTCCGACACCACCGGCGACAGCAGCGCCAGCCGGTTCGGCACACCGGACGACGGCACCGCCGTGTCCGACCACTGCCGCACGAAGCCGGTGAACAGGAGCGAGACCACGGCCAGCGCGGGCGGCGTCAGCGGGGACGGCAGGGCCCGCGCGATCCCCATGCCGAGGACGGCCCCCGCGATCAGGGAGAACCCGCCCACCAGCGAGATCGGCAGCCATCCCAGGTGCTGGTACCGGGCGTGGCCGAGGACCTGGACCGCGCCCTGGAGGACGAAGAGACCGAAGGCCAGGGCCAGGGCGAGCGCGGTCACGCCCACCGTCATGGCCGCGCGGTGCCGGGCGGGCCGCGGGGTGCTCGCCAGCAGCTCCGTCATCCTCGAACGGGGGTCGCGCACTCCCTGGAGCGCGCCGAGCGCCACCGCGACCGGCCACAGCAGGATCAGCAGGGTGCGGGTCCACATGGCCATCGACGTCCACTGCGCCGTCCACAGCGCGGTGCCCTTCCACCAGGGCCCGCTCAGCAGATACAGGAACCCCAGCGCGGTCACCAGGACCACGGCTCCGGCCCACGGGGCGACGGACCGCCTCAACTCGATGCGCAGGACTCGGGTGTTCACCAGCTGCCCCTCTCCCGCGCGGGGCCCTGGAGCAGCGCCGCGTAGCCGCGCTCCAGCGGGCTGTCGCCCACGTCCTCGGAACTGCCCGCGGCGGCCAGCTCGTCGGGGGTGCCCTGGAAGACCAGCCGGCCCTCCGCGAAGAGCACCACGTCGGTGCACGCGGCGGCGACGTCCTCCACCAGATGGGTGGAGACGACGACACAGGTGTCCGTGCCCAGTTCCTGGAGCAGCTGGCGGAACCGCACCCGCTGCGCCGGGTCCAGGCCGGCCGTCGGCTCGTCGAGGAGCAGGACGGTCGGGTCGTTGACGATGGCCTGGGCGATACCGGCCCGGCGCACCATGCCGCCCGAGAGGGCCTTCATCCGCTCGTCGGCGCGGTCCGCGAGCCCCACCCGTTCCACGGCGCGCTGCACCGCCGCCGGGATGTCCGCCTTGGGCACCTCCTTCAGCCACGCCATGTACTCGACGAACTCGCGGACCGTGAACCGCTTGTAGTAGCCGAACTCCTGCGGCAGATAGCCGATCCTGCGGCGCAGCGCACGGTGCTCGCCCCGGCCGCCGACGGACTCGCCGAGCAGCTCCAGGGTGCCCCCGGCAGGGCGCAGCACGGTGGCCAGCGCCCTGATGAGGGTGGTCTTGCCCGCCCCGTTCGGCCCCAGGAGGCCGTGGACGCCGGTGCCCAGCGACAGGTCGAGCCCGTCGACGGCCATGCGTTTCCTTCCGGCCCTGACCTTCAGCCCGTCGGCCCGGATCTCCCAGGCGTAGGCCGTCGGCGCGATGTCGGCCGCGCTCACCGTGGACATGCGATGGTCCTTTCCGATGGTCATCGATGGGCTCCCAGCACGGAGTAGGCGCCCCTGCGGGCGATCACGACCCCGAGGCCGAGCGCGAGGATCAGTCCCCACACGGGCAGTCCGTCCGTCCGCAGCGCGAGGGCCGTACGGCCCTCGGCGACGGTCGGCGCCACGATCACGGCGGCCCACACCGCCACCAGCACGACGGCGGCGCGGGTCACGCCGACGACACCGCCGAGCGCCAGGGTCGCCGAGGTGAAGGCCAGGCAGGGCAGCAGCCACTGGGCCACCATCACCCCCGTCGCCCAGCCGCCCACCAGCAGCGCCGGCACCACCACCGCGAGCACGGCCACGGTCCGCCGCAGCACCAGCTGGAGCCCGGCCCGCGGGGCCGAGGCCGTCAGCTCGTGGGCGGGGTCCAGGCCGCGCGCCCACGACGCCGCGACGCCGAGCACCGGCAGGACCGGGGCGAGCAGCAGCACCGGGGACACCTCACCGGAGCCGGAGCCGGAGCCGGTGCCACTGCCGAGCACGTCGAGCAGCAGGGCCGCGAGCGTCACGGCCGCGACCATGGCGAGCCACGGCACCATCGCGGGGGTCGCCCACCGCGACAGCCACGCCGGCCGGCGCCGGCGGCGGGGCATCGCGGCGGTGGCCGCCACCGCGGGTTCGAGGCCGGACCACACCGTGTCGACCAGGGCCGCCACGGCGGGCACCCCGGCGCCGACGGCGGCGGACAGCCGCTCCCGGCAGACCGGGCACGCCTCCAGGTGGGCCTCCACGGCCCACACCTCGTCGGCGGCGAGGCCGGTGTCGCCGCGCGCGTAGGCCTCGATGATCCGCGTCGACGCGTGTTCCACGCTCATGCCAGTGCCTTCCGCATCGCGATCCTGGCCCGGCGGGCCCGGGTCTTGACGGTGCCCTCGGGCAGCCCGAGCAGGACGGCGGTCTCCCGGACGGACAGCCCGTCCAGCACCATCGCCTGCAGTACCTGCCGCAGCTCCGGCGCGAGGCGCCGCAGCGCGTCGCCGACGTCGCCGCCGACGGTGGCCGCGAGCGCCTCCTCCTCCGCGGCGGGCGCCGCCTGGGGGAGGGCGGCCGTCGGCGGCGGCTGGGCGTGGTGGGCCCGGCGCCGGAAGGCGTCGACGAGGCGGCGCGCCGCGATCGTCCACAGCCAGCCGACGGCCGTGCCGCCCACCGACGCCCCGGCGAACGCGCCCGCCGCGCGCCACACCGCCAGATACGTCTCCTGCATGACCTCGGCGACGATCTGCTCGTCCGCGCAGCGCCGCCGCAGCCGTACCGCGAGCCATGGCGCGGTACGGCGGTACAGCTCCTCGAACGCCGCCCGGTCGCCGCGGGCCACCAGCCGGACGAGACGTTCCTCGTCCGGCTCGCCGCCCCGTGCCTTCCTGACTGATCTCACACCCCCTAGACGCCCGCCCCCGCCGCCGGGTTTTCCCCAGGGGGTGATGCGCGTCACATGCCGACGGTGGAGCCCGCGGCGGACGGGGGGCCGCGGACGGATCGGTCCGAGCCGGCGGTCGGTGACGCGTGCCGCCGACATCGGCCTCCGCGAGCACGGCCCTGGCCTGGGCGGCTGCGGGTGGCGGGGCGGTCGCACGGCGCCGCGCAACGCCGACCCGCCCGCCGGGCCGAGGCCCAGCAGGGCCCGCGCCGTGGTGCCGGCCGCCGTCCGCCGGCCGACGGATCGGTCCGGGCCGGCGGCCGGAGGTCGGTGGTCACCTCCCGCAGGCGATGCCGCCGGAGGACGGGCGGTCCGTCGAGAAGAGGTCCCGCGAAGGGCACGGACGGTGTCCCCGGCCGTCCCTTGCCGTCCTTGGCCGTCCAAGGCCGTCCGCGGACCGTCGAACCCGGCCCGGCGGGCCGACACGGGCGGGAGAGTTCTCAATGGTTGAGGATTCACCCACCCGTTGGTGGTGCGGTAAGGCTTGCCTTATAAGCTGGCCCGGCCCCCGTCGCCGGCCCGGCGGGCGGGCGCGTGCCCCCACCCCTCGCACGACAGGACCGACCATGCGCACCACCTCCCGCGGCCTCATCGCGGCGCTCGCCCTCAGCCCCCTGCTGGCCGGCTGCTTCGCGTCGGGCGGCAGCGGCTCGGGGAACGAGGGGGCGGGGCCGGGAGGCCGGCTGCGGATCGCCCTCGCCGTGCCGCCGGTGCAGGCCCTGTCGCCGTACAGCAACGACGCCACCGTGCTGAGCAAGCTCTCCGTCGCCGAGGGCCTCACCGCACTCGACGAGGACGGCGCCGCAGCCCCCGCCCTCGCGAAGTCATGGACGCGGAAGAACGCCACGACCTGGACCTTCGAGCTGCGCGAGGCCACGTTCCAGGACGGCACCGAGGTCACCGCCGACGCGGTCGTGGGCGCCCTCGACCACGCGAACGAGGCGGAGACCAAGCCCCGCGTCCTCAGCGACGTCACGCTCACCGCGAAGGCCGACGACGCCGACACCGTCACCCTCACCACCAAGACCGCCGACCCGGTCCTCCCGCTGCGGCTCGCCAGTCCCGCCCTCGGCATCCTCTCCCCGAAGGCGTACGCGAAGGACGGCACCGTCAGCCCCGTCGGCACCGGCACCGGCCCGTTCGAGATCACCCGGCTCACCGGCAAGACCAGGGCCACCCTCGACCGCTACGACGGCTACTGGGGCGGCAAGGCCAAGGCGCCCGGCATCGACGTCACCTGGATAGCCGACGGCACCGCCCGCGCGAGCGCCCTGCGCGGCGGCGACGTCGACATCGCCGAGTGGATCCCCACCGCCCAGGCGAAGCTCCTGGACGAGAGCACCCGCCACGAGGTGCCGTCCGTGCGCACCGACAGCCTGGTCCTCAACACCGCGAGCGGCCTGCTCGCCGACGCCCCGCTGCGGGCCGCCGCCCGCGCGGCCGTGGACGGCGGCGTCCTCGTCGACTCCGTCTTCGGCGGCTACGCCGACAAGGCCGAGGGACTGTTCGGGCCCGCCGTCCCCTGGGCCGCCGGCGACCGTGTGGAGGTGACCGGCCGGGCGAAGGCCGCGACCGCCGCCCAGGTGAGGAAGGAGACGAAGGGCAGGACCCTGCGGCTGGCCGCCTACACCAACCGCACCGAACTGCCCGAGGCCGCGACCGTCCTCCAGCAGCAGCTGGAGAAGGCCGGGTTCACCGTGAAGCAGGACGTCCGCGAGTACACGCAGATGGAGGCCGACCTCCTCGCCGGCAGGTACGACGCGCTCGTCTTCTCCCGGGTCACCCTCCTCGACACCGGCGACGCGGTCGCCTACCTGGCGAGCGACTTCACCAGCGACGGCGTCTACAACATCGCCGGCCTGAAGGACCCGAAGGCCGACCGGGCCATCGAGGCGGCCGCCGAGGAGGGCGACACCGCCGAGCGGCACCAGAAGATCATGCGGGCCGAGGCGGAGATCCTGCGCACCGACGCCGTCGTCCCGCTGGTCCACGAGAAGGTCGTACAGGGCATCGCCGACGACGTGGAGGGCGTCCTCCTCGATCCCCGCGAGCGGTCCCTGGTCGACCTCGACACCCACCTCAAGTAGCCGCCGATGAGCGTCACCGAGGCCGGTGCCGGTGGCCGCCCGACCCGGTGGCGGGCGGGGGCCGGCCGGGTCGTCGCCGCCACCGCCCTGCTGACGGCCGTCGCCTTCCTGCCCTGGCTGTCCGGCACCGACCCGGCGCTGACCGTCCTGCGCGCCCGCTCCGCCGAACAGGACCCCACCCCGGCCCAGTTGGCCGCCGTACGCGAGCGACTCGGCCTCGACGAGGGGCCGTTCGTCCACCTCGGACGGTGGCTGGAGGGGCTGACGCGCGGCGACGCGGGCACCTCGTGGGTGTCGGGCGAACCCGTCCTGCCGCAGGTCACCACCGCCTTCGCGGTCTCCCTCACGCTGATGCTGGGCGCGCTGGCGGTCACCGTCGCGGTGGCCGCCCTGGTCAGCGCCCGCACCCTGTACCTCGGGTCACGGCAGCGGCTGCGGCAGGGCAGGCCGGGCACCGGGGCGGCCGTCCTCGCCGCGCTGCCCAAGTTCCTCCTCGCCTCCCTCCTCGCCACGGTCTGCGGGGTGTGGCTGGGCTGGTTCCCCTCACAGGGCTGGGCGGGCCCGTCGTCGATGGTGCTGCCCGCGCTCGCCCTCGGGGTGCCCTCCGGCGCGATGATCGGCGGGCTGCTCGACCAGTCGCTGCCCGCCGCGTTCCACGAGTCGTGGGCCCGCACCTGGCGCGCCTACGGCCTGCCGCCCGGCCGGATCGCCCGCACCGCGCTGCGCCGCGCGCTGTCCGGGGTGCTCCCGCAGCTCCTGCCCACCGTGGTCGCCCTGGTCGGCGGCGCGGTCGCGGTGGAGAAGATCTTCAACATCCCGGGTCTCGGCCGGCTCGCCCTGGAGGCCGCCATCGCCCAGGACCTGCCGCCGCTCCAGACGGCGACCCTGGCCCTGGTCCTGCTCGGCGTCTGCGCGGGCCTGCTGATCCAGGCGCTGCGCCGCGCCCTGCTCGGCCCCGCCCTGCGCGACGGCGCCCTGCCCGCCCTGCACCCGCCCGCGCTGCCGCGGCCCCGCTCCCTGCCCTGGATCACCGGCTTCTGCGTGCTCGCCCTGCTCACCCTGGTCGTGGCCGGTCTCCTGCGCGACCCGCTCCACGTGGACACCTCCGCCCGGCTCCTGCCCCCGTCCCCCGGCCACCCCCTGGGCACCGACCCGCTCGGCCGGGACCTGCTGGCCCGCCTCGGCCACGGCGCGCTGCGCACGGCCTCCGTAGCCCTCGCGGTCACCGCCGTCAGCGCCCTCCTCGGCCTCCTGATCGGCACGGCGAGTCAGGCGGGAGCGGGCCTCACCGAGGTGGTGTCGACCCTGCCTGCCGTCCTCGCGGGCCTCCTCACGACCGCGGTGACCGGCCCCTCCGTGTGGGGCGCCGCCTGCGCCGTGTGCCTCGTGGGCTGGACGCCCTACGCCGCCCAGACCTCCGCCCTCCTCGAACAGGAACGGGCCAGCGGCCACCTGCTCGCCTCCGTCTCCTTCGGCGCCGGGCCCGCCTACCTCCTGCGCCACCACCTGCTCCCCGCGGTCCTCCCCGCCCTGCTGCGCAACGCCCTCCTGCGGCTGCCGACCACGGTGCTGGTGCTGGCCTCCCTGGGCTTCCTCGGCCTCGGCGAACAGCCCCCCACCCCGGAATGGGGCCGTCTCCTCTCCGAGAACCAGCCCTACGCCGAACTGGCCCCCTGGACCGTCCTCGCCCCCGCCGCCGCCCTGGTCCTCTTCGCCGTCCTCACCGTCGCCGGCTCGACGACGGGTCCCCGCCGGTCCCGCTGACGGCGCGCGGCCCCGGCCGGCCCGCACCGGGCCCCCGCGGCGGCGCCGACTCGCATACGCGAGGGGCCGGCCGCTCACCGTCCGAACAGCATCTCCTCGGCCTCCTCGCCCACCGGCCTCGGCCCGGCGGCCCCGGCGGCGTCGGCAGGCGTCCAGCGGTGATCACTCATGGCCCCCACGCTCGGCCCTGACAGGGCGACCGGTCCATCGCCCTGCGCGAGCGAGCCGTGAGGAATCGGTCACGCGCAGGAGCGTCGGTCGCAACCCTTAGGATCCGGGACATGGCGTTGACGACGGACGACGTGGACCTGTTCGAGACGGCGAGGCCCCGTCTGGAGGCGATCGCCTACCGCCTCCTCGGCTCCGCGAGCGAGGCCGAGGACGCCGTGCAGGAGACCTTCCTGCGCTGGCAGGGGGCGGACATCGACAGGATCGAGGTGCCCGAGGCCTGGCTGACGAAGGTGCTCACCAACCTGTGCCTCAACCAGCTCACCTCGGCCCGTGTACGCCGTGAGACCTACGTGGGCCAGTGGCTGCCCGAGCCGCTGCTCACCGGGGACCCGATGCTCGGCCCCGCGGACACCGCCGAACAGCGTGAATCCGTCTCGTACGCGGTCCTCACCCTGCTGGAGCGCCTCACCCCCAACGAGCGGGCGGTGTACGTGCTGAAGGAGGCCTTCGACTACCCGCACCGGGAGATCGCCGAGATCCTCGACCTCACTGAGGCCGCCAGCCAGCAGATCTTCCACCGCGCCAAGAGGCACGTGGCGGCCGGCAAGGCGCGTACGGAGATCGACGAGGCGGCGGCCCGGCGGATCGTCGAGGAGTTCCTCGCGGCCGCCACCAGCGGGAAGACCGAGCCGCTGGTCAAGCTGCTCACCGCGGACGCCATCGCGGTCGGCGACGGCGGCGGCAAGGTCCCGGCCCGCGCCAAGGCGTTCGAGGGCGCCCTCGCGGTCGCGAAGTTCATGCGGGGCCTGTTCAAGCCGGCCCCGGTCAAGCGGGCCATGGTCGGCGGCTCGCCCGAGATCCACGTCACGACGGCCAACGGCGGCCCCGCGATCCTGGCGGTCGTCGACGGCCGGGTCGTCGGGGTCATCTGCCTGGAGATCGGCGCGGACGGCATCGTCGCGTTCCGCAGCCAGGTCAACCCCGACAAGCTGGAACGCGCGACCGAGGTGTGGGCGGCCACCGAGCACGGGGAACCCCTGTTCCACGCCTTCTGACAGGCACCCTCCGCGAGCCGTCCGGCCGCGTCCGACGGCGTTCGACGCACCAGGTCACCCCTCCCACAAGGGTGTGACCTGGTTCACATTCCATTCCTGTCAGGAAACCGCGGGCTGCCCGGTTCAAGGGGCGTGACCGAGCAAGGGCAAGCGTCGGACCCGCGCAGACAGGAGCAGAACATGCAGCACCGCATCATCGTCCTCGGAGCCGGCTACACCGGAGCCACCGCCGCCGGGCGCCTCGCCAGGCGACTGCACCGTGCCGACGTCGCCATCACCCTCGTCAACGCCGAGCCCGACTTCGTCGAACGCGTCCGCCTGCACCAGCTGGCGGCCGGCCAGGAGCTCAAGCCCCGGCCGTTCGCCGAGATGTTCGCCGGCACCGGCGTCGAGGTGAAGCTCGGGAAGGTCGCCGGTATCGACGCCGACCGCAGGACCGTCGCCGTGGTCGACGCGCACGGCGCCGGGGAGCAGCGACTGGAGTACGACACCCTCGTGTACGCCCTCGGCAGCGGCTGGGACCCGCAGGGCGTCCCCGGCACCGCCGAGCACGCCCACGAGATCTCCGGCCGCGCCGGAGCGCTCCGGCTGCGCGAGGGCCTGGCACGGCTGGACGCCGGCCGGCCCGTGGTCGTCGTCGGCGGCGGGCTGACCGGCCTGGAGGCGGCGACCGAGATCGCCGAGAGCCGCCCGGACCTGGACGTCGCCCTCGTGGCGCGCGGCGGCTTCGGCGACTGGCTCTCCGACAAGGGCCGGGGCCATCTGCGGAAGGTCTTCGACAAGCTCGGCATCACCGTGCACGAGCACGCCGTCGTCACCGCCGTCGAGGCCGACCGCGTCCTGACCGACGGCGCGCCGGTCCCGGCCGCGGTCACCGTGTGGGCCACCGGCTTCGCCGTCCACCCGATCGCGCAGGCCACCGCGCTGGAGGTGTCGGACACGGGTCGGATCGTGGTCGACCGGACCATGCGCTCGGTCTCGCACCCGGAGGTGTACGCCATCGGCGACGCGGCCCTGGTGACGGGCCCCGGCGACAAGCCGCTGCGGATGTCGTGCGCCACGGGCGTGCCCACCGCGTGGCAGGCCGCCGACGCCATCGCGGCCCGTCTGACCGGCGGCGAGCCCCCGAAGGTCCCGATCCGCTACTTCCAGCAGTGTGTGTCGCTCGGCCGCGGGGAGGGCCTGATCCAGTTCGTCACCGCGGACGACCGCGCCGTCCCCAAGGCCCTCACCGGCCGCCTCGCCGCCCTCTACAAGGAACTCATCTGCAAGGGCGCGGCCTGGGGTGTGGCCCACCCGACGGTGGGCATGCCGGTGCGCCGCCGCCGGATCACCCGGCTCCCGGACCGCCCGGCCCGGGAGGGCGCGGCGGGGCGGCCGGGCTCATCGGCGAAGGCCGCGGCCTGACCCCACGACGGAAGGGGCCCTCGAAGAGAGGGCCCCGTACCGCGGGTCGCGACGAGGCCGGCGTACCCCGCGGGGCGGGTCACCAGCTTGACGCGCTCTCGTCCGTGAGGGTGCTCCAGGCCGGAGCGACCGGAGCGGCGTCGTGGCAGTCGAAGCCGAGGCGGGTCAGTGCCCGGCGCATCTCACCGGTGGTGAAGTCGCGGCGGCTCTGCCGGGTGATCACTTCCCCGACCTGCATCACGGGGTAGACGCGGCGGTTGATGGTGACGGCCACACCGGCCGTCGGCTCGGGAGCGATGCCGCTCATCGAGTGCTCGACCTCGCTCTTGGTCAGGTCGAAGGGGAATCGGGCGATGACACAGCGCATGGATGCCTCCACTGGGGTAGGGGGTGCAACACCGGAGGGGCCGCTACGAGTTGTTCCCCGGCGCGGAGCGCCGGCCGCGAGCGGCCGCCCGCGCGCCTCCGCTCCGGCCGCTTCCTTCACGACCGCTCCCGCCCCGGCCGCTTCCTTCACGGCCGCCGCCCCCACGGCCGGTTCCGGTGCCCCCGCTGCCGCCGGGGCTGGTCGCCGTGCTTCCGCTCCTGCCGCGTCCGCCGCGCCGCCGCGTCCCGGAGCGGCCGGGCGTGCCCGTGCGCTTGGCCGGCTCGGCGGCCGGCGCCGTCACGGTGACGGTGACGGGGACGCCGGACGGGGTGCGCGCGCCGGTGATGCGGTGCAGTTCGGCCTCGCCGGGGCGGACCTGCGCGGAGCGCGGGGTGATGCCGGCGTCGGCCATCAGCCGGTCCATCTCGCGACGCTGGTGCGGCAGGACGAGTGTGACGACGGTGCCCGACTCGCCGGCGCGCGCGGTCCGGCCGCCGCGGTGCAGATAGTCCTTGTGGTCGCCGGGAGGGTCGACGTTCACGACGAGGTCGAGGTCGTCGACATGGATACCGCGGGCGGCGACGTTCGTGGCCACCAGCACCGTGACCTGCCCGTCCTTGAACCCCGCGAGTGTCCGGTTGCGCTGCGGCTGGGACTTGCCGCCGTGCAGCGCCGAGGCACGCACCCCGACGGAGAGCAGATGCGCGGCCAGCCGGTCGGCGGCGCGCTTGGTGTCCAGGAACATGATCACCCGCCCGTCGCGCGCGGCGATCTCGGTGGCGGTGGCGTGCTTGTCGGCGTCCTGCACATGGAGCAGGTGGTGCTCCATGGTGCTGACGGCGCCCGCGGACGGGTCGACCGAGTGGACCACCGGGTCGTGCAGGTAGCGGCGTACCAGGAGGTCGATGTTGCGGTCCAGGGTGGCCGAGAACAGCAGCCGCTGGCCGCCGGGGCCGACCTGGTCGAGCAGCGCGGTGACCTGCGGCATGAAGCCCATGTCGGCCATCTGGTCGGCCTCGTCCAGGACGGTGACCGTGACCTGGTCCAGCCGGCAGTCGTCGCGCTCTATGAGGTCCTTGAGACGGCCGGGCGTGGCGATGACGACCTCGGCTCCGCCCCGCAGCGCGCTCGCCTGGCGCCCGATGGACATGCCGCCCACCACGGTGGCGAGGCGCAGCCGCAGCGCACGGGCGTAGGGGGTGAGCGCGTCGGTGACCTGCTGGGCCAGTTCCCGGGTGGGGACGAGGACGAGGGCGAGCGGTTGCCGGGGCTGGGCCCGCTGTCCGTTCAGCCGGGCCAGTACGGCCAGACCGAAGGCGAGCGTCTTGCCCGAGCCCGTACGGCCCCGGCCGAGCACGTCCCGGCCGGCCAGCGCGTTCGGGAGGGTGGCCGCCTGGATCGGGAAGGGCACGGTGACGCCTTCGGCGCCGAGCGCGGCCAGGAGGCGTGCCGGCAGGTCGAGTTCCGCGAAGGCGGCGACCGCCGGCAGCGGCTCGGTGAGGGTGACGGGAAGGGCGAACTCCTGCGGGCGTGCGCCGGAGTGCGCTGCCGCGCCGCCCCTGCGCGTGCCGGTGGGGCGGGACTGCTTCCGGCCCGTCTCCTGCGCGCGGAAGCGGCCGCCGCGGGCGCCGTCGGCCGACCGGGTGGGATTGCTCTCCGTCCGGGAGCGGCCGGAGCCGCCCCGACCACGACGGGCGCGGTTCATGAAGGAACCTTTCCTCGATGCGGCGTATCGAGGAATGCCGTCCGGCGGCAGGGGCCGCGTGGGGCTTCGCAAGAATCAGCCGAAGAAAATGCGAAAAGGCCCGCACCCCAAGAGTGCGGGCCTCAGTCGATCAGTTCGCGTCAGCGTCAGGCGGGAACGATGTTCTCGGCCTGGGGGCCCTTCTGGCCCTGCGTGACGTCGAAGGTAACCTTCTGGCCTTCCTGAAGCTCGCGGAAGCCGCTGGTGGCGATGTTCGAGTAGTGGGCGAACACGTCAGCGCCGCCGCCGTCCTGCTCGATGAAGCCGAAGCCCTTTTCCGCGTTGAACCACTTCACGGTGCCAGATGCCATATTGAATCTCCCTTGGGGGGCAGTGCCGAATCCGCACTTTACGGATCCGAGTCGCCGCGATGATCACCCCTCCGGAAAGATCCGGAAAGCTCTGCAAAGAAACGAATCTCTGGCAACCAAAACTGCAACTGCTATCACGCTAACACAGGCCGGCCGGAAGCCCCCGTCTGTTTTCGGGACTGCCTGGCAATTCTCGCCCCGCCGGGTCCCCTAATTCTGTAACGGCGGGACTAGCTATCCGCGTCGAGCTCGTCCAGCCTCCGGCGCATCTCCCGGTTGAGCCGGAGGGCGGTGTCGAGCTGGTCCTCCAGGGAGATGATGCGGCACGCCGCCTCGATGGGCGTGCCCTGGTCGACGAGCTCGCGGGCGCGGGCGGCGACGCGCAACTGGCGGCGGGAGTAACGGCGGTGGCCGCCTTCCGAACGCAGTGGAGTGATCAGTTCGGCCTCGCCGATGGCCCGCAGGAAGGCGGGGGTGATGCCGAGTACGTCGGCGGCCCGCCCCATGGTGTAGGCGGGGTAGTCGTCGTCGTCGAGATTCCCGGCGGCACGGGCGTTCTCAGCGGGCATGGCACCTTCGTTTCGGGACGCGGCGAGGGGTCCGGGCGGGCGCGGCACCGTGCTCCGCGCGCGATCGGGCACCGGGAGCCGGCACCGGCTGCCTCGTGCGACAACCCTAGCTCCGGCGGCCGCTGAGATGTGTGCTCGCCGTGACAGACTTTCGCCGCGCTCCTCGACGGCACCCCGGCGTCGGCCGAGACGTACGACACCCCCCGGACGCAGCAGTGCCCACCCGGCGGACACGGGCGGCTCGTGCCCCGGGCGGGCGAAGGTACGTCAGCAGGGCTCGTCGGTGTGGGCGCGCTCGCCCTGGGAGCGGCTGCTGTACAGCCATGGCGCCGCCTCGTGCGGGGCGCCGGTCACGGCGAGGCGGGTGTCGACCGTCAGATGGAGCAGTGTGCCGCGGCCGTCGTGGCCCGCGGGGTAGCTGCGGGGTTCGTCGCAGGGGAACACCTGGCGCAGGACACGCGCGACGCGCTGGGCCGTGGCGGGGTCCGCCGCGATGACACGCACCTCGGCGAGCCCGTCGTCGACGGGCGGGGCCCACCGGACCTCGGGGGTGCCGTGGACGTCATCGGGGCGGCCGGGCCTCGTTCGCATGGACGCCACCGCCCTCCGCTGCCGCAGGCCTCTGGTACGTCCACGGTACTCCCGGGCCCACCGGCGGGGCCGACGGTCGGGGGCCCGGTCCGCCCGTCCGCCCCGGCTCCGCCGGGCGGTGTGCGCGGCGGGGGCCGCGCGGCCCTCGCCGCGCATCCCCGGCTCGGAGGTGTCCGGGTGTCGCCGGGACGCGCCCCGGAGCCACCGCCGGGTGACACGCCCCGGACGGCCGGGGGTGATCAGTAGGTGAGCGCGTCCTCGGCCGTGCCGAAGAAGCTGGTGACCTGGCCGTCGTTGACGGTGACGGGACCGTCGTTGATCGGCACGGTGGCCGGGCTCTCGGCGGCGGTGAGCGCGACCTCCACCTTGTCGGCGCTCTTGCCGCCCGGCGTGTCGGCGCGCGAGAACAGGATCCCGGCGTAGGCCTTCTCACCGGCGTCGAGGATCCAGTCCTCGCCCGCGGGGCCCATGTGCTCGGCGGCGCCGTCGAGCCCCGGGATCGTGACGACCAGTTCGTCGGCCGGCAGCAGACAGGGGTCGCCGCTGTTGTTGGTGGCGGTCAGCAGCGCGTGGTTGACGGGCTTGGAGGCGACGGTGACGTTGTAGCTCAGGTCGGTCGTCTCGCACATGCCCACACCGCCGTCCTGGTCGTCGTCCGCGGCGGGCTCCGACGCCGCCGGGGTGCCGTCGCCGCCTGAGGAGCCCCCGCTGCCACCGCCGCCGGGGGCGTCCGTGGCGGGCTTGTCGGTGTCCTTGTCCTTGCCGGTGTCCTTGCCCTTGTCCTTGGCCGGGGCGGACGGGCTCGCCGTCGTGCTCGGGGCGCCCTGCTCGGCGTCCCCCTTGCACGCGGTCAGCGCCAGGACGCCGAGCGAGAGAGCGGCGAGTACGGCGGTCGTACGGCGTGCGCGAACTGCGTGAACCATCGGAAGCCCCCCGAGAGTCGGAACGTTCCGGTGATGGTGCCCCATGGCGGACATGTTTCCGCCCCCGCGTACCGAGAGGAAGCCGTCCTCGAACAGGTTTGTGACAGTGCAACAGCGCCAATGGCCGGAAATCGCGCCCTTTTTGGTCCGGCGCACACCATATTCAGCCGAAATCGCACACGCGTGCATCCAGGCCCCGGGCGGGCTGGTCGTACAGGGCAGCCCACCGCCCTTGGAGGACCCGATGCACCGACGCCTCGTCACCTCGGCCGTCACCGCCGCCCTGTGCGGCACCACGCTGGCCGGCACCGCCACGACCGCCTCCGCCGCACCCCTGGACGTCGACTGCCGCAAGGTGAAGTGCGTCGCGCTCACCTTCGACGACGGCCCCGTGACCGACACCAGGCGCCTGTTGAACATACTGAAGGAACGGGACGTCAGAGCCACGTTCTACGTCGTCGGCAAGAACGCCCAGGCGCACCCGTCGACGCTGCGCACCGCGTCGCTCGCCGGCCATCAGATAGGCAACCACAGCTGGGACCACGCCAATCTGACCAAGCTGAGCGCCGCGAAGGTCAGGTCGCAGTTCTCCCGCACCGACGCGGCGATCAAGGCGGCCACCGGAAAGAAGCCCACCACCGTCCGCCCGCCCTACGGCGCCCACAACGCGACCGTCCGCGGCGCCGCCGGCCGGCCGCTGGTGAACTGGAGTGTCGACACCCTCGACTGGAAGTACCGGGACAGCGCCCGTCTGGTGAAGACCGTCAACGCGGAGACCAGGCCCGGCGACATCGTCCTCATGCACGACATCCACAGGACGACGGTCGACGCCGTCCCGGGCATCATCAAGGCCCTCAAGGCGCGCGGCTTCCACTTCGTCACCGTCGACCAGCTCTTCGCCCCGGCCAAGCCGGCCGCCGGCAAGGTCACCTACCACAACCGCGCCGCCTACCGCCCGTGACCTGAAGTCCCCGCCACGGCCGCCCCCGGGCAGCGGGCCTCCCCGGGGCGACCGGTGCGGGTGCCCCCGCGGGCCGGTCGGGCGGGGGCCGGAGGTTCGCGGAGTGCGGGGCCGACCGGAGCGGCCGGCGGTAGCCTGCGTCACCGCCCCCGGCCGCCGGCAGCGCGACCCAGGGGGCGTGACGCAGGTCACGGGAAGTCGATCTGAGGTGCGCCGACACCTTCGTCAAGACCGTCGACGGCAGGAGCAGCCTGGCCAGCGACTATTCGATCCCGGTCAGCACGTCTGGTTACACGGCCCGCCACGTCGTCCACCCGATCTGGCAGGCCTCGCACCTGGACCAGACGTACTTCCTGTGCAGCGACGTGAACTTCCGCTGACCTCCGGGACCGGACGCCCTCCGGCCCCACCGCGCCACCGGGGTTCTGTACGGTGAGCGGTCGTGGAACCAGCGCGCACGGACCGTGGAGTTGATCGAGGGCCTGCTGCGGAGGGGCGGCAGGACCACACCGCTGACCGGGCCGAACCTCGGTGCCATGGCGCAGGCGTACCAGCGGGGGTACCGGCTCGGGGGCGGCGGTACGGAGCACCCGCTGTCACGGCTGGTCGGAGGGACCCGGGCTCGTCCCGGTGACCCGCGTCACCGGCACCGCCTCACCGGTTCGCGTACTGAGGGCCGGAGAGTTCGCCCGCCAGCCGGGCGGGCCGTCGGTGCGTCGGTGCGGTGGACCCGGCCAGGTGGCCGCCCGAGTCCGGCGGCGGTGACGGCTGGGGCTCGAACGCCGGCGACGGCCGTGACCGAGGCGGCATCGCGGAGGCCGGGCGCGACGGGCCGGCCTCCTGCGCCGAGCGGCCGAGCCGGTGCGCGCCTCCTGCCCGGCCCCGCGCTCCTGCCGCGCCGCCTCGGGTCCGCCGTGCTTGCCCGGCGGCTGTTCGGGTACCGCCTTTCCATGAGGGTGGTATCCGTATGGTCAGGCGATTGCTGAAAGCGATGGGTTCGTGACTCGTCTCGGCGGCTTCGGGGACGACGGGGTGAGCGGGGCGGGCGATGCTCTGTCCCTCGCCCTGCGGATCGCCGATGCCGTGGACAGCCTCGCGCATCTGTGGGCGACGGCAGGTCAGGGGGCGAGTCTGCGTCTGTCGCCGCATCAACTGCGGGCTCTGCGCATCCTGGAGACCGGACCGGGGCTCAATCTCACCGCTCTGGCGGAGGGGATGGAGATCGGGCTGCCGACCGCCAGCCGTCTCTGCGACCGGCTGGAGGCGGCGGGGCTGGTGGAGCGTGGGCTGCATCCGCACAGGCGGCGTGAGGTGCAGCTGAACCTCACGGGGCACGGGCGGCAGGTCCTGGAGGAGGTGGCATCGAACCGGTCCCACGCGCTCGCCGCGGTCCTCGCGGCGATGCGGCCCGCCGACAGGGAGGCGCTGAGCAGGGGGATGCGCGCGTTTCTCGCCGCTCAGGACGGCACCCCGTACGGCCTCGGCCCGGACCCCGGCGGCCCCCGGAGCTGACCGCCCTGCACCGGACGATCCGGCTCATCCGGCAGATTCGGCTCATCCGGCAGATTCGGCTCAACCGGCCGGGCCGGCAGGGATGAGCCGTGTGAGCCGGGCCCCGGGGCAGCGGGGGTGCTCAGGGTGTGCCCGATCGGGGCGAGGGCAGGCCGGAGACCCACTCGGTCACCGTGACGGTGGTGCCCACGCCGGGCCGGCTGTCCAGTGCGAAGTCCTGGACGAGGCGTCTGGCACCGCCGAGCCCCATGCCCAGCCCGCCGCCGGTGGTGTACCCGTCGGCCATGGCGAGTTCGGTGTCGCGGATGCCCCGGCCCGAGTCGACGAAGGAGAGCCGCAGCCCGCGCCTGCCGGCGTCGTCCAGCGCCGTGATCTCCGCATGCCCGCCGCCTCCGTGGACGAGCGTGTTCCTGGCGAGTTCGCTGGCCGCCGTCACCAGCTTCGTCTGCTGGACCAGGCCGAACCCGGCATCGGCGGCGCAGCGGCGCACCTGCCGGCGCACCCAGGCCAGGTCGGCGTCCGAAGCGATGGGAAGACGCATGGTCGGGGCGAGCGGGCCATGCATCACGCACCCCCTTCCGGGTGGGCGGGCGGGATCCCAGGCGGCGCTGCGCGCACCGGGGACATGGCCCTGTCGGCATCCGGGGCCGTGACCGGAACGGGTGGCGTCAGACCCGACTCCACCAGCGTGGTCGCCACGGCCGGGCGTATCCCGGCCGGCCCGGTGCGGGTGGCCGGGAGGCGTGCGCCGTGGGCGATCTCGGCGAGGACACGGCCGAGGAAGGAGCCGACGACCTCCCCGCCGGAGATGGTGAGCGGCAGGAGATCGCCCTGTGCCGTCATCGGCGGGGGGTCCGGACGCGGGGCGGTGGAGCCGGCGGGGGAGCCGGTCACCGCGGGCTCGCTCCGGCGACGGCACGAGGGGCCTTTGCCCAGCGCTGGGCGATCTGCTCGCGGCGCCGTGCCAGGAACCCGCTCAGGTCCCGCGTCACGGCGGGGGTCGTCTCGCTCTGCGTCACGTGCGTCTTCTCCCTGCCGCGAGCACCCACGGCCGACCGGAGGGCGGCCATCAGGCAATCATTGCCGCATGACAACAGTAGCGCGGGGGTTCGGAACGGACAACGAGCGTTCGCCACAAGGAGGTTGTTCCGCCTGTCCGTGGTCCGGCCTGTCCGTGGTCCGGCCTGTCCGTGGTCCGGCCTGTCCGTGGTCCGGCCTGTCCGTGGTCCGGCCTGTCCACGGCCCGGTTCGGCCTATCTCTGGGTCGCCTGTCTCCCGCGCCAGTCCAGGCAGACGACGAGGGCGTCGTCGTCCGGCAGGGCTTCGCCGCGGTGGCCGGTCAACTCCCGCAGGATGGCGCGGGGTACTTCGGCCGCGGGCAGCAGCCGGGTGGAGTGGATGGCCCGTGCGAGGGCCGCGTCCCCGTAGGCCTCCCCCTTCGGCGAGGCCACCCCGTGGACGCCGTCACTGACGAAGACGAGCCGGTCACCGGGTTCGACATGGAAGTCCTGGGCCACGTAGTCGGTCTCCTCGAACATGCCCAGGGGGAGCTGGGCGTCGAACGTGACGCGCTCCACCGTGCCCGAGCGCAGCCGCAGCAACTGGGGGGAGCCCGCGTCCACGACGCTCGCGTGTCCCGTCACCAGGTCGAAGTCGAACATCAGGACGGAGAGGTAGCAGCGTCCTCGGTAGTGGGCGTAGACGGCCTGGTCGGCCAGGGCGGCCTGGTCGGCGATGGAGATGCCGGCCCGCCGGGCGTTGCGCAGGGCGTTGATGGCCAGGTTCGTCAGCAGCGACGCCTCTATGCCCTCGCCCATGCCGTTCGTGACGTACAGCGTCAGACGGTCGGCGGTGGCGGACCAGTCGAAGTTGTCGCCGAAGATGGCGTAGGCGGGCTCCAGCTGGGCGCCCAGGTCGTACTCGGGGCGGGAGCAGGAGCGGCCGGGCAGCAGCTGCCACTGCATCTCGGCGGCGAGGGTGAGCCGGTCCTTGCGGCGCGTCTGCAGATAGAGGTCGGTGTCCCGTTCGGCGACGAGCACCTCGTGTCCGAGGACGTTGGCGAAGTCGGCGAGCTCGGTCTCCCATTCCCGCGCGGCGGCGTCGGGCAGGGTGACGGACAGCACGCCGAGCCGGTCGCCGCGCACGCTGACCGGCAGATGGAGCCGCGTGCGCCCGTCGGGCCGCTCCTCGCGGTACGGCTTCTGCGAACCGAAGGCCCGGCCGACCGTGGCGTTGTGCACCGGCACCGGCTCCAGGGTGTGCGGCAGGACCGACACGGGCTGCAGCACGGTCAGGCTGTAGTCGGCCAGGAACAGCTCGGTCTCCTCCGCCCCGTACTGCTCGACCAGTACGGAACGCGTGGCGTCGAGCAACGCGTGGGGGGCCGCGGTGCGCAGAGCGCGCTCGGCGGCCAGGAATCTCTTCATGACGGGCGAAACACCAATCTTTCTCCGCGGGGTACGTGCCTCCGCTGCGAGGCCGGGATCCCTGACGGGTCGTGCCGGGGGTTCGGGGCGTTCATGGCCGGCGTGCGCGCCCAGGGCGCCTCTGATGGATCTCCGCGGCGTGGTGAGGTCCGGCGCGCCCGCTCGGCGTGCCGGACGCCGCTGCATCGTCCACGGAGATCCATCGGAAGGTCCCTAGTACGCTGACACTCAGCCCAGTGCCTGCGAGAGTGTGACCGTGACTGCCTTCCGCCGCCGCCCAGAGCCTGACGAGGTCGCGCGTGTGACCACGACGGCCGTCGAGCTGCTGGAAGTCGTGTGGGGCCGTGCCTCCACCGCGCCCACCTCAGCGTCCCAGCTGCGCGTCCTGCACATACTCGAACACCAGGACGGCATCAACCTGCGCACCCTGGCGGAGACGCTCGCGTCGACACCGCCGTCCACGAGCCGGCTGTGCGACCGGCTGCACGCCGCGGGATTCATCGAGCGGGTGGTGAGCGCGGAGGACAGGCGTGAGGTGCGGCTGCACCTCAGCAGCCGGGGCCGCGCCTTCCTCGCCGACCTGCGGACACGCAGGGAGAGGGAGCTGCGGAAGGTGCTGGCGGACATGCCCGCCGCCAAGCGGACCGCCCTGCTGGAGGGGCTGGAGGCCTTCTGCGCCACCGCGGCCGTGCAGATCCACGACGACGCCCCGGACTCCAGCAGCCGCACCGCCTGAGCGGTCCGTCGCGACGTCGGCGGCACCGTCGCCTCTCTGCGACGGCGACCCGCGCACGGAGCGGTCTCCGTCCACCGGAGCATCCCATGTCCTTCCCCGTGCACGTCCGACACGGTTACTTTGTTGTCTCACGGCTATTATTGTCAAACGACAACAGTCTCTGTTCCGTCATCGCCTGCACGCGTACGGGTACCCCGTGCGGGACGTGTTCTGCGGTGGCTGTGGGCCTTGTCTCCCGAACGAGGGACGAAACGGCCGGGGCCGGCGGATGACGGAGCGTCCCCCCGTCCGTCCGCCGGCCCCGGCCGTCGGTCTGTCCCGTCACCGCTCAGAAGAGGGACTTGTAGCCGCTCCAACCGGTCGCGATCCGGGTCCGGGGCCCGAACGAGCCCTTGCCGTCGCCGCTGTTGCGCCACAGGTTGCCGCTGGTGTCGCGGGCGACCAGGTCGGGGCGGCCGTCGTCGGTGAGATCGCCGACGCCGACGATCGCGTTGTACGAGCCGCCCCAGTTCGACAGCACCTTGACGCGGGCCGCGAACGAGCCGTCGCCCCTGCCGTCGTAGCGGTAGAGAGTGTCGGACGTGTCCTGGGCCAGGAGGTCCGCCCTGCCGTCGCCGGTGAGGTCGCCGGCGCCGACGATCTTCTTGTAGCCCTTCCAGTTGTCGTAGAGCTTCACACGAGCGGCGAGCTTGCCGTCGCCCGTGCCCTTGAAGAGGTAGACCGCTCCGGTGGAGGAGTTCCTCGTGACCAGGTCGGGGCGGCCGTCGCCGCTCACGTCGCCGGGCGACGTCAGGACGTCGTACTGCGTCCAGCCGCTGGTCGCGAGGGTGGTGTACGACGTCGACGGTTTGACCGCCGCCCCGCACCCGGGCTTGTACAGCCGCAGCGCGCCGCTGCCGTAGCGCACGAGGACGTCGTTGCAGCGGTCGCCGCTCAGGTCGCCGAAGGGGACCGCCCTGATGGTCGTCGGCCAGCCGGTGCCCGTGTACTTGTCGCCGAGCCTGCCCGTCCCCGTGCCGCTGTGGAAGGTCAGCCCGCCCGAGGAGTTGAGCGTGAGCAGGTCGCCACGGCCGTCGGGGCCCTCGGGGCTGACGAAGTCGCGGCGCACGGCGGCGCCCCGCTGCAGAAAGCCCTCCCCGCCGGTCACCGTGGCCGCCGCGGTCGTGCCGAGGCCGGTCGCCTTCAGGGTCCAGGTGAAGTGGCCGTTGGGGAAGTGGCTCCCGCTCGCCGTCCTCCCGTCCCAGGTCGCCGCCACCCGGCCCGGCGTCGCGCCGCCGGAGAGCGTGCGGGTGGCCTTGCCGTTCGCGCCGCTCTGCACCGACGTGAAGCTGAGCGACCAGGAGGTGACCGGGCGGGACAGCACCCAGTGGCCCTCGAAGGGCATCCCCGGGCCCACGTGGCCGCTCGCCGACGACTCGAAGGCCGTCACGGCGGACGGCGCGATGCCCGTCGTGGTGACGTGCGTGCGCTCGTAGTCGTCGAACCAGGCGACCAGCCCGGTGTACTCGTCGACCGTCCAGCGGTAGCGGCGATCCGCGCTCAGGCCCTGGTCGGCCAGGTCCGAGGCGATCGTGCGCGAGGTGCCGGTGGCCGCCTCGGTCAGGACCAGGGTGCGCGCGGCGTGGTCGTGGCGGACCGTGAAGCCGTCGCCGAGGAGCACGTCACCGGGGGTGACCGCCGTCGACGTACCGGCCGCGGTGTCGTACACGCCCGCCGAGTCCGTCCCGCAGGCCCAGTACACCCAGCGGCCCGCCGCCTGGAGTTCGCTCGGCACACAGGCCAGGCCCGGCACGGTCACCGAGGTGAGCGTCTTCGCCAGCGGGACGCTGTACGAGGTGAGCTTGCCGGCGGTGGTGGTGGCGCTCCACAGGGTGGAGCCGTTCAGGGCCGCGGCGCGAACGGACCGCTTCAGCTTCTCGCCCTGGCCGAACTCGCCGACGTACTGCTGCGGGGCGGCCCCGCCGGAGTCGTACACGGCGTAGTCGTCGGAGACGTCGACGATACGGCCGCCCTTGCCGCCGAAGTCCAGATAGTGGCCGCCGATCTCCACCAGGCGGTCATCGCCGCCGCCCTCGCCCTCGTCGGTGCCGCCGTTCGCGTCGAGGTAGACGTCCCTGGCGTCGAGGTTCCCCCACAGCGCCGAGCAGCTGGTGCCCTGGTACGGGCAGAGGGCGGAGTGGACCGAGCCGCTCGCGGTGGCCCCGGACGCCGTCAGCGTGGCGGAGCCGTCGGTGGTGAGGGCGCGTACGGACGTGGTGTCGGCGGTGGCGGCCGGGTCGTCCTCGGCGACGCGCAGGCTGCCTCGGCTGAGCGCGATGCCCGTCTTGTCGTTCTCCAGCGCCGGGGCCTGCCGGACCTTCGTCAGCGTCAGCGTGCCGTCGTCTGCCTGGCTCACCCGCTGCACCCACCAGTCGTTGGCGTCGGTGCCGCCGCTGACCAGCGCGCTCCTGCCACCGGCCGCCAGCGTGTACGCGCCGGCGCTCGCCAGCAGCGTCTGCTGCACCGAGGGGGCGTTGACGTCGACCGCGAGCAGCCTGGAGCCGAGCGAGCCGGAGGACAGCGGCAGCAGCAGCCAGTCGCCGACCAGGACCGGGGCGCCGTCGAGCGCCCCCGGGTGGGCGGGCAGTGTGACGACCCGCTCGGCGGCGGTGAGGTCGGCGCGGGACTTCAGATGCAGGACGGCGGTGTCGTCGTCGTACCAGCCGACGCTGTCCTCGCTCATCACATGGTGGTCGGCGGCGGTCGCGTCGGTGAACGCGTGGGTGTTCACGGCCGACTCGATGTCGATGTAGTCGACGGCGCCGGAGCGTGCCCAGAGCACACCCTCGGAGTCCGCGGCGACGACCTCCCTGTCCTGGAGGTTCGTCGGCTCGCCCGTCACCCTGCGGACGCGCTTGGCGCCGTCGACGACGTCGATCAGGGCCCGGCCGGTGACGACCGTGTCCCCGGCCAGGGCCCGGTAGTAGCCGTCGGTGGTGGAGCCGTTCCAGCTGAGGCCGGTGGTCTTGCCGGTGGCCGGGTCCCAGAGCGTGACGGTCGACGCGTAGGTCATCGAGGCCGGCCCCAGAGCGACCACGTCGCTGTCCGACCCGAACCACGCCGGACGGCACTCGGCGGTGAGGGAGCAGGTCGAGGCCGGCACGAAGACGCTGCCGTCGGCCTTCTCGACCGTGACGGTCCTGCCCGTCGTGTAGTCCGTCCACAGCATCCCCGCCTTGCCGGTCTGCCGGTGCAGGAAGCCGCTGTCACCGGCGACGTACGGGCGGTCGGTGCGCGGTGTGGTGCTGCTCGGGTCCACGAGTGTGATCGCGGTGGTGTCGCCGGCGGCCGCGGTCGCTTCGGCGGAGCCGCCTCCCGTCGACAGGACGGCGGCGGTCGCGGCCACGAGGACCGCCAACGAGGTGACGGCGGCGGCCGGCCCGCCCCGTCCCGGGGCGTGTCTGCCCACGTGGGTTCCCTCCCCTGCGAGGACCCATGCCCTCGCACAAATGGCCGGATCGTACCAGGGGAGGCGGCGCCGAGGCGGGCGCACACAGATGGGAAAGCCGAGCTCACACCGGTGTTGGGACACCGGTGTTGGGACACCGGTGATGGGACACCGGTGATGGGAAGGCAGCGGCCGGCTCGTCGGGACACCCGGGGAGGCGTCTTCCTCTTCCTGCCGGTCGAGGACGGGGAGGCGTGCGCAGACGATCCCCCAGCCGGTGGTCCGGGTGCCGCACAGGGCGGGCGGAGCGGACCGGGGCCGTGACCGGGCCCCCGTCCCGGTCACGGCCCCGCCGGAGCGGAGGTCGGTCAGCGGCGGATCAGCAGCAGCCGCCCGCGGCCACCGTCTCCTTCGCGCCGGTGCCGGTGCCGGTGTTGGCGTCAGAGTCGGTGGGGGAGCCGGTGCCGGAGTCCGTCGTGCCGGTGCAGCAGGTGCTGCCCTGCTGTCTGGCGAGGGAGTCGGCGTCGGCCTTGACGACGTACACCTCCCAGGGTTCGCTGCCGGGGCCGTGGACCCAGACCTTGTCCTGGACGGCGTAGCAGCAGGTGGTGTCGTTCTCCACGTCGGTGGCCAGGCCCGCCTCGCCCAGCCGGGCGGTGGCGGCGTGCACCTCCTCGCTCGTCCCGACCTCGACACCGAGGTGGTCCATGCGCGTCGCCTCGTCCGGGGCGCCTTCGATGAGGACGAGCTTGAGCGGGGGCTCGGCGAGGGCGAAGTTGGCGTAGCCGTCGCGGAGTTTGGCGGGCGCGGTACCGAACAGCCTGGTGTAGAACTCGACGGACGCGTCGAGGTCGGGCACGCGCAGGGCGAGCTGTACGCGGGATGTCATCGCGAACCTCCTTGGGTGGGTGTTTCAGCAGCCGCCGGACGCGGTGGCCGGGGCGGTGTCGATCCGGAGCGTGGCGGAGTCTCCGCAGCAGCCGTCGCCCGCGCCGTCCCGGGACGGGCCGGGCTCGTCGAACAGGCCCGCGCCGCCGCAGACCCCGGTCTCGGGGAGGGTGAGTTCGACGCGCTCGGCGGCCTCGCGGTCACCGGCGACGGCGGCGGCGACGGAGCGGACCTGCTCGTAGCCGGTCATGGCGAGGAAGGTGGGGGCGCGGCCGTACGACTTCATGCCGACCAGGTAGACGTCCCGCTCGGGGTGGGACAGTTCGCCCACGCCGTGCGGGTACACGGTGCCGCAGGAGTGGACGTTGGGGTCGATCAGCGGGGCGAGCGCGGTGGGGGCCTGGAGGCGTTCGTCGAGGCCGAGGCGGAGTTCGGAGAGGAAGGACAGGTCGGGCCGCAGGCCGGTCAGGACGATGACCTCGTCGACCGGGTCGAGACGGCGGCCGTCCTCCGCGACCAGGACGAGCCGGCCGTCGCCCGCGCGGTCCACGGCCTGTGCGCGGAACCCGGTGACGGCGCTCGCGTGGCCGGCGTCGACGGCGGCCTTGGCCCGCAGGCCCAGCGCGCCCCGGGCGGGGAGCTGGTCTGCCTCGCCGCCCCCGAAGGTGTTCGCCCCGATGCCGCGCCGCAGGACCCAGACCGCGTGTGTGCCGTCCTCCTCCTTCGCCAGGTCGGCGAGGAGCGCGAGCGCGGTGAAGGCGGAGGCCCCCGAGCCGACGACCGCGGTGCGCCTGCCCGCGTAGCGGGCGCGTACGGCGGGGTCGCCCAGGTCGGGGACGCGGTACGCGACGCGGTCGGCGGCCGCCCGCTCGCCGAGCGCGGGGAGTCCGTCGGCGCCCAGGGGGCTCGGGCGGGACCAGGTGCCCGAGGCGTCGACGACGGCGCGGGCCGCGATCCGCTCCTCTCGGCCGTCGGCGGACCGGATGTGCACGGTGAAGGGCTGCTCCTCGCGGCCGGAGTCCACGACGCGGTCGCGTCCGGCGCGGGCGACGCCGGTCACCGTGGTGCCGTAGCGGACCCTGTCCCCGAGGGTGTCGGCGAGGGGCTGGAGGTAGCGCTCGGCCCAGTCGCCGCCGGTCGGGTACGTGGCGGTGTCGGGGCGGACCCAGCCGGTCGGGGCGAGCAGCTTCTCGGCGGCCGGGTCGACGACCTCGCCCCAGGTGGAGAACAGCCGGATGTGCGCCCACTCCCGTACGGCGCTGCCCGCGGCCGGTCCGGCCTCCAGGACGAGGGGTTCCAGCCCGCGCTCGACCAGGTGGGCGGCGGCGGCCAGGCCGATGGGTCCGGCGCCGATGACCACGACGGGCAGCCGGTCGCCGGTGAGCACGCTGTTGCTGGACGCGGCCACGGGATTCCCCTTTGTTTCGATGTTTGTCGATTTCCTGTGCGGCCCAGCGTGGCACTTGTATCGACGACTGTCAACATAGACATTCATCGAATCTGTGGCGGGGTCGGGGTGGGGCGGAGTGGAGCGGGACCGTGGACCCTCGCCCGCTGCTTCGATATGTGTCAACATAGATGCATGTCGAACACCAAGGTGCTGCCGCTGCTGGACCCCGCCCCGGGCGAGGCCGTGGTGCCGTGCTGCCCGCCGCTCACCGAGCGCCCGTTCACCGCGGAGGAGGCCGAGACGGCCGCGCGGATGTTCAAGGCCCTCGGCGATCCCGTGCGCCTGCGGCTGTTCTCCGCCGTGGCCTCCCACGAGGGCGGCGAGGCGTGCGTGTGCGACATCTCCGACGTGGGCGTCTCACAGCCGACCGTCTCCCACCACCTGAAGAAGCTCAAGGAGGCCGGACTGCTCACCTCCGAGCGGCGCGGCACCTGGGTGTACTACCGGGTCGAGCCGTCAGTGCTCGCCGCGATGGGCCGGCTCCTGACCAGGGCGGCGCCGACGGCCTGAGAGGTCCTTTCGAACCGGGCGTCCGATCGGGCCGCGCGACCCGGGCGCTCATCGGTGAAGAGACCCCTGAGGCGGCTCGGGCCCGTACGGTGGCGGATTTCCGACCCGCCGACCGGCGGGGTGACGGGGGCCGGTCGGCGGGGCAACTCCCGTGACTTATCGGATAGTTGACCGCTGTCGCACCTCGGCATCGTTGCCCCGGTGACCGAGACCGACAGCGCCGAGAAGGCGCCCCCACGACAGCTGGCCACCCCCTCCACGGCGACGCCGGACGCCGCGCCGCTCGCACGGCTGGTCGCGGTGGACCTCGCCCGTGCGCTGGCCGTGTTCGGTATGTTCGCCGTGCACGTCGGCCCCTTCCCCATGCCCGGCGGAGGAGTCGGCGACTGGTTCCTGGGCCTGGCGAGCGGCCGCGCGTCGGCCCTGTTCGCCACCCTCGCCGGGTTCTCCCTGATGCTGATCGCCGGCCGTCTCCAACCGAAGACCGGACTCGCCGGCCGCCAGGCGAGGGCCCGGATCGTGATCCGCGCCGTGATCCTGCTGGTGGTGGGCACCGCGCTGGCGATGACCGACTTCGGCGGCGCCGGCATCCTCAACTTCTACGCCGTGTACTTCCTGCTCGCCCTGCCACTGCTGCGGCTGCGGGCCAGGACCCTCGCGATCATCGCGGTCGCCCTCGCGTTCGTCACACCGCAGCTCGCGTACGCCCTCCGCGCGCTGCTCACCGAGTCGACGGTGACCACCATCGACGGGTACGACCCCATCGCCCGGCTCTCCGGGGTGGGCGTGCTCGACCTCTTCCTCACCGGCCTCTACCCGGCGATCACCTGGATGACGTTCGTCGTCACCGGTATGGCGCTGGGCCGGCTGGACCTGTCCTCCGGCACGGTGCGGCGGCGGCTGGCCGTGGTCGGTCCCGCGCTGATCGCGTTCGGCTACGGCGTCTCCTGGCTGGTGCTCCGGCTGACCGGCGGCGACAAGGAGATCGCGGCCGCGATGCCCGACATGAAGGACTTCGAGGCCCTGAAGGACGCCGGCGCGTCGGCGGGCGCCTTCGACATGCCGGTCGGCAGCGGGCTGTGGGGCCCCGACGCCTGGGGGCTGCTGGCGGCCGAGCCGCACACCGGGTCCACGTTCGACCTCATCGGCAGCCTGGGCATCGCGATCACGGTGCTGCTGTGCCTGACGGTGGCGCTGGACCGGCTGCCGGTGCTGCGCCGGCTGGCGGCGCCGGTCATCGCCGTCGGCACCATGTCCCTGACCCTCTACGTGGGCCACATCCTGGTGATCCTCGCCCTGCCCGGCGAATCGGCCACCCCGCCGCAGTCCGCCTCCGGCGCGCTGCTGTTCTGCTTCGTCCTCGGCGCCACCCTGTTCGCGGCGACCTGGTCCCGCTTCTTCCGCCGCGGCCCGCTGGAGCACCTGCTCAGCAACGCCACCCGACTGGCGAACCGGGTCCGTTGACGCGCGGGCGCGTCCCCCGGGCCCGGGGCGGGGCCGCGGACCGTGGTGGCCGTGGCCCCGCTCGGGCGTCGGGGACGGGGCGGGATCAGGACGGGTCGCCGTACTGCAGACCGCGTCCGTTGGTGCCGACGTAGACCCGGCCGAAGGTGTCGGGGTCGCCGGTGACGACGCCGACGCCGCCGATCGCGCCCCACTGGTGGGCGTCGTCGTTGACCCGGACCCACGTGGCGCCCTTGTCGGTGGAGCGGAAGACGCCGGTGACGTCCTTGACCGTGCCGATCAGGTACAGCGCCTGGTAGTCGGCGCCCGGCGCGGCCTTGCCGAAGCCGAGGGCGGACGCCGACTGCACCGTCCTGAGCGTGGTGAAGGTGCGGCCGCCGTCGGTGGAGTGCAGCAGCCCCTTGCCGGAGCCGGAGATCCACAGGTCCCCGGCGACACCGGGAACGGCCGTGAGCCGGCCGGAGGGCAGGTTGGCGGCGCGGGCGGTGAAGGTGGCGCCGCCGTCGGTGCTGGCGTAGAGCGTGCCGTTGGACAGGGAGTAGAACGTCCTGGCCGAGGAGCGGTCGGCGACGACCACGGCGCCGTTGCCCAGGCCGCCGACCCTCGACCAGCTCGCCCCGTTGTCGGTCGAGCGGTACGGGGCCTCACCGGCCTCGGTCCAGACGATGGCGGAGCCGTCCGCCGCGAGCGCGATGTGACCGTCCTGGGCGGAGGCCACCGGCTCCGCCTTGAAGCCCTTCCAGCTGACGCCGCCGTCGGTGGAGTACGCGCCGTCCTGCGCGCCGCCACGGCCGACGCGGACCATCATCGAGGGCTTCGACTGGGCGAAGTCGATGTCGGTGCTGTTGGTCATCATCGGGTTGTCCAGCCGACCGGAGGGCACCTTGGTCAGGGAGTCGTGCCGGAAGCCGCCCTGGTCGCCCATGGCGGTGATGACGGCGGCGCCGCCCGGAGGGGCGATCGCGTCGATCAGCGCGGTCTCCTCCAGGCCTCGGGCGCCCATGGCCCAGTGGCTGGTGCCACCGCTGTCGGAGGCGTTGGCGTCCTTGCTGCGCAGGATGCCGTTGCCCGTGCCGTACAGCACGTGCCCGGAGTCGAAGGGGTCGATGGCCAGGGCGGTCATCCAATGCCCGGTGTGGGTGCCGACGTACGGGGCGGCGGAGGCGCTGCGCTTCGACTTGTCGGCCAGCGCCTTCCAGGTCGCGCCGCCGTCGGTGCTGCGGTAGATCTCGTCCTCGGGCCACCAGCGGCCGAGGGTCGTGACCATCACCGTGGACGGCTTGCGCGGGTCGACGGCCAGACCGGAGAACCCGTAGCCGCCCTGGGAGGGGGAGATGTCCTTCCACGCCCCGGTGGCCGGCGTGTACTTCCACACCGAGCCGCCGGTCACGCCGTTGGGCCCGAGGGCGTTGGTGTACGTCAGGTACAGCGAGCCGTCACCGGAGAGCACGCCGTGCTGCGGCAGCTGGCCGGTGGGCTGCCCGGACACGGCCTGCCAGGTGGCGCCGCCGTCGGTGGAGCGGTAGAGGGAGGTGGACTTGTCGTTGACGCCGACGTAGACCGTCCTGCTGCCGGCCTTGCCGTACGTCACGAACGAGATGCCTGCGCCGCTGCCCGCCCCGTCCTTGACGGGGAACGAGGAGACCTGCTTCCAGGTCGCGCCGTGGTCGGTGCTGCGCCACAGGCCGTTCTTCCGGGTGCCCAGCAGCAGGGTGCCGTTGTCCGCGGGGTCGACCACCAGCCGTTCGCCCGCGCCGCGACCGTCCTCGTTGCCGCCCAGCTTGAAGGGCAGCGCGGTGCGCTTGAAGGTGCGGCCCCGGTCGGTGGAGCGCAGGATCGCGCCGTTGCCCGCCCAGTCGTTGGTGTAGGTGCCCGCCCCGAGGTAGAGCCGGTCGGGGTCGACGGGGTCGGTGGCCAGCGAGTCGATGCCCAGCAGGTTCCAGTCCTTCTCGCCGATCCAGTCGGTCAGCGGGATCCACTGCTCGGCCCCGGTGTCCCAGCGGTAGGCGCCGCCCATGTCCGTGCGGGCGTACAGCAGGCCCTTCTCCTTCTGGTTGAACACCAGGCCGGTGACGTAACCGCCGCCCACCACCTGGGCGTTCTTCCACACATACGGTCCGGCCTTGGCCTTGGTCTGCGTGGTGCCGGTCCCGGACGTCCCGGTCCCGCCCACCTTCACCAGCTTCCACTGCTGGTTGGTGCCGCCCGCGCCGGGGTACTGGATGACCGCCGCGCCGTCGCTCCGGGAACCCCCGGAGACGTCCAGGACCTTGCCGCTCCGACGGGAGGTGAGGGTGACGGCGTCGGAGCCGCTCACGTCGTCGATCCGCCACTCCTGGGAGGCGGCGGAGCTGTCGGTCTGCTGCTCGGCGACGGCCGCCTGGGCGGTCGAGTCGCCCTTGATGCCCAGCACCTTGCCGCTGTTGCGGTTCACGAGCTCGTAGTAGCCGCCCCCGGCGGGCTTCAGCCGCCACTGCTGGTTGGCGGTGCCCTGGTCGGTCCACTGCTGGATACGGGTGCCGTCGGCGGTGGAGAAGCCGTTGACGTCCAGCACCTTGCCGCTGCGCACGGAGACGAGCTTGTAGAAGGCGCCGCCGTCGATCGTCGCGGCCTGCGAGTCCTCCTGGGTCAACAGGACGTACGGCACGACGGCGAGGGGCGCGCCGAGGAAGAGTGCGGTGGCGGTCCAGCGACGGCGGTGGCGCCTGCGGCGCCCGCCGTTCGTGGGGTTGTTCATGGGGAGGCGTTCTCCTTGGAGGCCGTTCACGGGGGAAGGGCGGATCCGGACACGGGAACCGGCCGGATCCGCTCCCTTGTGGTCACAGGCCTCGCAAAGGGTTGCCATGATCCGAAAAGTCTCTTCAGGTCACCCGCCGAGGCGCCGGCGGTCCCCGCCGGAGGCGCGCGGCGGCCTCGGCGTGCCGTCCCGGGCGCGTGTACGGTGCCGGTGCCGGCCAGGAACCCGGCGGGCGGGCGGGCGCGGGCGCGCGCCTCTCGACGGCGTGTGACCAGAGTGACTGGTGTGGCTGGTGAGGTGATCGAACGCCACTGGACAAGGGCGGTCTTCAGTGCAGACCCGTGACTATATGGGTGATCGGTGCTAGAAAGGCCGGATGAAGGACCGTTTTGCCCGAGTTCGTCATATATCACCACTGTGGTCGCTGGCCCGGAGGAACACGCGCAGTGTCGCGGGGCAGATATTCCTCCTCCAGGTGGCCTTGGTGGTGCTGCTCGTGGCATTCGCGGTCTTCGCTCTCGTCGTGCAGTCACAGAGCCATACGAACGCCGAGGCCAAACGAAGATCCATAGCGGTCGCCCAGACTTTCGCGCACTCCCCGGGCGTGCTGTCCGCACTGCAGGCCCCCGATCCGGCGAAGATCCTTCAGCCGCTCACCGAGGCGGGCCGCGAGTCCGCGGGCGTCGACTTCGTCGTGGTGATGGACACCAAGGGGATCCGCTACACCCATCCCCTGCCGGACCGCATCGGGAAGCGGTTCGTAGGCGAGATCGAGCCGTCCCTCGCGGGCAAGGTCTACACCGAGAGCGTCCACGGCCCCCTCGGCCACGAGGTCCAGGCGACCGTGCCCATCCGGGACGACCAGGGCAAGGTGGTGGCGCTCGTCTCCGCCGGGCTGAAGGTCAAGAACGTGACCAGCCTGGTCGACCGGCAGATTCCGATCATCCTGACCGCCGGGGCGGTCGCGCTCGGCGTCGCCACCGCCGCCACGGCGCTCGTGGGCAGGCGGCTGCGACGGCAGACGCACAGCCTGGCCCCGAACGAGATGTCGCGCATGTACGAGCACCACGACGCGGTGCTGCACGCCGTGCGCGAAGGGGTGCTCATCGTCAACGACGAGGGGCGGCTGCTGCTGGCGAACGACGAGGCCCGGCGTCTGCTGGAACTGCCCCCGGACGCCGAGGGCAGGCATGTGTCGGACATGCCGTCCCTGGAGCCCGAGATGGCGTCGCTGCTCGGCTCCGGACGCGAGGCCACCGACGAGGTGCACCTGGCCGGGCCGCGGCTGCTGGTGGTCAACCAGCGGCCGACGGACCGCGGCGGAGGCCCCCAGGGCACCGTGGTGACACTGCGCGACTCCACGGAACTGCGGGCCGTGTCCGGCCGGGCCGAGGTCACGGGCGAGCGGCTGAAACTGCTCTACGACGCCGGGTTGGGCATCGGCACCACCCTGGACGTGGTCCAGACCGCCGACGAACTCGCCCGGATCGCCGTCCCGCGCTTCGCCGACTTCGTCACCGTGGACCTCGCCGACGCCGTCCTGCACGGTGAGGAACCGGCGGCCACGGCGAAGGGGATGCGACGCGTCGCCGTCTGCGGCATCCGCGACGACCACCCGCTCTACGAGAAGGGCCGGCTGATCGACTTCCTGCCCTCCACGCCCCAGGCGCGCGGCTACGGCTCCGGCCGCTCGGAACTGGTGGCCGACCTGTCGACCGCGACGGGGTGGCTTCTGCAGGACCCGGAGCGCACCGAGCAGGTCGTGGACTACGGCATCCATTCGCTCATCACGGCTCCGATCCTGGCGCGCGGTGTCGTGCTGGGCATGGTCAACTTCTGGCGCTCCAAGGAGCACGAACCCTTCGACCAGGAGGAGCTGTCCCTGGCGGAGGAACTCGTGGCCCGCGCCGCGGTCAGCATCGACAACGCCCGCCGGTACACGCGCGAGCACGCCCTGGCGGTCACCCTCCAGCGCAGCCTGCTGCCGCGGGGCCTGCCCGAGCTGAGCGCCCTCGACGTCGGCTACCGGTACCTGCCGGCCCAGTCGGGAGTGAGCGGGGACTGGTTCGACGTGATTCCCCTGCCGGGCAGCCGGGTGGCGCTGGTCGTCGGTGACGTGGTCGGCCACGGCCTGCACGCCGCCGCGACGATGGGGCGGCTGCGGACCGCGGTGCACAACTTCTCCACGCTCGACCTGCCGCCGGACGAGCTGCTGAGCCATCTCGACGACCTGGTCGGCCGCATCGACCAGGACGAGTGCACGGACAGTCCCGCCGCCGTCGTGGGCGCCACCTGCCTCTACGCGATCTACGACCCGACGACGCGCCGTTGCACCATGGCCCGCGCGGGGCACCCGGCTCCCGCGCTGGTCCATCCCGACGGCGAGGTCACCTTCCCCGAGCTGCCGCCGGGCCCGCCGCTGGGTCTCGGCGGCATGCCGTTCCAGACCGCGGAGCTGGAGATCGGCGAGGGCTCCCAGCTCGTCCTCTACACCGACGGCCTCATCGAGGACCGGACCCGCGACCTCGACGAGGGGATGGAACTCCTGCGCAAGGCCCTGGCGGGCCACACGGACCGGGCGCCGGAGGAGAGCTGCCGGGCGGTGCTGGAGGCCCTGCTGCCCGAGCGCCCCACGGACGACGTGGCGCTCCTCATCGCCCGCACGCACGCGCTGCCGCCGGAGCGGATCGCCGAGTGGGACGTGCCACCGGACCCGGCCGCCGTCGCCGGGGTGCGGGCCGCGGCGACCGCCAAGCTCGACGAGTGGGGGCTGGAGGAACTGGGCTTCAGCATGGAACTGGTGCTGAGCGAACTCGTCACCAACGCGCTCCGCTACGGCTGCGAGCCGATCCACCTGAGACTGATCCACGACCGCACCCTGATCTGCGAGGTGGCCGACGGCAGCAGCACATCGCCCCATCTGCGGTACGCCGCGACGACCGACGAGGGCGGCCGGGGCCTGTTCCTGGTCTCCCAGCTGACCGAACGCTGGGGCACCCGGTACACCCCCCAGGGCAAGGTGATCTGGGCGGAGCAGCCGCTGCCGAAGCACTGAGATCCGTACGCTCCCCGACCCCCGACCGGGGTCGCCCGCCGGGAGCACCTGGCCGGTGTGCCGGGCCAGGTGGCCGGGGGCGACGAGCGGTGAGCCTGGCCGCGGGCGACCGGCGCACGTCCCGCGAGCGCCGCGATCCGCTCGCGGGCGCGGGCAGCGGGGCGGGGATCGCCCGCCGGCGCACATGCGCGGCTTCCGGCCGGCTGGGACGACGCCGGTCCTGCCGCCGTAGCCGCGGAAACTCACTGCGGAACGACGGCGGGAAGGGCCGGCCCGGCAGCAACCGGTGACCCATTCCACGCACTTCGGGCTCTGTCGCATGGAGCCGCTCCGGACCTCCGCTGCCGAGAGGTTCGCCGTCGCGCCGTGTCCGGGGCGCTGACGGCCGGCACCGTCTCCCGGGCCGATGGAGCGTCCGTCGCGACCGCACAGGCCGGAGATCCGACACCGAGACGCGGCGATGTTGGTGACGTATCTTTCTATGTACATCACCAACATTGCGGAGGAGGTGCCACATGTCCGTGACGCAGATCGACATCGATGACGACGCCCTCGAACGCGCCATGGCTCTGGCCAAGGTCAGGACCAAGAAGGAGGCGGTCAATCTCGCTCTGAACTTCTACGCCGAGCAGCAGGAGCGTGCGGCCCGCATAAGCCGTCACTTCGAGCGCGCGCGTGAGTGGGGCGCCGTCGAGGACGCCGAGCGTCTGCAGCGGGCGGAGAAGCACGGCCGGTGATCTACTTGCTCGACACGTCCGGCCTGGTACGGCTGCTCCGGGATCCGAAACTGCAATCGGCCTGGTACGACGCGATCGATGTCGGGGCAATCGGTTCCTGCTTCGTGCAACGCGCCGAGTTTCTCCACAGCGCCCGCAACGGTCGCGAGTACGACGAGATCGCGGAGATGTTCGCCGACCTCTACCCCGACGTGTCGGTCCCGAAGAACGCCGGGCGGTGGATCGGCGCGGTGCAACACCGCATGGCCCAGGCCGGGGAGCACCGCAGTGCCTCGGCCGTCGACCTCGTCATCGCCGCCACCGCGGCCCACCACGGCCTGGCTGTTCTCCACGACGATGCCGACTACCGCGCCGTTGCCCGGCATGCCTCCGACCTGACCGAGCACAACATCCACGACGTCGCCTGACTGTCCTCGGTCATGCCGGCGGCAGACGCAGGGCGAGGAGGGCCACGTCGTCGGTGCTGCCGGGCGGCATACGGGCGAGCAGTTGGTCGCACAGCGTGTCCAGGGGCGCGTGGGCGAGACCCAGGGCGTGGCGGCGCAGGTGGCGCAGGCCGGTGTCGAGGTCGCTGCCGGGGATCTCGATCAGGCCGTCGGTGTAGAGCAGCAGTGTGGAACCGGGCGGCAGGGGTTCCGTGGCGTTCGGCCGGCTTCCGCCGTCGCCCAGGTGGGCGCCGAGGAGCAGTCCCTGCCCCGCTTCGAGGTACTGGGCGTGTCCGCCGGGGGTGAGGAGGAGCGGCGGCGGATGTCCGGCGCTGGTCCACCGCAGGGTCCATGGTCCCGTCTGCGGCCGGCCTTCGACCCGGGCGAGGACGAGGGTGGCCATGGGGACGGTGGTGATCGCGGGCATGGCGTCGTCGAGGCGGTCGACGACGCTGCCCGGCGGCCCGACGTGGTCCCAGGCCAGGGAGCGCAGGATGCCGTGCAGTTGGGACATCCCGGCCGCCGCGGTCAGGTCATGACCCACGACGTCGCCGATGACCAGCGCGAGCGTGCCGTCCTTCAGCTCGAACGCGTCGTACCAGTCACCGCCGACCTGGGACCCCACGGGGGCGGGCTGGTAGCGGGCGGCCAGCCGCAGCCGGCCGGGCTGGGGCAGCGGAGCGAGCAGGTTGCGCTGCATGGCCTCGGCGACGGCACGCTGGCGGCCGAAACGCTGTGCGTTGTCGATGACCCGACCGACCCGGCGGCCGATGTCGCTCACCACGTTCAGGTCGTCGGCGTCGAAGGGGTGCGCCGGGTCGGTGCGGATCAGCGTCAGGGCGCCGGTGATCTGCCGTCCGGAGCCCAGCGGCACCGTGATGGCGGAGGTCGCGCCCACCGTCCGCAGGAACTCGCCGTGGCGGGCGGTCAGCGGGGAGCCGGGCGGCACGGTCGCCCCCACCCCGTCCTGCAGCGCGGGATCGCCGCCGTTCAGCACCTGGACGAGAGGAGACGGGTCGCCCGCCCCGGCTTCGGGAAGGTGTTCGCGACCGCCCTCCAGTGCCGCGTCCCGGCCCGCGGGACCGGTGACCGCCACCCGGTGGACCTCCTGACCGGAACCGGTCAGGAGGTCCACCGTGGCCCAGTCGGCGAGGCGGGGCACCAGCATGCGGCCCAGGCGGGCGAGGGCCTCGTCGGTCTCCAGGGTCTGGCCCAGGATGTCGGTGATCTCCGCGACCAGCGTCAGCCGCTCGGTGAGGTCCTCCAGCGCACTCGTGTAGGCGGCTCGTTCAGCCCGTTCCCGGGGTGTCCCGCGATCGCCCGAGACATCGGTGAACAGCACGGCCATGCCCGTGAAGGAGCCGGCGTCCGTCAGCGGCGAAGCGGACCAGGCGACCGTGACCAGGTGACCGTCACCGCGCAGATAGCTGTCGCCGCTCCCGCGTGCGGCGGCCCTCGCGGCCAGTGCCCGCAGCAGTGGGCACCGCTCCCGGACGAGCGTGCCGCCGCCCCCGTCCCGGTGCAGCAGCTCGTGTGCGTCCTCTCCGCGCAGCGCGTCGGAGGCACGGCCCAGCAGCCGCTCGGCGGCCGGGTTGGCGGCGAGGATCCGCGCGGCCGGATCGACCACCATCAGGGCGGTGCCGAGCTGCTCGACCACCTGCTGCCAGAAGCCCGGCTCGGGCTGGGACCCCGACCGTTCCTCGCCGCCCGTACCGGGCAGGGCACCGCGACGGTCCGCTCCACCCGCCGCCCTGGTGTCCGCCCGTCTCCCCATGGTCAGCCCGCCTCCTGAGTGCCGGCCCCGCCGGTGCGGCCTCGCCGTCAGCGTATGGGGTGCCGCCTGGCGCGCCGGGACGTCCGTACCACGGAGAAGATCATGGCCGCGGCGAAGACCACGATGCCGACGGCCAGAAGGAAGCCCAGGCTCTCCACCGCCACACCGATGATGCCCAGCACGACTGCCACGAGGAGCAGCAGAAGGAAGAGCGCCGCCACCTCGGACCACCTCCTTTCGTGCCGTGTGCGTACGGTCAGCGGCGTGCGAGCCGGCGTTCGCCGCCTGCTCCCGGCCGGTATGTCATGTCGTAGTGGCGGAAGATCTCCGCCTCCTGCTCGGCGGGCAGCACGTCGTCCGTCCCGATCGACGGGGCCTTCCGCACCTGCCCCCTGCTGTAGGGGACCCGGACGTAGCCCGGTCCGAGGACCGCGTCGTCGAGGGGGACGAAGACCAGCCGGCGGCGGGTGGGCAGCCCGGACCGGACGGTGGCCACGGCCGCCTCGTCTGTGGCCGTGTCGACGTAGACCGCTTCGAGGACGCCGATTCTGCGCTGTTTCAGATCGACCACGTCATGGTCCCGCCACTCGCGGATGTCGGCTGGACGCATCATGCGCTGCTCCCTGTCTGCCGCTCTGCCAGGTGGTACGTACGAGAATCCCCGGTCCCGCGTCCCGAGGCGGTCGTCCCGAGGCGGTCCTGGGGCGGTCGTCCCGAGGCGGTCCCGAGGCGTCCTGCGGGGGTCAGTCGCGCTCCTCCTCGGCCGCCTCCATGAGCCGTAGCCCCTGATGCGTCAGCATCACCGTCGCGGGTGTTTCCCCGTGGGTCCAGCGGACCGTGACGAGCCCTTCGCCCACCAGATAGGTGCAGGCTGCGGCCAGATCCTGATCGGGGATCTCCAGCTCGTCCCGCAGCGTGGCCCCGGAGGCGTCGGGAAGGCCACTGCGTTCCATGCCCTGGTACAGGACTTTCATGATCGCTGCGCGGTGGTTCTTCCGCTGGTGCAGTGTTGCCATGGTCGCCGCCACTTGTCTCGGGCTCCCGGACCGGCTCTCGCAGTTCACTCTACTCCGGGCCGTACCCCGGTACCCGCCCACCATCAGCGGTTTCGTGGGGAACGGGGCAGGGGGCGGCGTCGCCGCCGGGGCCTCTACCGCCGGGGGCTGTCGTCCGCCGGCCGGCCGCCTTCCGCGGACCGGCTGGTCTCCAGCCATGACCGGGCCGGCTCTGCCGCGTGCGCGGTGTCCACGGTGAGGTCGAGGCGGGTGCCTCCGTCGGGGCCCGCGGGATAGCTGCGCTGCTCGGTGGCGTCGAAGCAACGGCGGAGAACCTCCGCGACCCGCCGGGCGACCTCCGGCGAGGCGGCGACGATCTGGACCTCGGCGTGTCCGTCCCCGGGTGTGTTCATGGACCGCATGGCGACCTCGGCGTTCGGTGGCCCCGTACGAAACGGGCCGGATTCCTCACTTTACTCGGGCGGTCCACGCGGCACCCGCGGGTGACCGGCGGGCTCTCCGGCCGTGGGCGGGGGGCGGGGAGTACCGTGAAACGAGGAAGCCACGGTCCCCCGAGCGAACTCGGTCCCCTCGATCCAGGCAGACGGGCAGGCGAGTGAGATGGCCGACTCCGATTCCCCAAGGGTGGACAGACTCCTGCCGGACGCGGTCCACCGGGCCGTGCGGCCCGGGACGGCTCTCGTGCGGCTGGAGACGACACATGACCGGCAGGGCGTGCTCGACGGGGTGTGGTGGCCTCGTTCCCGCGACATCGCCGCCGAACTCCCCAGCCTGATCAGCGCGCTGACCGAGCACCTCGGGCCCATCACGCGTGTCGGCCTGGACACCGACGCGTGGGAGGAACTGCCGACGCGGATGACCATCGACGACCGGGTCGTCCGCATCGACTCCTTCCCGGTCGGCGACGACACCGTTCTCATCACCCGGGGCGAGCAGGATCTCTTCTCCCTCCTCGTGGTCCCGCCGCACGCGACGCCCGACGCCGCGCGCGCCGCCATGGCCGAGGCCGTCCGTGCCGGCAGCGGGAGGCGGGCCGAGCAGATCCTCATCGACACGGGCACCGGACGAACGGACCGGAGCACCACGCCAGGCCCCGCGGCAGCGGGGTGAGACGCCCGCCCTTGCGAAGAGCCCCGCTCGCGGAATGCTTCCCGCCGGGTTCACGGCCCAGGGACGACGGTTCGCGGGAGGGGGTACGGGACCCTCCTCGACCGAGGGTCCGTCAAGTCCGTCCGAGGAGTACGCTCGAAGGTACCGAGGATATTTCGCACACCGGCTTTCAGGCTCGTGTCGTTTTCGGCGATCGAATACGCCGGGTCGGTCGTGGCCGGCCCGGGGCAGGGTTCGCGTCATGACCACGACCACTTCTCACCCGCCGACGGCCGAAGCCGATGACCGTGTCTCGTCGCCCCTTCCCCGCCTGTCGCTCGCTCCCTCGGGTCCCGCGCCGGCCCTGCTGGACGGTGCCTGGTGGCCCCGCTCCCGCGATCTCGGGGCGGAGCTCCCCTCCCTGGTCGCCGTACTGGATCCGTTGTGGGGGCGGATCACCCGGGTCACGGTGAATCCCGTGCACTGGCCGGTCGTTCCGCGCAAGGTGCCCGCCGCCGGGCATGTGGTCAAGGTGGGCTGGTTCCGGGCCGAACAGGACCCGCACGAAATGTTGTTGCTCTCGTACGGCACGGGCCGCTGGAACCTCCTGGTGGTGCCGCCGCAGACGCCCGCCGCCTCGGCGGCCTGGCTGATGGCCGCCGCGAGCGACCCCCTGGGCACGTCGACCGCGAGCCGGTTGATCGCGGAGTCGGTGCGCCTGCGGGAGGTGCACGAGGCCGACCGGGCCGTGGAGGCGGTCTGGGACTCCGAGGGAGGACATGAGGCCGGCGGCGGCCGGGCCGTACGGCCGCGGATCCCGACGGTGAACGCCGGGAACGCCGTGACCGCCGCCATGACCGCGACGATGCCGCACCGGCTCACGGGAAGGTGAGAACCGTGGAGACATTCCTGACCGTGATCGTGATCATCGCGGTGATCGCCTTCGGGGCGCTCCTCATCCACCAGCTCAACTCACAGCACAGCGACCGTATATCCGCTTTCCACTACGGCCACTTCGGGATGCCTGTCGCGGGACCGCCACCGTCGGCTCCGCGGAAGGCCCGTGTCCGGGCGGGGACGACCGGCACGGGCCGCCACCGTGGCGCCGGCGGTGGGCGGTTCCGCCTCCGCCTCCGGCGTCGCACCTGAGGGAGCCGCGTGATCCCCGCCGGGACCAACCGGATCGCCCGGATCGCCACGACCGTGTGCGGTCGTGGGCCGCGGCAGGGCCGACAAGGCCGGCAGAACCGGCTGCGGCGGACGGTGTGGCCTTGACCGCGGACTCCCCGTCATGGCAGCGCACTTGACGGACCGTACGCTTCCCGTGTCCTGAGTCGTCAGGGGCCCGAGGGCCCGGGTCCGGACTCGGACTCGGACTCGGCCGGATCAACGGCGGCCGACCCGGGGGACGACCGGATGTCCGATACCCCTGCCATCGCCGTCACCCGTCACCCGTCACCCGTCACCACTGGCACCGCCGTCACCGCTGGCACCGCCGTCCGTGCCCGGGACGGAAGCCCTCCAGGTCACGATGCCCACCGGGCGCGAACCTTCCGTCCGGTCGTTCCACGGGGCATCCCCGGACGTCCGATTCGCCGACACGCTCGCCAACCGGCCTGAACGGAACGGTCGTTCACACGTCACCGTACCCACACCCCGTATCGGCGGCACACCGCGAGTGGCCGGGCCCCGGCCCTGCCGCGCGGAACCACCGACGGATGTCGCGAACCGAGGAACCATGCCCCTGCCCCAGTTGACCGTCTACCGGCACGACCGCACCACTCGCGCGCTCATCACCCTCTCGGGGGAGATCGACCTGGCCACGGCCCCGCTCGTGTACGCCGCACTGGGCGGATGCCTGCGCGACGGCATGCGTACCGTCGACGTCGACCTCACGGCGGTCACCTTCTGCGACGCCAGCGGACTCAACGCGTTCCTCACCGCATTCCGGCTCGGCGCCGATGCCGGGACGATCCTCCGGCTGCACCATCCGCCCCCGGCCATGGCCCGAGTCATCGAGATGACCGGCTCCGGCTTCCTCCTCGACGAACACCACACGGTCCGGCCGGTCCCACTCCGGATGCCGACCGCCGCGGGCGGTGCGCTGTGACCACCCCGGCCCACCGGGAGCCGAGCGGGTTACGGCGGGCGCGGCGACTCCCGCCCACGCGGTACGTCTGCGTCGGCTGAACCGCCGGCAGGCGGAGACCCGGCAGGCAGGGACCCTGCGGGAGGATCCGGCGGATCTGTCCGTGGGGTCGTCCCGTGCGGGGGCCGGCCAGCAGTACCGGAGCAGGGAGGCCTTCCCGGCGTCTCACCGGCGACATCGGGTGGCCCGGATTCGCCCTGCTGATCGCGGAGGACACGGCCCTCGCCGGATGTCGTGGGGATGGCAGACATCGGGACGGTACGCCGGCCGTCGGGCCCCAGCGCCCAGCGGCCCTCGGCCCCCGTGCCGCGAAGGGCCCCTGTTGCCCCTGGGACCGCGCTCAGCCACCCACCCGGACGGCCTCGCCCACGAGAACCTCGCCCAGCAACCTGACTGACGGCATGTCACCCGGCGCGGCTGCCCCGTCCTGACGTCGTCGCCCCGCCGGGCCAACCCTCAGCCGGCGACGCGGGCGTGCCGGAGCGGTGCTCCGGCCTCATGGAGACTGGCGAGGGCCAGCCGGTAGGAGGTGAGCAGCCCGGTCTCCACGTAGTCGACGCCCAGTTCCCGGCAGTGGCGACGCACGATGCTCCGGGCCCTGCGCAGGTTGGGGCTGGGCATGCCGGGGAACAGGTGGTGCTCGATCTGATGGTTCAGCCCGCCCAGCGCGATGTCGGTGAGCAGGCCGCCGCGCACGTTGCGTGAGGTGAGTACCTGGCGGCGGAGGAAGTCCGGGCGGTCCTCGCCGGTCAGTATCGGCATGCCCTTGTGGTTGGGCGCGAAGAGGGAGCCCAGGTAGACGCCGAACAGGGCCTGGTGGACGGCGATGAAGGCGATAGCCATGCCGGGCGGCAGCAGCCAGAACAGGGCGGCCGCATAGACCGTGAAGTGCGCGAACAGGAGGGTGCCGTCGAGGGCGCGGTGCTTGAGCGAACGATTGGCCAGCGCCCTCACGCTCGACACGTGCAGGTTGAAGCCCTCCAGCGTGAGCAGCGGGAAGAACAGGAACGCCTGCCAGCGGCCGATCAGACGGGGGAGCCCCTCGGCGGTCCGGGCCTGGTCCTGGGACCAGACCAGCAGGTCGGGGTCGAGGTCGGGGTCGAGTTCCGCATGGTTGGGGTTGGCGTGGTGGCGGGTGTGCTTGTCCTGCCACCACCCGTAGCCCATACCGATCCCGGTACCGGCGATCCGCCCGGACACCTCGCTGGCCCGGCGCCGGCGGAACACCTGGCGATGGGCCGCGTCATGGGCGACCAGGGCGACCTGGCCGAAGACCACGGCCAGGAAGGCGGCGACCGCCAGGGTCCACCAACTGTCGCCGATGAGTGCGACGGCGACCCACCCCATGACGTAGAGCCCGGCCACCCCGGTGATCCGCAGCGCGTAGTAGCCGGGGCGGCGTTCCAGCAGGCCGGCCTCAGCGATCTTTCTCGACAATCGGGCGAAGTCACTGCCGGACGTCTTCGAGAGCGGGAGACCGGCCGTCGTGGTGCTGCTCATGATGATGAAACTCTTCTCCGAAGGAGGCAGATGGCTCGGCGCCGCCTTGGGAGCCGCTGAGACCGGGCCGCTGGGAGGAAGGCGCTTCTCCGCGGCGGGAAGCGCGTCGCGCGACCGCGGAGAGAGGACGACGTCTGCTTCGCCGACCGCAGCCAGCGCAGACCTCCTGTGGGAACGCGGGTTCCCTGCCGGACAGGTCTCACACCGTGCCGGGGCCGTCCCCCGGTGGGCGAAGCGCGGTGACCGGGCGTCAGATCCGTACGGGTCACCTCTCCGTACGGGTCACCTCTCCGTACGGGTCACCTCTCCGTACGGGTCACCTCTCCGGAAGGGGCGTTTCTCCGGAAGGGGCGTCTCGCGGTCGGCCGAGCGGGGTGGGCGGACCGGAACCGGGGGGCGACGGGGCGAGGGCCGGACCGGAACCGGGGCCACGGGGGCGAGGGCACCGGCGTCTCCGCGCCGGCGGCCGTTGACTCCGAGCCGCCCGGTCCCCGGCTCTTCGAGCGGGGGACCTACACCCCCGTCTCCGTGATGAGGACGGCGACGGTGACCGGGCTCGTCGTGTCACCGGCGGCCGCGGCGGCCACGGCCTTCCGGACGGCGCGGGCGACGTGCAGTGGATGGTGTCCGGGGGCGACCGCGAAGTGGATCTCGACGTGCCTGCGGGGCGGATCGACAAGGTCGTGCAGCCTGACCGGACGGCTTCCCAGCACGGCGGTGAGGCGGGCGACGCCCGGAACACCCGCCGCGACATCCGCGATCTCCCCGGCGGGTCCCTGCCCGGACGCCGTTCCGGTCACCGGGTGCACCGGGTGCGAGCCGCTCGCGGCTGTGCCTTCCGGCGCCGGCCTCGTGTCCCTCGTCGCGACCCCCGATGTCACTTCGGTCTTCGGGCCCTCGCGCGGGCCTTCGTGCGGGCCTTCGTGCGGGCCTTCGTGCGGGCCCTCGTGGAGGTCCGAGATCCGCAGGTCGGCTGTCGAGGTGGCCAGGCCGAGCCGTTCGGCGGCCGTGTGGAGCAGGGCGCTCCTCAACTGGTCGGCGGTCTCGGGCAGCGGCTGCCCGAGGGATGCCGTGAAGTCGGCCTCGATCCTGAGCGGGCCAGGCGGTAGCGCGCTGGCAGGCGCGGGGACGGCAGGTTCGGACACGGGCTCCAGCGGTACCGGCCCGACGCGCAGGGCTCCCAGCCGGACACCGGGAATCTCGGCGGCCGCGCGCCCGAGGGCCCGTACGGCGGCCTGCTCGGTGATCCATGCCCCGTCCTCGGGCCCGCCGAGCGGCAGCAGTCGGCCCAGGGCGAGCTGGTTGCGTACCGTCTGCGTCCACGCGTCGGTTCTCACCGCTGCCTCACCCTCCTTCTTCCGCCGTGGCCACTGCTCTCCCCCGGCATGCCGGGCCGCTCGCCCGACGAGTCGGCCATTTCGCCATGAAAGCCTCAAATCATGTCAAGTACTACTAAAGCGAATATACTTGTTATCCATGAGTGCTGTGTGAGCCTCACGAGGGAGGAATATCCCGATGACTGAGAACACCGGCGTAGGACAGGGTGGTGCGCCCGGTTCTCGTGGCCGTACGACCATCGCCGATGTCGTGGTGGAGAAGATCGCCGGAATGGCGGCGCGGGACGTGCTGGGCGTCCATGCCCTGGGCAGCGGCTTCGCGCGCTCGATGGGATCCGTGCGGGAGCGGATGCCCGGCGCCGGCAGCGGCAAGTCCGTCACGCGCGGGGTCGACGTCGAGGTCGGCGAGCTGCAGGCGGCCATCGACCTGGAGATCGTCGTGGACTACGGCGTCTCGATCACGGACGTCGCCGGTGAGGTGCGGGAAAACGTGATCTCCGCGGTGGAGCGGATGGCGGGTAGGGAAGTCGTGGAAGTCAACATCACGGTCAGCGACGTGAAGCTGCCGGACGAGGAGGACGAACGGGACGAGCGGCAGCGGGTCCAGTAGCCGACAGCCGGGGCGGAGCAGCCCGTACCCGGGCGGAGCAGCCCGCTTGAATGAAGGAGCGCGTCATGAGCAGGGCCGTGGTGGGCTTGATGGCCGGAATGGCGCTGGGTTTCGCCGCGTACTTCGGTGACTTCTGGGCTTTCCTGCTGGTGCTGGGGCTTGGTGTCGTCGGTCTCGTGGTCGGGCGGTTCATGGAAGGTGATCTCGAACCGGGCGACTTCGTCCGCCGCCGGGACCGGCAGGAGCGGATCAGCGATGACCGGCGACGGGCTCGGGAAGACTGGCGACGGTGACCGCTGAGGCAGGCCCGAGTCCAGGCGTCCCCCGCAGGGAGCGCGGCGCGATCACCGTCGCCGACCGGGTCGTGGCGAAGACCGCTGCCAGGGTCGCGCGCGAGGCGCTGAGCCGGTTCACCGAGTCGACCGGCCACGTACCCCCCGGCCGCCGGACACCGCACGTGACCACATCCGTGCGACGGGCACCGGAGCGGGAAATCGAGGGACGGGACACCGAGGGACGGGACACCGAGCCCGCCGCGGGACGGCAGGCGGTGCTCGGCGAGGCACGGGTCCACATCACCGTCGAACTCGGCTATCCGTCCGACATCGGGGCGCAGTGCGCCGCGGTGCGCCGGGAGGTCACCGAACGGCTCAGGACCTGGGCCGGCGTGGAGGTGTCCGACCTGGTGGTGTCGGTCGGGACGCTGCACTCGGCGCATGCGCGGCACTCGGGCCGGGAGAGGGTGAGATGAGCGCGAACACCTGGCGGCAGCCGACCGGCGACAGCGACCCTCCCTCCGATTCCGGACCGGCCGCTCCGGCCCCCGGCGCGTCGACGGCTCCGCCCGCCGACGGCAGCCCGGGGCCGGACGAGAAGACGAGCGCGGATACGCCGGCGCCGGGGGACGAGGCGGGCCGGCGTCCGCGCCGTTTCTGGTCGGCTCGGCGGCTCCCCGCGGCCTTGGCGGCCCTGGTGTGCGCCGCGGCCGTCGGACTGCTCCTGTACGACGTGGTCGCGGTACGGGCAGGCCGGGACGCGATGAGCTGGCGACGGCGGCTCGCCGATGAACTGGCCACCCGGCCCCTGGACGACACCTGGATGATCGTCGGGGCCGCCGTGGCGATGGCCCTCGGCCTGTGGCTCTTCCTGCTGGCGGTGACGCCCGGTCTGCGCAGGCTGCTCCCGATGCGCCGGCCGACCGGTATCCCCCGCACGGAGGAGGTCCGCGCCGGGCTCGACCGCCGTGCCGCCGCCCTGGTCCTGCGTGACCGGGCCATGCGGGTACCCGGAGTCCGGTCGGCACAGGTCGCCGTCGGCCGCCGGAAGGTCAAGGCCCGGGCGCGGGCACACTTCCGCGATCTCGATGAGGTCCGCAAGGACCTGGACGCCACGCTCGGGGAAACCATGACGTCCTTGCGTCTCGCCCGGCGGCCCAGGCTGACCGTGCGCGTCCGCCGTCCGAAGAAGGACTGAGGCGATCCTGATGCTCAAGACGGTGAACCGGGTGCTGCTGGGGCTTCTCGGCCTCGGGCTGTTCGCCCTCGGCGGCGGCGTGCTGCTGGGCGGGCTGGACCTGCAGCGCCACTGGGACTTCGGGGTGCCGGGCTGGTGGCCCTTCCGCGGGCCGGCCGACGTGGTGCTGGGCGTCGAGGGACGCACCCGGTGGCGGGAGGACGGCTGGTGGTGGCCGACCGTCATCGCGGTGCTCGCGGTGCTGCTGGTCCTGCTGCTGTGGTGGCTCCTCGCGCAACGCGGACACCGCCGGGGCCAGGTCCTCGTCGACAGCGAGGACGGCACGGCGGCCCGGCTCGACGGCCGCACTCTCGAGGACGTCATCGAGAGGGAGGCACAAGCCCTGGACGGGGTCTCACGGGCCCGTGTACGGCTGACGGGCCGGAGTACGGCTCCCACCGCACGCGTACGGCTGCTGCTGGAGCCGCACGCCGATCCAGCGCTGACCCTGGGGCGACTGAGCCGGGAAACGCTCGCACACGCACGGGACTCGGCCGGCCTGGACCGCCTCCCGTCGAAGGTCCGACTCCGGGAAGTCCGCCACCGCGCCCGACGCACCGCCTGAATACCGCGCACCGCGTTCCGGCTCCCGGAGCCGAACGCCCCGGCTGCCGGGGGGACGAACGAACCGCGCGTTGCCCGGCGTAGCGGCCTCGCTCGCCAGGGCCGTCCACCACCACGGGACCCACGGGACATCGAGGGGCGGCACGGCGTGTCCCGCCGTGGCCGGGAGACCGCGCAGATCGCCGTGGTGCCATCCGTCGCTCCCCCCGGCATACGGCGCGCTGACCGGCGTTGGGAGGCGCGCTGACCGGCGCACGCCGCGCAGACGACCCGGCGTGTACACACGCCAACGACCCCGGCGTATACACACCGGGGTCGCCCTTCCGGGCCGGTCGCACGTGAGAGTGTGCCGACCCGCTTTCATGCTACATCTGATGCGCATTTGGGGCATTCGGCACTTCTTGGTATCCCTTGTCAACCCCTGTCGGGCGGTCAGGGCCGTGACGCCGACTCCTTGCTCGGTGAGAGCCTCGTCGATGCGGAGGCAGAGCTGCTCGCGGACAGCGTTCCATGGCAGGGCAGTTGCTCCACGCCTGTGCGAGGTGGTCCTCGGACACTGACCGACATGAACTTCAGCACCGGCAGGTGGGCCGGGTGGACCGGCTCCGGCCGACGGCAAGCCGGCCGATTCGCGATCAGGGTGCCGCGGGCCGTTCTGGTGGGTGCTGTCCCCCTGGGTGCTCGCCGAGGGGGAGGCGGTACGCCCGGTTCCTGGGGCAGCGCCAGGCGGGCCAGTCCTCTTCTCCCTCTGTCGACAGCTCCATGGGATGCGGGTGTCCTTCGCGGCAGGCAGGCCACGGCCGCCTGCCGCGAAGGAGCTGCAGGTTCGCCAGGAGAGCCGCCTGAACGTGGAAGGCGACCGGCCGCACAGCCGCCCCCGGGGGCTCGTCGGCCAGATCCGGGGAGAACTCCACGGGAGCGATCCGGACACCGTCGACGACGAGCGTGCGCCAGTCGTCGGGATCGTCGACGCCTTCGGCTCCGTACTCCAGGCGGGCGGCGAGGCCGCATACGCGCAGGTCATGGGCTACCGGCTCGAAGATCTCCTCTGGCTGCATCGGCATGGCTGGGGAGCCTACTCCGCATCCCCCGGGCGCTGGATCAGGCGCTGAACTGCCGACGGCGATGCACTTCGGGGTGCGGTGCCGATCGGCACCGCACCCCGAGGTTCGTCGGGCCGTACCCCGGCCCAGGGTGGTTCAGTCCGACTCCTCCGTCATGCCGGAGTCCCCATCACCGGGCATGACGGTCTGGAAGCCGTCCTTCCACTCGTCGGCGTCCACGGTGAACGGCTCGATGTAGAAGCACTGTGGCTCGTCACGGAACCCCGGAAGCGGACGGGCCCGGACGATGCGCTCCCGGGCCTTCTCGCGGCTCGAGTAGACACCCAGGAGTTTGACGTCGTCGCCCTCCTCCTCGTCGGCCCAGAAGTCGTCGTCCGCCGCGAAGTGCTGGACCTCCGACCCGTCGGCCGGCTCGGCGTGCCTGACGTGCCACAGCAGGTAGGCCCGGCTCTGTCCGTCCATCGTGATCACCTCGTGTCTCACAGGGGAGACCGCGGCCCGTTCGGCGTGTGCACCGGCGCGGGCCGCGGCTCCTCGGTTGTTCTGGGCCTCAGGTCCTGCTCAGTTGCGGGACAGGTACTTGCGAACCTTGTTGTAGACGGATCCCGGCCCCTTCTTGAAGGGTTTCTGATACCCGCCCTTCTTCATGACCCGGTCGGTGGCAGCGTCGAGCGTCTCGTTCTTCCCCCGGCGTTGGCCCTTGGCGAAGTCGGGCACGTCGTTGCCCTTCGCCTTCCCGGACTTGCGGGCCTCCCGCCACAGGGTGCGGACCTTGTTGATGGCCCACTTCTTGCCCTTCCACCAGATCAGGCCGATGATCGCGACCACCGCGCCCACACCGATCACGGCGAGCACCGTGCCGGCGCTGACGCCGAGGCCGGCCATGCCGACCAGGGCGACCGCCGTCATCCTGCCGTCGAGGTCGACCAGGTTGACCGGGTCGCCGCAGACGTACTCGTAGCTGTTGCAGCTGCCGCCCAGCACGGGGTCGACGGACAGGAAGCGGCCGGTCGTGGGGTTGTAGAGGCGGGCCCCCATGAGGAGGAGACCGGTCGGGGTCTCGGCGGAGCGCTGCTTGGCGCCGAGCCAGCCGTAGCGGTCGGCGCCGCCGCTTTCCCGGACGTTGCCGTACTCGTCCGTGTCGATGGCGACCGGTGCCCGGCTCACGTCCAGCGGGAGCTGGAGGGCCACGTCGCCGTGGACGGTCGTGAACTGCAGCTCCGTGTCACCGGTCTTGCCGGTGATCGCGGCCAGGTCGCCGGAGACGGACGCCACGTTGCGGCTGACGGCTCCGCTCCCGGTGTCCTCGACGAGCCAGCGGGGGTTGTCGCTGTCGTCGCCGTAGTGGTTGACCTTGGACCCGGTCTGGGTCCAGGTGGAGCCACTGCCGGTCTCGGTCTTGAAGGAGCGGAAGCGCATGGCCGCGTCGAGCTGCCAGGTCTGCCGCTTGCCGTTCGCGGTCTGCCGGTAGGCGAGGTCGTTGGCGTAGTAGTCGACGGTGCCGCCCGGCAGGGCGGTGGTGCGGCCGAACGCGTCGTAGGAGTAGCCGGAGTCGACGAGCCGGTCGGCGCTGTCGTAGGCGTGGGTGGTGGTGGTGCCTCCCGAGGTGGGGCAGGCGCCCGAGACCTGGCCCGTCGCGGTGGTCAGACCGGTGCGGTTCGACCGCTTGTCGAAGGTGTACGTGCGCTTGGTGCACACCTCGCCGACGGTGTCCTCGACCGTGGTCAGACGCCCGGCCCTGTCGTAGCCGTAGCGCTGGTCGGACCAGCCGGAGTGACTGGTGGCCCGTCCCTGGGCGGAGCGGGTCACCACGTCGGTGTAGACGGTGGTGCCGTCGCTGTCGCGGGTGTAGGACCTGGACGTCGGGGCGCCGGTGGCGTCCTCGGTGACGTTCAGGGTGTAACCCCCGGGCAGCTTCTCGGAGGTGACGGAACCGTCCGCGTCGTACGTGGCGGAGAAGTCACCCGCGACGGAGTCGCCGGCCTTGGTGACCAGTCCCCGCGGCTCGGCGCCGTGGTCGTAGGTGTAGGTGACGGTCGAGGGGACGGAGTCACTGACCTTGACCACGCGGTCGAGCGCGTCGTAGGCGGTGGTGGTCCGGCCGCCGTCGGCGTCGGTGTACGAGATGAGGCGGCCGAGTTCGTCGTACGCCTTGGTGATGGTGCCCGCCGTCGGCGAGGTGATCTTGGTGATCGCCCCCGTCGCCGGGTCGTACTCCACGGTGGACTCCGGGACCGCCTGGCCGAGGCCGCCGGTCACCGTGGTCTTCAGCGGGCGGCCCGCGTCGTCGTACGACCGCGTGGTCGTCCGCGACTGGCTGCCCGCGGTGTCGGTGACCTTCGTGGGCTGGCCGAAGTAGCCGTACTCCACGGTGGAGTCGGTCACCTCGTCGGGCCGGCTGCCACCGCCGGTGATCTTTCCGGCGGGTCCGCTCCAGCAGACCTGGTCGGCCCACTCGGGGCGGCCCTTGCAGAAGCCGGTGCCGTCGGCCGCCCAGTACTCGGTGACCCGGGTGGCGGCGTCGTCGCCGGTGCCGGCCGGGGGCACGACGTCCGTGATCCGGCCCTGCGCGTCGTACGCGGCGGTGGTCGTCAGGTTCAGGCCGCCGGAGTCCTGGATGACCAGCTTCGGCAGGCCCTTGGCCCAGTCGTACTGTGTCTCGGTGACCCGCTTCTCACCCATGACCGAGTAGTGGTCGCGGACTCGGGCACCGACGATCTTGAGCGTGATCTGGTCCTTGACCTTGGCCGTGCCGTCGGTGGGCCGTCCCTCGTCGTACTCGTTGACCGTCCAGGTGCGGGCGGGCACGGAGGTGCCGGCCTTGACCAGAGCGGTGGTCCCGTCCTTGAGGTCCTCGGTCAGGTCCACCCGGTGCAGCGGACCGAACTCCTCCAGCTCCCGGGTGCCGGCCTCGTTGAACAGCGAGGTCGTCGACAGCAGGTGGGCGCGCTCGGCCGAGGGCCGGGAGATGATGCCCAGATCCGTCAGCGCGTCCTTCTGCGCGTCCGTCGTACCGAGCGCCAGCGCCCGGTTGGTCGCGCTCAGTTCACGGACGGTGTTGCCGAACCTGTCGTACTCGGTGGCGCTGATGTGCCTGCCGGGCTCCGCCGTGTTGACGGTACGGCCCGAGGCGTCGAGGTAGTGCACCTCGGCGCGGGTGTATCCGCCGCCGGTGAGGTTCGCGCCGTCGTGGGACGAGGGCACGGAGTCGGCGGGGAAGACGGCGGTGGCGTCGCTCGGGGCGTCGAGCTGCCCCCACTTCGCGACGTCTGCGCTGCCCATGGCGTGCGGTGCCTTGGCGCCGGTGAGCGGGACGCCGTAGACGATGCCGGTGACCGCCTTGCCCTCGGTGGTGTCCGCCGAGCCCTGCTTCAGGGTCGGACGCGAGACGCTGAGCAGCATCCCCGCGCCGGGGGCGGTGCCGCCGCCGGCGTTGCCGTAGTCGAAGGTGTACGGCAGCACGCCCGACGGCTGGTACCAGGTGACCCGGCCCTCGTCGTAGGCGTACTGGGTCTCGGCCTGCTGACCGATCCGCGGGTCCCAGTGCTGACGCAGCCGGCCGGCGGAGTCGTACCGGTAGGTGGCCACGGCCGTCGAGGTCGCGGCGGTCGCGCCGGGGGCGGTGGCCCACAGCTTGATCTGCCTGACCTGGCCGGTGAAGTCACCGAAGTCGGCGTCCGTCCCGGTGCCGGTCGCCGTCGTCGCGGTGGCGTAGACGAACTCCAGCACCCGGCAGCCCCTGGTGGACGGATCGGCCTCGCACGCGGCGGCCGTGACGGCCGAGGTGGGGGCGATGATCCGCTTGGGACGGGACAGCGTCCTGCCACCCGCGGTCACGGTCTCGGAGACCACCTTGGTGGTGGTGTTGCCCAGACCGTCGATCAGGGCGGTGGAGACCTGCCATGTGGTGGCCGCCGAACCGGCCTTGGCGAACGTGGTCACCGAACCCTCGGTGTCCGACAGCGTGAACGAGCCGGTGACACTTCCCTTGAGGGTGAGCGCCTCGGCACCGGGCTCGGGCACCCAGCCGGTCTTGGCCGCGTTGGCGGTGAAGTGCACCGCGTCGCCCTCGGAGAGCACCACGTCGACGGCGGTGTCGGAGACCCTGCGGATGTGGCTGTACTCGGAGGTGGTCTCGTCGGCGACGGTGCCGGCGACCCACTCCTTGCCGAAGATCGCGGCCTGACCCTCCTGCTGCGCGCCCTGGTCGGGGTCGCGCGAGGAGGCGGTCCGTGTCATCTCCATGCCGAAGAACGACGCGTCGGTCTCCGTCAGCGTGTAGTCACCGGTGAGCAGGTTCAGCGAACCGGGACCGACCTCGGTGGTGGCCGCGCCGTCGGCGTCGCGGTCCACGACCACGGTCAGCGGTTCGGTGCTGTCGGCGGCGGAGTTCGGGCCGGTGAAGTCGGCCTTGATCTGGACCGTGCCGTCGGGGTCGACGGTGCCGGTGGCGTTCCAGACCAGCGCCGCGTTCCTGCCGTTCGTCAGCCCGACCGGCCAGGCGGTCAGCGCCGTGCCGCCGGAGGTGACGTCCCCGACGGGGATCTTCGCCCAGGCGTCGGCCTCGGAGCGGCGCCAGGAGAAGGAGACCTTGTCGTACTTGCCGCCTTCGGCCTCGGCGACCAGCGGCAGCCGGCGTGCGGTGCGCTCGCCGTCGGCCGGCTGGAGGAAGCCGCCGGAACCGGCGTGGAAGGTGTACTCCCTGGCCTCGGACTTGTTGTCCGCCTTGTCGACGGACCGCACCTGGAGGGTGTGGGTGCCGTTCCTGGGCGGGGTCACGGATATCGCCTTGGCGGCGCCCGCACCGCCGGTGGCGACCCTGGTCCAGGTCAGGCCGTCCAGCGACCACTCCAGCCAGTTGTGGTCGGCCGAGGGCGGGGTGACGGTGAAGGTGCCGGCCTGACCGGCGCCCTTGACCCACTGGCCGGCCGGGTAGTCCGTGGACGTGATCTGCGCCGGGGCGGACGGGGCCGAGGTGTCGACGGTGAACGTCTTCCACGCCGACCAGCCGGTGTTGTAGTGCTTGCCGTCGTAGGGGTTGGTGCGGAACTTGTACGTCTTGCCGTTGCTCAGCACTCCGGACGGTACGGTGACCGACGCCGCGGCCCCGGAGGCCACGTACTTGGAGACGATCACCTCGCCGACCTGGGCGTCGGTGGCGTTGTCGAAGATCTGGAAGGTGCCGTTGACCTTGTCACCGTCGGCGTCGACGAAGGTGTCGCGCAGCGTCGGCGTGGTGGTGTTCACCACGTAGGCGCCGCCGTAGGAGAAGAACGGCGGACCGGCCTCCTGCCTGGTGCCCGTCTTCGGCCGGAAGTTGTAGTTCAGCACCAGCTTCGGCGGATTGGCCGCCGCGTTCGCGGAGTTGACCCGCTTCCACTGCGTCACGGCCGACTCGCTCGTCGCGCGCAGACCCATGTGGCCGCGGGTGGCCTTGGCCGAGGCCCACTCCTGCACCAGCGCGGTCACGTCGGCGTTGATCCAGCCGTCCGGCTGGGAGGTGCACGAGGCGTTGCCGCGGGTCTCGGTGGAGGTGGCCTTCTTCGCCGTCATCGAGGGGCGGTTCGACCACCGGGAGGACGTCGACGCGGCCCCGGCGGACCACACCTCCCACGACTGCGCCGCGCATTCCGGATGGTTGCCGGAGTGGAAGTTCCACAGGCTCAGCTTCGCGCTGGTGACCAGGGCGTCGGCGACGGGCGAGGTGTTCCAGCTGATGAAGGACTGCGCCGTGCGGGGCGTGCCGTCGGCGTTGGTGGTGCCCGGGTTGCCGAAGTCCAGCTCCGTGTCGGACGACCAGTCGACCGTCTCGCCCTGCTGCACATAGGTGTCGAAGACGTTCGACAGCGAGGACGTCGACGGGTCCACCGTCACCGGATACCGGGTCCCGGGGTCGGCGAGGAACTCGGGGTCGGGAGTGACCACCAGGTCGACGCCCGTGCCCTTCTCGTCCCTCTCGACCACCTTCATCGACACCGGCACCCGGCGGGTGTGCTCGCCGGAGCGCTTGTCGACGGTGGAGTCCCACATCACCGGCGCGGGCATGACGGCCCGCTTCTTGTTCTTCTCGTCGGTGAACTGCAGTCCACCGTTCTTCAGCTGATCGACCTTCAGCCCGTCGGTCTCCAGCGGCAGCGTGTAGGAGAACGTGCCGGTGGCCGGCTTCTCCTTGATCTCGACGTACTGCTCGAAGCCGGTGCGGGTCGCCTCGACGACGACGTCGGCGCCGGGCACGGCGTTGACGTACTCCGCCCGCGTCCCGTCCAGCCTCGGCTCCGGCAGGCCGCCCTTCCAGCGCAGGGTGATCTGCTCGTCGCCCTCGCCCAGGGTGACCAGGTCGACGGCCTTCGACTGCTGCGCCGCCTTCAGCGACTTCGCGGGCGTACCGGTCCGGCCCGCCAGCCGCAGCCCGCGCGGGTGCGCCACCGGCTCCACGCCGTCACCGGAATCGCGCAGCTCCACGTCGACGTCGACCCAGGTGCCGTCGCGCTCGAAGCGCACCGGCCCGGCCGACATCTCCGTGGTGAGGCTGCCGTCCTTGTTCACCCAGGTCGTGGAGGTCTCGGTGCGCTCCGACAGCGCCTCCACCCGCTTGCCCGACAGCCGCGCCGCGACCTTCGCGGACGCGATGTCCGCGGCGGTGGTCGCCGCCTCGGGCTTGGTGGGCTTCTCCTGCGGAGCGGCCGCGGCCGGCCCCTGCAGCAGGGTCACGGACACGGCGGCGGCCAGGCCACCGGCCGTCCAGCGCAGATATCTGCTGCGCTCATGCCAAACGGTCCTTCTCCGGAAAGGAGAGGACGAATCCCCCTGGGGTCTCAACATCCACCCGTATTCGGTTCTGAGCCGCCACATGTAAGGCAGCTGTAAAGAATGTGGTCGTTGTGAAACCTAGCTGCCGCCGGAAGGGGCAAAAGGGCTTGGATCACCGCAATGAGTCCGCGGGATTCCCCTATTGCTTCCTGTGACATGTCACACGTGCAACGAGGGCGCGAGCGGGCGGAGTTGGGAACGACGGTTCTTCCCGGGCCGGATGGAGATCGGGCCAGGTCGGCTGTCGCACGCGGACGCGGACGCGGACGCGCATGCGGACACGGACGCGGACGCGGACGCGGATACGGATACGGACGCGGACGCGGATACGGATACGGACGCGGATACGGATACGGATACGGATACGGATGCGGACGGCTGAGGCACGGCTCGGAGAGGCCCGGGTCGCGCCATCTCTTCTCGGGCCGGCCCAGGAGGCCGAGTCTGCGGCGCTCCGGGAGGTCGGGTGCCGGGTTCCTCCTCGCGCAGGCCGCGAGTGGCGGCCGCGGGCTGCGCGTACCAGCGGCCGTAGCGGTCGGCGAGGGTCACGGCCGAGACACCGTGCGGGAACCCTGCGTCGTCTTGGGCCGGGCGATCAAGGCCACCGATGAGTACGCGGCGTGGTCCAAGTGGCTGATCAAGGGGATCTCGGCTCTGCCTCCCAGGTCGCCCAGGCCGTTGCCGCGCTGCGTGACGCCCCTCCGACTCTGGGCCGTCCTCTTGTGGACCGGCTGAAGGGATCGGGCCTGCACCACCACCGCAAGGAGCTGACGCCGGGGTCAGGTGGCCGGTCCGAGATTCGAATCATCTTCGCCTTTGATCCGACTCGTTCGGCCCTGCTACTCCTCGGCGGCGAAGGCCCCGCAGGACTGGGAGACCCCGGAGCCGATCTCGCCGCCCAGGTTACGGACCTCGATGCGTGGGCCGGCCTCCCATGTGAAGACTCTGGTGGTGGTGTCGGTCACCGCACTTACGCGAGCGGTCGTCGATGGAGCAGCGCTCGGTTCAGGGCCATACCCGAGCTTCGGGTACTCAGGAACCGTCAGACACCGAGGGTGCACGCTCTCCCAGTGTGTTGGTGGGGTGGAGGCCGTGGTGCGGGGGCGTTCACATAAGTTCAAGGGCGGTGGGACCGCGAGACGATCCCGGCGTGCGGTCCTCGCTGAATGGTCGTGAACGGGGCTGATGAGACGGAAACCGAGACGGAAAGGCGTCCCTCTACGGGCACGACAGATCGTGGGGTAGGTCGCAGACGTCGTCGCGCATGTGCAGTCTGCGGAGGTCCTGGACCAGTGCGACAGGGTAGGGATGCATGGCCCACCTGGCGAGGTAGCCGGCCTGGTCGTGCTCCTTGAGCACAGTGTGGGCCGCAGTCAGAACAGCGTGAGCGAATGTGGGCCGCGGATGGGTCGACTGCCACATCACCGTGCCGTCGGAATCCGGAAGGTCGGGGCTGACGGCGACGTCGGGGAACCTGTAGATGGTCACGTTGATCATCTGGTCCGTTTTGCGGAGCACCCAACGAATCTCTTGGGGCTCGGCGTCGAAGAAGAACCGGGCTGAACGCTTCTGCCCGTACAACTCGCCTGTGCCTGCTACGAGGTCCGCCAACGCGTCAGTGCAGTAACTGGCGATCATCGATGCTGCCTGAGAGCCATCAGCCAGGTGGCATCGGGCCCAACCGTGGCCCATCAGTTCCCACTTCAGCTGAAGGGCACCCTCGGACCCCTGATCCATCGACACCGGCCCAGGCTACCGGCAGCGGTTGGCCATGAGCGTGGGAAGCTAAGGGTATTTGGGGCCTTTTCGGGGGCTGACCTGCGGCGGAGCAGCGTCGAGGTGTGGTGAGCGGTCGACTGGTTCCCCGGTGTTCCCCGTGGTTCCCGGCACGATCTGGCACGCGTCTGGCACGCCTGTTGTCGGTAGCTGTGCTTTAGCAGTCGTAGCGGTGTGCGTAGGGCAGTTCGGGGCATTGGCGGCAGAGGAATACATAGATGCCGCCGAGGTCTCCCATGACCATGTCCAGGTCTTCCTCCGGGGTGACGCTGAGCAGGTGTTCCATGCGGTGGCCATGATCGCAGGCGGGCCAGTCGGGCGGCTGGTTCCAGGCTGGGTACCCGCCGACCTTATTCTGCAGTGCACACGCCAGCAGCGAGTACTCCATGCCGTAGCGCTCTTCCAGCTCTTCGATGCGAGGCTGCAAGGTTTGCCGAAGTTCCTGCGGCAGGTCCCAGTTCGGGTACTCCACCACCGAGGTGGGGGACACCATGCACGGATTGGGCATGAACTCCTCTTCGTACTCGCCCTCCTGGGGGGCGGGTACTGGCTGGAGCATGCCGGTGTTGAGCACGTCCGCCTCGTTGCGCCAGTACAGCTTCGGCAGGGCGGCGCACGCCTGGTCGTGAGGATGGATCAACGGGCACCAGACCAGCTGGAGTACGTCCATACCTTCGGGGAACGACAGCTGGGGCACGTCTCGTGCGAAGAGCTGGACCACTGGGACCATGGGGACCGTACCGGCCGGGTTCTTCTCATGGGGCCAAGCCCAGTGACCTGGTTGTCCGCAGGAGGGCCAGGGTTCATCGAGGGGCCAGAGCATGGGGCCGCCCAGGGAGCTCTCCCGGACTCCGGGGGATCCGCTCTTCGGCAAGAGCAGCGTCGTCTGCCGGCCGAGAACTGCGAGCTCGGGTATGAGGTCGTCCAGGTCGTGAGGCGGTCCTGCGAAACCCTGCGTCACGGGCGGGGACCTCCTCGGATAGACAGCCACAGCTGCTGGGCAGGCTACTTCCTGGCGCGCGAACAGATCTCCATGCGGATGCCCACCCCGAAAGCTTCCTCTTGCCCTGGGTCTTGCCGGGGATCTTGGTGAGCTGGGTTTGTGCTGGTCAGGGGCGGTGGGATCGTGCGCCTGGTGGTGGTCGTTGGTCGTTGTTGGCCACTGTTGAGCGTCCTCGGACGGCCCAGGGACGGCCCAGCCATGAGCCCCATGAACCGCGTCAGCCAGCCGACACGGCCCGCCATTCGGCGGTGATGCAGCCCTCTTCCATGTCCCACCACTCCTTGGCCACACCGTGCTTGAGGAGTCGTTGCGCCTTGGCAAGATCGGCAGTGGGTGGGACGTCCAGGGCGACCATGCGGAACCGTTCTATGCCCTCGCCGCAGACGCCGAGTTCGTGAAACGCGTTGATCACGCTCTGCCGTGCGGCTCCCGAGCCGCTGTCACGGAGCACGATGAGGCGGATGGTGCAGTTCTCGGAACGCCGAACCACTTCACCGGCCCAGTGCACGCCTTCTTCGTCGGGCTCGGTAACCACGACGTCCCCGCATGCGATGCCCTGAACGAACCACGGGATGTTGTCGAGCCGCGCGGTGCCATCGCCATGGTCGACGGCCCACAGGCTCTCCACCGATGCCGGGGGCCAGTCGTCCTCGATCTCAAGCCGAAAGTGAACCTTCACGTACGGGCCTTCGGGGTTCGTCATGGTGCCCAGGATGCACAGTCCTGCCGCGCCTGTCGTAGGTGGGTGAACGGAGACGCCTACTCAGAGCGGGGACATGGATTCGTCTGCGCCTCAGCCGACGACAGCCAGCCACGACGGCGGGCGCGCCGACCGATCAGGCGCGCGTGTGTCTCGCTGCTGCCAGTGCCGTCGACCAGAGTGAGCCACGACGGCCAGGCCGCTACAACGGTGCTGACCCATCAGTTTGGGAAGCTGGGGTCATTTTCGGTTGGTTCGGGCACTGACCTGGGCGAACGTCCTGGTCGTGGTGGCCTCGGGCAGGGCGGCTTTCACCGTGGTTCCCCGCTACTCCCCGCTCTATCTGGTGCGCTTGTGGTGCGGCGGGCTAAGCACCGTGGTCTGGAGCCGGCTCGATGACGTCGGCCCAGACCAGACTGCCCCACGGGTTTCCCGCTACGCCGAGGCGTTCCGCGACGACATCATCGAGGAACTTCGCGTGAGCCACCTCAACCGCTTCGCCCGGCCACCACAACGAGTCGCACTCGGTGCACAGCGAGAAGGGTGTCCCATCGGCTATGAAGCGGTATGGGTGGACCCAGAGGACCTCCCAACCAGGGCCTTAGCTTCTTGATCGGGTTGTCGCCGACAGAGGAAGGCCCGGGTCTCCATCAGGAGGATGCCGGTAAGCGTGAAGCGCACCATGTGTCCATATTCTGAATCCATGACTATCGACTACGCGGCAGTGTTCCAAGCGCTGCCGGGCGCGGTCGCTCTGCTGACGCCCGAGCTGGTCTTCGCCGACGCCAACCTCGCGTGGCTGCGCCAGGCCGGACGCAGCCGCGACCAGGTGGTGGGCCGCTACCTCTTCGACGCCTTCCCCGGCAGCCCGCGGGACCCGGCAGCCTCCGATGCCCGCCACCTGGAGGCATCCCTGCGCGAGGTCCTGGCCAACCGCAAGATCGACATGGACCTGCAGCGCTACGACGTGGAATCCGCGCAGCGCCCCGGCCATTGGGAGGAACGCTACTGGAGCGTGGTCAACGCGCCCGTCTTCGCGCCCGACGGCCAGATCGCCCTGGTGATCCACCGCGTCGAGGAAGTCACTGAACTCCTGCGCGCCACCAGTCGGCCGGACGGCTCACTCCAGCTCGAGGCCGAGCTCTTCAGCCGGATGCGGCAGCTGCACGAAATCAACGAGCGCCTGCGTCGCGCTCACGCCCGCGAGCGTGAGGTCGCCCTCGCCCTGCAGCGCGCCATGCTCCCCGTTCCGCCCCCGATCGGCCCTCACCGGTTCGCCGTCCGCTACCGGCCCGCGGTCGGCTCCCTCAATGTCTGTGGCGATTGGTACGACCTGGTCCAACTCCAGGACGGCGACAAGATCGCCGTGGCCGTGGGCGATGTCGTCGGCCACGGCCTGGAGGCCGCAGGCATCATGGGCCAGCTCCGCAGCGCCCTGTCCGCCACCTCCCTGGTCGCCACCGGCCCCGCACAGGCCCTCGAGGTCCTCGGCCGGTACGCGCATTGCGTCACCGGCGCCGAGTCGACCACCGCGGTGACCGCCTTCATCGACTTCAGCCGCCACCTCATCACCTACTCCAGCGCAGGCCACCCCCCTCCGGTCCTTCTTCGTACCGACGGCACGGTGGAGTTGTTGGACCAGGCGACCGATCCGCCGCTGGATGCCGTCTTCGAGTCCAGTCCTCGGCCGGAAGCCACCGCCGCCTTCACCGACGGCGACACCCTCCTGCTCTACACCGACGGACTCATCGAACGCCGCCACCAGGACATCGACACCGGACTCAGCCAACTCACCGACGCCCTGATCCGCCACAAGGAACTCACCACCCCCGGAGCACTCGCCGATGCTGTGATGAACGACCTGATCCCCGCCGAAGGCGTCACAGACGACACCGCCCTGGTCGTCGTCAGCCTGTGAGGCGTCTCAGCGATCACACTGCAGGTCTCCGCCCGCCGATGCAGCACAAGACCCGCACCACCGGAAGAGACGACGCGGTCCCTCCCCAGCGGCTGCAACTCCACCTGTCGGGCGGCCCAGAACTGCTGGAGTCCCCGGTATTCGACCACGAGTTGATGGCCGGGCCAGTAGACGTCGACCGGCAGTTCGGCAAGCCGGCCGCCCGTCCCGGGGTCGCCCTGCAGCCCGTCGAACTTGTGCTGGGTCAGTGCGGAATCGCCGAGCACCTGGCTGCATGAGCGGCGCATCGCGACCGTCGCCCAGGTCGATGCCCTCGTCGAAGCGGTCGGGATGCGGTGGCGGCTCACGGTCTACCTCGGCGCGTGCGGCCCGATGCGACCGGAGGAAGTGGCCGGCCTCCGTCGCCGAGACGTCGACCTCGACAACCTTCGCGTCCGCGTCCGTCTCGCCGAGCCCGAGCGGATGAACGGGCGGCGCGTCCAGGACGACACCAAGTCGGAGGCGGGCACCCGGACTGTGATTCTTCCCGCGTTCCTCCGCCGGGAGCTCCGCCGGCATCTGGAGAGCTACGCCGAGCCGGGCCCCGATGGGCTGATCTTCGTGGGGGAGAAGGGCGCTCCGTTCCGGCGCAGCACCTTCGGGCGAAAGTGGCGGCGGGCGCGAGAGGTCGTCGGGATGCCCGAGGGCTTCCGGTTCTACGACCTCCGGCACACCGGGCACACGCTGTCCGCGCGCTCCGGTGCCACGCTCAAAGACACCATGGTGCGTGCCGGGCAGTCCTCGGAGAAGGCGGCGCTGATCTATCAGCACTCCGACGACGAGCGGCAGGAAGAGGTCGCCGCCGGGCTGGATGCGACCGTGAGGAAGGCTCGGGCTGCGGCCAGAGAGACCCAGCGCGACAAGGGGCCCGACGATCCTTCTGGCACGAATCTGGCACGCGGCGAGTGATCACAGCGGACAGCAAAACGGCCCAGGTCTATGACCTGGGCCTTCTTCATGGAGCGGGTGACGAGAATCGAACTCGCGCTCTCAGCTTGGGAAGCGACGGCGCTTGCGGAGGCGAATAGCTTCTGACCTGGGTGTATGTGCTGTGACGTGACGTCCGAGGGTGCGGGATCGCACCGCTGTTGACCGTGGTTTACCGGTCTTATGGGCACGCTATGGGCACGCGGTTGGCTCGGAGGTGCGGGGAGCGCTTCTCACGGGCTGACGGAAAGCCGGCTTCCGGAGACGAGCCTCGGTCGGCAAGGTGCCGTTGCAGGAGCACATGGAATCATCGATGTCCCGGTCGTGCGTGGCGGGTCAAGAGTGGCTGAGAGGTCTGCTACTCCGGCACAACGACTCCGTTAACCGTCTGCCCGGGCGCAGGAGCCGGGATCTTCTGCATGCGCACCTTCGTCTTCGCCATCAACGCTGGCCAGCCGGACAGCATCTGCCGCGACGGCGACCTGATGCGCCAGCAGAATCCGGTGACTGCGGTCGGGCGCTCATGTCCTAGGTGTATTGCCCCGTGAGGTTGGGGACACGACTGGCTGGCGGTTGCCCCTTCAGCGCGGTGTGTCCGCGATGGTGGTTGTAGTGGTGTAGCCACACGTCGAAGGCGTCGCGCCGTTCTCGCTCTGTGCGGTAGGGCCTGGCATATGCCCACTCATCAAGAAGGGTGCGGTTGAAGCGTTCAACTTTGCCGTTGGTTTGAGGGCGGTAGGGGCGGGTGCGTTTGTGAGTAATCCCTGCAGCGAGCAGCGTTTCGCGCCATGTGCCTGAGCGGTAGCAGGAGCCGTTGTCCGTGAGGACCCGGCGGACGGTGATCCCGGCCTGCGTGAAGTAGTCCTGGGCGCGGGTCCAGAACGCGGTGGCCGTCTCCTGTTTTTCGTCGGGAAGGATCTCGCTGTAGGCCAGCCTGGAGTGGTCGTCCACGGCGTTGTGCAGGTAGCTGTAGCCGCCGCCGGAGCGGTTCTTTCGGCCGGCCCGGCCCAGAACCTGGTGGCCGCCCCCGTCGAGGAAGTTGCCGAGTTTCTTGATGTCGACGTGCACCAGTTCGCCCGGGGCGTGGTGCTCGTAGCGTCTGATGGCGCGGCCCGTGGCGCGGTCGAGATGAGTCAGGCGGGTGATCCGGTAGCGGGTGAGAACTCGATGCACCGTGGCGGGATTCACCCCGAGCAGGTATCCGATGCGGGCGGGCCCCCAGCGGCGCAGGATCCTGACCTTGATGATTCGCCTCTCGGTGCGGGTCGGCGTGCGGCGCGGGCTGTGGTGAGGGCGACTGGAGCGGTCGCGCATTCCGGCCTCGCCCTGTTCGCGGTATCGGTCGGCCCATCGCTTGGCGGTGGTGGGTGAGACCTGGAAGCGTTCGGCTGCGCGTCGTAACGGCCATCCGTCGCGCACCACGCAGAGGGCCAGGCGGAGGCGGCCGGTTTCGGTCAGGGGTGCGTTGCGGTGAGGCATGGGCCTTCTGGTTCTGCATGGAGAAGCGCGGGGTTCGGCGAATCTCGGACGGTGGAGAAGGTAAACCCGCGCGCAGGTCGGCTTGTTGAGGACTGTGAGCGCGCGGGCCGAGGCGGGGTGGTGTGTTGTCAGGCGCCGGTGAGGGTGCGGGAGGTGTCCATGAGGGCTTGGGTGGTCGCGGTGTCGAGAGCGATCGGCACACGCTGCTCGAAGCGGCCGGGCTTGCCCCAGTAGAGAGGTGACTGCCAGTCGCCCTGGCGGGTGGCTTCGATGACGTTGTGCGCAGCGGTCTCGACGGAGTCGAAGATGATCGGGCCGAGGACCTTGGCTCCGGCACGCATGTACCAGGGGGCGGCGCGCATGATGTCGGTCTTGACGCCGCCCGCGTTGATCACGCCGGCGGCGAGGCCGGGCTCGGTGCGGGTGAGGTGGGCGGCGTAGTGGTGATTGCCGAGCTGGACCGGCTTGCGGTCGCGGCTGAAGTTGAAGCCGGTGAACTCGGGGAAACGAGCGAAGTCGGCCTCTTCGGTGGGTGCGACCGCTGCGGTCATCATCAGCACGACCGGGCGCTCGGCGCGGCGCAGCGCGGGCAGGAGGAGCTGGGTGAGGTGGTAGCGGGAGAGGTAGTTGACCGCGAAGAACGGGTGGAGCCCGTCGGCGGTGCGGCTCTCCGCCATGGTGAGCACGCCGGTGGTGTGGACGAGGGTGTCGATGTTCTCGTTCTCGTCGAGGATGCGGCGGGCGGCGTCGCGGACGCCGTCGTGCGTGGACAGGTCTGCGGCGAGGAACGACGCGCGGCTGGCGGCGGCGCCGAAGGAGGCGAGTGCGGCCTCGCCCTTTCCCGGGTCGCGGCCGAGTATGAGCAGGCGGTTGCCCTCGGCGAGGAGGGTGCGGGCGGACTGGAGGCCGATGCCGCTGTTGCCGCCGGCGATGACGATGGTCTTCATGATGCTCCGGGGAAAGGGGCGGGCGGCCCCGGTCTCGGCCGGGGCCGCCCGCGGTCGGTGGGCCTGGCTCAGGCGCCGATGAGGTGCTCGGCCTGTTCGCGGCGGGTGTTCCAGTAGTCGAGGGCGATCTCGTCGGGCGCGCGGTGCGGGACGCCTTCGGGAGCCTGAGCGGCGATCATCAGGTTGATGGCCACGTTGGCTACGTAGATGCCCTATTCGGCCAGGGTGTTGTGGAGGTTGAGGGCCAGTTGCGCTGGCCGGCCTGGGCTTCGAGCATCCGGGGCAGCACGGCCTGGACGGCGGCGACGGCACCGTACAGAAGGCTGTCGATCTGCGGATGCAGGGCGTCGAGGGTGACGTCCTTGGGCGCGGTCATGGTCAGGCCCGCGTACGGGGAGAACCCCAGTACGTCGATCTGCCCGAACCGGGCCATCGCGCTCTTGAGCGCGCTGGTGAGCTGGTCGGGGTCGGCGGCGAAGCCCTCCGCGGTGATGCCCCTCTCGGTGAGCTCGGTGACCAGGGTGTGTACGGGAGATCAGGGCGACGTCGTAGCCGTGGCCGCCGAAGACCTTGGCATTGGACAGACCGAGGCCGGGACCGGCTCCGACGATGGCGATAGTGGGAATGGCGAAGCTCCTTGTGGTGGGGAGTGGGTCCCCGCCGCGAGGCCGGGTGAAGTTCGGGAAGCGCGTGGGCGGGGGAAGTCCCGGCCGGGCTACTCGACCGTGCCGGGTGGTGCCCAGTTCGTGGGGCACGGTGCGTCGAGCGCGCCGAGGATGCGCTGGGAGACGGCGCCGAGCTGACGCTGCTGCGCCTTGGTCAGCGGGTCGAAGACCAGGCGGCGGACCGCGTCGACATGGCTGGGGGCGGCAGCGGTGACCTTGTCCATGCCGCCGTCGGTGAGGGTGGCCAGGGTGACGCGACCGTCGGATGGGTCGGGGCGGCGCTGCACCCAGCCGCGCTTCTCCAGGCGGATCACGACGTTCGACAGCCGGGAGAGCGTGCTGCCCGCGTACTGGGCGAGCTCGCTCATCCGCAGGGTCCGCTCCGGCGCCATCGACAGGACGGACAGCACCACGTACTCGAAGTGGGCGATGCCCGCATCCTGCTGCATTCGCGCCTCAAGAGCGGCCGGCAGCTGGGTCAGCACATAAGCGAACGCGTACCACTGCTGCTGTTCATCGGGGTCGAGCCAGCGCGGCTCGGCGGTGTCCGGTGCGTCCTCCATACCTCCAATGTACTCCAAGCATGGAGCAAATAGCGAACCGACTCACTCTTAGCTTGAAGTGAATCTGCGATAGAGTTGCTCCATGCTTGAAGTTACTGGATGGAGTGGTGAGGTTCGATGAACGTCTTCCTGTGGATCGTCGCCGGTTTGCTGGCCGCCGTGTTCCTCGTGGCCGGAGCGATGAAGCTGACCCGTTCGCCGCAGCAGCTGGCCGTCTCCGGGCTCGGCTGGGCCGAGGACTTCGGCGCGGGGCCCGTCAAGCTGATCGGCGCGCTTGAGGTACTTGCCGCGCTGGGCCTGATCCTGCCGCCGCTCGTCGGCGTCGCGGAGATCCTGGCGCCGGTGGCCGCCACGGGCCTGAGCGTGCTGATGCTCGGCGCGGCCGTCACACACGGTCGACGCAAAGAGTCCCAGATGATCACCGTCAACGTCGTCCTGCTGGCGCTCGCCGCCGTCGTCGCCTGGGGCCGCTTCGGCGCGCACGCCTTCTGACCCCTCCGCGACGAGCACCGGCCCGCTTCGAACGCGGGCCACGAAACGAGAAGGAGGAGCCATGCTCCCCGAGGAGAACAACGGCGTCATCACCGCCGACGCGCAGGTCGCTGCGCTGCAGGCGATTCTGGCGGCCCACGGACAACCTGCAACGGATGTCCTCTCCGGCGCCGACGCGGGCCGCGGGCCCACTACGGGCGCCTCCCCGCAGACGACCGAAGGCCCCTATTAGGTATCCGCCGACCGCGAGGCCCGGCAGCGAGCGGACATCGCCGATGGCCGTCCCGGCGTTCCGCTCCAGCTGCGAATCACCGTGCTCGACGCCGACCAGGACGCACCGATCCAGGGCGCCGAGGTCGACGTGTGGCACTGTGACGCGCTCGGCCATTACTCCGGGCACCTCGCCCACGACCCCGACACGCTGCCGACCATGAACGAGTCCGGCCACGCCCCGCCCACCGACGCATCACGATTCCTACGAGGCTCCCAGAGCACAGACGCCGACGGAACGGCCGGCTTCGACACCATCTACCCGGGCTTGTACTTCACCCGCAGCATCCACATCCACCTCAAGGTCCGGGTCGACGGCCGCGAGGTGTACTCCTCGGGCAGCTGTACCTGCCCGAGGAGTACAACAAGGCCATCGAGGCATTCCCGCCCTACAACCAGCACACCACGCTAGAACGGCTGCCCAACGCCGACGACCTCGTCTACCGGTCCGCCGGCGGCAAGGACCTACTCCTGGACGTACAAGCAGTGAAACCCGGTCATCTGCAGAACGGACTCATTGCGTCATTCAGCGTGACCGTCGCCCCTTCTTGAGAATCCGCCGTGTCGCCCCGCTCTTGCCAGTGTGGCGACACGGCTCGGCCAGATGTCTGGTTCAGCCCAGGCGTCGTTTACCGCTCCTAACCTCTGTGGGCAGAACACCTAGGCCACGGGACGAAGGGTCGGCACCAGCACCATCGCAGGCAGCGCACCCAGGGGCGATTCTCCTCCAGCGAGTGCGGGGCTACTTCGAGGCGTCTTCGATGGCCTCGAAGATGTCGGCGTCGGTTTCCTTCTGCCAGTCGGGCAGGTCGGGCCAGTCGGCCACGTAGCCGGGCTTGGGGTCGTCGAAGTGCTTGTACATCTGCGCGGTCCAGCAGGTCGCGACGAAGCGGCTCTTCTGCTCGCGGGTAAGCCGGGAGGCGTGGCGGTCGCTGAGGTCGAGGAACTGGCGCACCTGCTCGTACACGGCCCCGGCGGCCTGGCGCTCCCACTCCGGTGTCTCTTCCCAGGGGGTGATGTAGCCGGGCTTCGGTTCGCCAGGGAAGTGCTTTCGAACGCCGGTGATCCAAGCCTCGCGGAACACGCGTGCGCCCTCGATCTGCGACATGCCTTCCCCTCTCGTCACGTCGTGCACAGTGCGTCGATCTCGGCGCCCAGTTCGACCACACGAGCGTCGCGGGCGAGGGGGCCGAGGTCGGTTCGTAGCCCCTGGAGTTTACGGGCGACGTAGCCGGAGGACGTCGCTCGGGCGAGTTGCAGGGCCTCGCGGCCGTAGGTGAGGACCTGGTCCGGGTCGTGCCGCTTGGCGCCGATGGACGCGAGGTCGGTCAGGACGGCGCCGCGGCGCCGGAAGGACTGCCCGGAGGCGAGTACGTCCTGGCGCAAAGCAGCGGTGAGGGCCTTCTCGGCGAGGTCGAGGCGGCCGAGTTGGAGGTAGCGGGCGCCGCGTTCCTCGGCGAGGCGGGAGCCGTCGAAGCGGAGCCAGCCGCCGTTGTGGAACGGGCCGCCCAGGTCCGTGACCTTCTCCGCCTCGTCCAAGGCGCGCTCGCAGGCGGACAGGTTCCCGAGTCCGGCATACGCCTCGGCTTGAACGGAGGCGACCCAGTGGCGGGTGGACAGGGAGCTGTCTCCTCGCCGCGCCACCCGCTCAGCCGCCGAGAGTGCGGTGGCGGCCTCGGCGTAACGCCGTTCGTACAGATCGACGTATGCGTGTCGGACCAGGGCGCATGCCCAGAGGTCGTACGACTGGGCTTCCTTGCTCGCGGAGGCGGCGAGCGTGTAGGACGCCGCTGCGTCGGTGTAGCGGTTGCCGTCGAAGGCCAGCTCACCGGCGAGCTGGAAGAGGTCGCCGGCCGCGCCGCACAGGGCCTGGGATTCAGATGCCGGCTGGCCGTCGAGGGTGTCGTTGAGCGTGGTGAGCTGGTCGCGGACGATCGGGTACACGGAGCCCTTGGCGCGGGCGAGTTGATACACCTGCCACAGGTGGCCGTTCATGCGCAGGAAGTCCTCGGACGTCCCGCGGTGGGCTCCGTCAGTGAGGGCGGCGCTGTCGTCGGCGGGCAGGGCCACGAGGGCGCTGGTGACGGCTATGGCGCGCAGAAACTGGCGTCGGATCATGTCGTCGGGGTCCCCTGAGCCGTGGTGGTCGCGAGGCGGCGACCCTGCCGACTCCGGACGGGCTGCTTGTGGCTGTCCCACCAGGGCGTCGAGTTCATCAAGGTCGAGGTGCAGCAGCTCGGCCAGCCGTGGCCGTAAGGGCGGCTGGGGTGTGGTGGTCCGGGTCTCCCAGCGGCCGATCGTGCGCCGGTCGACGCCGAGGGCGTGCGCGAGCTCTTCCTGACTGTAGCCCAGCGCCCTGCGCCGCTCCGCAAGCCCCATGCCACCCCCTTTCCACGTTCCCGGCCCTCTCTACCCTGGCGGCGCTGATCTGTCCCATGAGTGTCCCAGGAGTGCCTCATGGATGCCGTGGTCCGCGCCAACCCGCTCCGGTTTTCTGGACGTTGTCAGCCACGACAACGGTGGACACCGGAGAAGGGGTGCGGGCATGGGAACACAGAGCGCCATGTCGTCCGAGGCTGCGCAGCTCCCGATCGTCATGGAGGCGGTCGACGAGAGCGTGGCCACCGCGCTTGCCGTCGGGCTGGCGATGCCCGAGCGCCCGATGATCGACGCGACGACCCGGGATCTGGTTGGTCACCTCAGAGCGCTGATGGCCGAGGACCTGGGCTTCGACGAGGACCCGGCCGTGCAGGCGCTGTTCCGGGAGGGCTACCGGGTTCTCGACCTGACGCGCCGGCCCACCGCGGAGTCCACTCACTTCGGTGCCTACCAGTACATGCGTGAAGTCGGCCTGCTCACCAGGCGCTTCGCCGACGTCTACCGCGAGTCGCAGGAACAGGACGAAGCCGATGCCTGACGAAGCCCCCATCGAACTGCCCATGCGTCCACCCGGAGCGACCCTGCCTGACCAGAAGCGGGCAAGGCGCCTCTTCATCAGTTCACCCGGCCTCCCGCCCGTCGTCCGGCAACCCGAGAAGGGTCACCGCGAACAATGAAGAACAGCCAGCGCAGCAACCGGCGCCGTGGCCCCTATGGCTGGCGCCAGTGGCTGCTGTCAGCTCTGATCATCGCCTCCACCGCACCGGTCGCCTGGGCCTTCTGGTACTTCGACCGCTCCTAGCCCTCGACGGGCACTCACTGACTCCCGCTCTGGCTGCGCGAGCCCTCAGGGAGACCCGGCTCCCCACCGGGGCGGGCTCAACAACTCCCCAGCGGCCAGGGCGGGATCCCACCACGGCACACCGGCGCCCTGCCGCCGTGGCAGCAGCACCTGATGAACCCCCGTCTTGGCCGCCGGGTCTGCCCGCGGCCGGGACGGGTCCAGGGCTCCGCACTTCGCGGGGCTCATCCACTCACTCCGTAGGAGAGGAACGACCATGAACATCGACGACCTGTTCACCGGCCACCTGATCACCGGCGTCCCCAGCATGGACGCAGCGCTGCTCGACAAGATGCCCGGCGGTGGCGACAACAACGGCGACCACTGCAGCTGATCAGCCCATGAACGCGGTGGAGCAGGGTTGAGCACCCTGCTCCACCGCCCCATGACCGAGGGGGAAGCAGGTGCTTTCGTTTCGTGTGCGGCTGGCCGACACCCGAAGCACAGCCTGGCGCTGGGACACAGACCGGTGGGTCAACGGGCAGAGCTGGATCCGACCCGCTCACGTAGCCGCCCTGGAAGCCGAACTTGTGCCGGGCGATGGATCCGGCGTCCACGCGCTGGTGAGGGAGGACAAGGGCGGGGAGGTGGACTTCACGTCCCTGTTCCTGCGCCCGGACGAGGTTCAGGTTTCAGCGGGTGTGTTCGGCACCGCGCCGCTGTACCTCGTCGCGGCCGGAGAAGACCTGTACGGCTCATGGGACTTAGCTGACCTACGACCCCACCTGCGACCCGACCGACTCAATCCCCGGGCCATGGCGCGCACCTTGACTCGCCGACATCGCTACAGCCCCGACACCCTCTTTGACGGCGTGTACCGGCTCACGGAACGCGCCACGGCCCTCTTCACGACCGCGGGACTCACGCTCCTCTACCCCGAGCCCGCTCAGCACGTGCTGGAGCCTCGAAGGCTGCGCGCGGGTGTTGACCCGGTGGAGGCGTTCGATGCGCTGCTGACCGAGGCCGTGGCCGGGTGGCGTTCTACGGTGAGCTGCGTCGGCGTGGAGGTGTCCGGCGGGGCCGACTCGGGCAACGTGGCTCTCTCGGCCGCCGCGGCCGGCTTCGGCTCCGTCCACACGTTCGGGCTGCTCATAGGCGGACGAATCGGTCGGCTTCAGCAGGACCGTCGCCGCAGGTTGGTGGATCACTTCGGGCTGTGGGACACCGCTGTCCCGGCCATGCAGTACCCGCCGTTCGTGCCCGGTGGAGTACGGGAGCGCGGATTGCCGCACGACCCGGCGGGAGCCTTCTATCAGGAGACCAAAGAGTGCCGGTGCCGCACAACGAACAGTGCCAGATCACCGACGAGCAAGTCGGCTTCTTTTCGGTCGTGGTCTTCAGCGGCGGCAGCCCCACCGTCGGTGGCAACGGCTGGACCGTGGCCCCCTCGGCCACGGCCTGCTGACGCCGAGCCGGCCGAGGCGGTGGGCGCCGCGGTTCAGGACCGTGACGGGGATGCTGCGGCGCCCGGGCGGGAGCGGTTGGCGCGGATCTCGTCGTGGTGGTGGGCCGCCCAGCCGATCAGCTGCTTGACGATCTCGTTCAGACCGCCGCCTAGCGGGGTGAGGGCGTACTCGACGCGCGGCGGCACCTCGGCGTAGGCGGTGCGGCTGATCAGGCCGTCCTCGGTGAGCTGGCGCAGGGTGTGGGTCAGCATCCGCTGGGAGATGCCCGGGATCTGGCGCTGCAAGTCGGTGTAACGCATCGGGCCGACCTCCAGGACGGCGATGATCAACATGCTCCACTTGTCACCCACGCGGTCGAGGACCTGGCGGATGAAGGCCATGTGATCGGCGGGGATGCTCGCGCACGGCCCGACCGCCGCCGCCATCCCGGTCTCCGCGCTGTCCTGCATGGCGCCCATTCCTCTCTGTCACGCACACCGATGTGCCTTTTGTACCGCCTTCCATACTGGCGCATCATGGCGTTACGAACAAATAAGAGGAATTGGAGGTCGGGGCTATGAAGGTAGAGATCTGGGCCGAGGTCACCTGCCCCTGGTGCGGGCTTGGCAGCCACCGTCTGGACCGGGCCGTGGAGCGATTCGAGCACAGCGACCAGGTGGACGTGGTCCACCGCTCCTTCCCGCTGGCTGGCGGCTTTCCCGCCGACCGCACGGTCAGCGTCAGCGAGGCCCTGCTGAGCAAGCACGGCATCAGCGGCACGCAGGCCAAGGCGGCGACCCGGCAGATCGAGACGCTCGCCGGCGCCGAGGGCCTGAGCCCCTACCGGGTGCTGGACAACGTCGTCGGCAACACCGAGCTGGCCCACGAGTTCCTGGCCCACGCCTCCGCCGAGGGCAAGAACCGCGAAGCCTGGGACACGATCTTCCGTACCTATTTCGGCAAGGCCGAGCCGGTCTTCGCCCTGGACGACCTGCTCCACCTCTCCGACGAGCTGGGCCTCGACCGCAGCCTGACGTGCCAGGTCCTCACCGACCGCCGCTACCGCACCCAGGTGAAGGACGACGCCCGCCGCGCTCAGGGCTTGGGCGCCACCGGCGCTCCGTTCATCGTCGTCGACGGCCGCTACGGCGTCCCCGGCGCGCAGGACAGCGACACCCTGCTCGACCTGCTGCAAACGGCCTGGGACGAAACCCACCCCATCATCCTCACCCCCGTGGGCGACGCCCCGGGCTGCGGCCCCGACGGCTGCGCCGTCCCCGCCCGTCCCTGACCCCTCACCATTCCCCTGTCTCGTTGAAAGGCACCACCACCATGTCGTATCTGCTGCACATCGACTCGTCCTCGCTTGGCGAAGCCTCCGTCTCCCGCCAGGTCGCCCAGTCCTTCCGCGACCAGTGGCAGGGCCCGGTCGTCCACCGCGACCTCGCCGTCTCGCCGGTGCCCCACCTGAGCGCCGCGGGCATCACGGCCCGCATCACCGACCCGGCCCAGCACACCCCCGAGCAGGCGAAGGCGGCTGCGCTCCAGGACGAGCTGATCGCGGAGTTCCTCGGCGCCGACGCCTACCTGTTCACGGTGCCGATGTACAACCTCTCGATGCCATCGGTGTTCAAGGCGTGGCTGGACCAGATCATCGTCGACGGCCGCACCCTGAACCACGCCGGTCCCTCTCCCGCCGAGGGACGGCCGGCCGTGCTGATCTCCGCCCGAGGCGGCGGCTACGGGCCTGGCACACCCAATCACGGCCTGGACTACGTGGTGCCCGCGCTGGAAGCGGTCCTGGGCAACCCCAACCTCCTCGGCCTGGACGTGACCGCGGTGACAGCCGACCTGACCATGGCGCCCCACGCCCCGGCGCTGGCCTCGCTCATCCCGCTGCACGAGGCATCCCTGGCCGACGCCCACGACCAGGCCCGCCGTCTTGCCGCCGCCCTCGGCACCCCGAGTGCCGCCTGACCTCTCTTCACTCCAGGTGATTCCCATGACTGACCTGCTCGTGCTCGGCGGCAGCGGCCGCACCGGAACGCACGTGCTCGCCCAAGCCGCCGAGCGTGGGCACCGTGTCCGCGCTCTGGTGCGCAACCCCGGCGCCGTCCAGGCCCCGGACGGCGTCGAGCTGATCCAGGGCACACCCGCCAACATCGACGACCTGCGCAAGGCCGCCCATGGCACGACCGCGGTCATCAGCGTCCTGAACAACGCCCGGGCCTCCGACAACCCCTGGGCCAAGCCGATCAGCCCGCCGCACTTCATGAGCGACGCGGCCCGCGACACCTTGACCGTGATGGGCGAGCAGGGCATCCGCCGGATCGTCCTGACCTCCACCCAGGGCGCCGGAGACGATTGGGACCGGCTCAACCCCGCGGTCAAGGCCGCGATCAAGCTGTCCAACCTCAAGGTCAGCTTCGCCGACCACGACGGCGTCGACCGCCTGGTCCGAGCCTCCGGCGCCGACTGGACCCTCGCACGGGCCGTCGCACTGACCGACAAGCCCGCCAGCGGCCCGCTGAAGGCCGCCGAGACCGGCAAGACCAAGCCGGGGCCCCGGATCAACCGCGCCGACCTCGCCGGCTTCCTTCTCGATGCCATCGAGCAGGCCACCTGGATTCGCAAGGCGCCGTTGGTGTGGAACGCCAAGGGCTGACCCAACCACCTCATCCGTCATCCACCGTCACTGTGACGGCACTTGGAGGAGTACCCATGCCCAAAGTGATCGTGATCTTCGGTGCCGGCCCCGGCCTCGGCGCCTCCGTCGCCCGTCGATTCGCCGGCGAGGGCTTCCGCGTCGCTCTGGTGGCCCGGCGCAAGGACCGCCTCGACGCGCTGGTCGACCAGCTGGGCGGCGAGGGCATCGAGGCGGCAGGCTTCACCGCCGACCTGTCCGCGCCGGAGGAGATCCCCACGGTGATCGAGTCCATCCGCGAGCGGTTCGGCCGGATCGATGTCATCGAGTACGGCCCCATCCCCAGCGTTGGCTTCACCCCGGCCGCGCGGCTCGAACCGGCCACCCTGATCCAAGACATGCCGCTGCTCGTGCTCACCCCGCTGGCCATCGTCCAGGCCGTGCTGCCCGAGTGGACCGAGCGCGGCGACGGCGCCCTGCTGATGACCACCGGAGCGACCGCGGTCCACCCCATGGCCAACGCCAGCGGCGTCGGCCCGCTGATGGCCGCCGCCCGCAACTGGCTGCACTCCCTCAACGGCGAACTCGCCGAGTCCGGGGTCTACGCGGGCACCCTGTCGGTCGCCGCGTTCATCGGCGGTAGCGAGGCTGCGAAGGCTGCCGGGGCGTCGGGGGCCGCGAGCGAGTTCCCCGTCGTAGACCCGGCCGACCTCGCCTCGCTCTACTGGGAGATGTACACCAAGCGCGACCGGGTCGAGGAGGTCTACCCACAGGCGTAACCCCGCTCCGCGGTGGGCCGCCGATCTGGAAACACATTCCTGACACCGACTGCAACACCGCATAGCTGCGCGGCGTGGCGGTGAAAACCCGCTGGCCCGTACGGCACCGCGACGGTCGCGGCCAGGTTGGAGAAACGGGGCCTGCTGCGCCGCGCCCCGGACCTCACCAACCGGCAGCACCCTGGCCGTTCTCGCTGATCCCCGCCCAACCGAGACGAGAACCCTCTCTGGGCATCCTGTGCGAGGCGTACGGCATGGGCATCCTGACCGCTGTCCTGCCGTACCTGAACTCGGCCCAGGCCGCCCACCCCGCCTACCGCCGGAGTCTGGAGCATCTGCGCGAGATGGGCGTTCTGATCGGCGCGTACGAGCCCCACAAGCCCAAGGCCGGCGGCGGAGCCGACCGGTACCGGTGAGAGGAGGCATCGGAACTCCTCGACCCTGTGGTGTCCGTGGCGACGTGATCAGCGCTGTCGTCCCTTGGCCTCCGGAAAGAGCGAGGGCGCGGCCGGGCGCTGCACGGTGTGGCGGGCGTTGGCTGCCTGTGCCTGTGGGCCGGGTGCGTGGCGCTGGCCGAGGCGATGGATGCGCCAGGTCAGGGCGCGGGCGGGGCTGCGGGCGTCGTCCAACGTGCGTTGGCGGACGGCCTGGTCGAGGAGGGCGGAGGCATTGTGGCCTGCCGCCTCCGCTTCGGCGAGCACGGTGGCCAGGGCATCCCAGGCACGGTCGTTGAGGATGCGCTCGGCGTGCTCGGGAACCGCCTGCTGGAGGTGGCGGGCATAGCGGCGCTTGCTCTGCAAACCCGGTGAGCGGTGGGCCAGCCCCACCAAGGCGGGTTCCGCGACCTGCGCGTACGCCGCTTGCAGATGGACCAGGGCCTGTTCTGCTGCCGCTTTCTGCTGGGCGTGCTGGCGGGTGCGGTGCCAGTGCACGGCGTAGGCGACGGCGGTGAGTGCGGCGTCGATCAGCATCGCCAGTCCCGCGCCGTCGCCGTGGCGTACGGGGTCGTTCCAGATCGCCTGGACGCTGCGGCGCAGGGCACGGGCGCTGGCGTGGTCGGCGGCGATGCGGGAGCGAGTGGCCCGCTCGAAAGCCGCGGCGGCTCGTTCCAGCTCGGCCCGTGCTGCGGCCGGGGCGGTGAGGGAGAGCAGGTCGAGCGCTCCGCCGAGCGCTGAAAGGTGTCCCTGGGCCATGCCGTCGCCGCTGTGGGTGAGGTGGTGGGGGATGCGTTCGGTGGCGGCGGTGGCCTGGTGCCACGGGTTGCCCGGTCGGACGGCGACCGCTTCAGGAGCGGTCGTTGCGAGGCGCTTGCGGATCTGGGGCAGGGAGAGGTCGCCGGAGAGAGTGGAACCGGCGTACCAGATGGGTTCGCCCTGTTTGTTGACGTCGCCGGGCAGGCTGACGCTGTAGCCGGACACGTCTCCGGACGGATCTGTCTTCGGCCGCACCACCACGCCGGACGCTTCCAGTAGGCCGAAGAACTCGGGTTCCGTAGAGGCGGCGGCCATGGCGCGGCGGACACGTCGGCGCAGGATCTCGCGAGAGGTGGCGTCCTGACCCAGGCGTTTGGCCTTGAAGTGCTCCTTGCTGGTGGGGCGCTTGGCGGCGGTGCCGTCGCCCGGCTTCAACCGCCTCAGCCCGTAGTCGACTTCGATCTGGCGGGCCTCGCGCTGGACAGCCCGCATGTCGTAGTCGCGCTTGGGGCGGCGGCCGTCTTGGCGGACGAGGGTGGCGGCGATGTGGATGTGGTCGTCGGCGTGCCGGACGGCCACCCAGCGGCAGGCTTCGGTGTCCCCGGCGGGGGCGATGCCGGCGGCGGCCACGATCCGGTGGGCGATTTCCGCCCACTGGGCATCGGACAGGATGGGGTCTTCGGGGGCGGCTCGGACCGGGCAGTGCCAGACCGTGGTCTGGGGAGCCTGGCGGCCGAGCATGACCACGGGCTGGTCGAGCTGGGTGTAGAGCTGCTTTTCCACCTCCTTGGGGTCGCGGTGGGGGCTGCGGCCGGGGTCGGGGGCGAAGTCGTTCCAGGACGCGACCAGGTGCGGGTCGACGTGCTCGTTGGCGTCGCCCTTGCCGAAGAGGTAGGCGATCAGACGGCGGGTGCTGCCCTTGCCGGTGATGATCTTCGGTATCACCGGCCCTGCCGTCCCTCGGTGACCTGGGCGACGGCGGTGTCCACGTCGGCGAGCGACGCTTCGACGCGGGCCAGGAGCCGATGGACGACGTCGGGCTCGGGCCAGGCGCCGTCCTTGTTGAGGTGCCAGGTGAGCTGGTTGAGGTTGTTGCCGAGCCAGGCGAGCTGCCGGTTGGCGGCCATCAGTGCCTTGACCATGGTGCGGTAGTCGGCGATCGCGGCCGTGGGGTCCTCGGCGCGGGCCGCGGCGAGCGACGCCTCGGCGACGTAGCCGCCGATCTGCATACGGCTGAGCGCGGCGGCGTGGGCGAGGTCGGTGAACTCGCTGTCGCTGTAACGGGGGTGGACGCGGCGCTCACGCAGGCGCGGCTGACGCAGGCGGCGCTGTGGCGTCGGCGTCTGCGCGGCGTGCGGCGACGGTCTGGTGTCTCCCGTACAGGTCGGCACCCCTGGGCCGGCCGATCCCGGTGCCCCCTCGGCGCCGGGTGCCTCCGCCACCCCGGGGGCGAAGGCCGGGTAAGGACTCCTTACCCGACAACTTGCTGCGCGGTTGTCTGGGGCGATGGGCGTCTCCTGCTGGTTGGTGTGTTCGTGGTGTCGGTCGTGCACGTGTGGTTCTCCTGGGTGTGTTCGGTGGGGGAGCGCCGCTGAGGCGCCGCGCGAGGGCAGCGGCCGGAGCAGTTCGGCGGTGGTGGGCTGAGGTCTGGACAGGCAGCCGAGATAGGCGCTGTCCGGGCGAGGGCTGCGGTTGAAATGAGAGGGACGGAGACCGGTCCCCAAAGCGCCGCGGTGCACGGTCCCCAGACGTTTGGGGACGAGGATGTGACGCTCATCGGGGACGGTCCCCCTGACGCGTCGTCACGGGGACGGTCCCCTTTCCGCTGCGCGGTCCCGGTCCCGGAGGGGACCGAGGGGGCCGCTGTGGGGACGGTCACCGTTCTGGGGACGCTCTGGGGACGGCATGAAAGGCCCTCTGAGCTGCGGTTTCAGAGGGGACCGGTCCCCGGTGGTCGTCGGCACCGTCCCCGCGACACCGTCCCCAAAGTGTTCGTCGGGACCGTGTACGCGGTGCGGGGACCGACGGTCGTATCCCCACGTAGCCTCCGCGAGGAGCGAAGCCGGTCCCGTTCAGGCGGCTCGGTGTCGGCCTTTCCGGGTAGCGGCGAGATCGACGCGCGACGGGTGGGGAGTGGCTCGTACGGCGTTGCCCCGTGCGGTCCCGTCGGGGCTCGCCCTGCGTTGACGGCACGGGGAGCCCACGGGTGCGTGGCACCAGTCGCATCGGACGCCGAGCGCATCGGGAATGCCCTCGGCGACGGCGGCGTCGCGCGCGGCGCGGGTCGGACGGTAGCGGGCGAGCTCGGCGCGTACGGCCGGTGGGATGCACGACCCGAGCTCGCGTAGGCGCTCCTCGATGTCGCCTGATCGCCGAGCGCCGCATCCGCTACGTGAAGCTCGGCCGCCCTGTGCGCATCCCGGAGAGCGCGATCGCCGAGTACGTCGAGGCGCGCACCGTCGAGCCGGTGCGCCGTGTCCGTGCCCGCTACGGGAAGGCGGCCTGATGGCGGGACGCAAGCCGCAGCGGCGGCGCGAGTTCGGCACGGTGCGCAAGCTCGCCTCCGGCCGGTGGCAGGCCCGCTACATGGGACCTGACGGCCAGCGGTACACCGCACCGGAGACGTTCGAGACCAGGTCCGACGCCCAGGACTGGCTCAACCTCGTCCGCGCCGACATCGAGCGCAACGTATGGCGCGATCCGGAAGCCGCGCGGTCAACTTCGAGAAGTACGCACTCCGTTGGATGGAGGAGCGCGGCCTGGCTCTCACCACCGTCGACCGCTACGACGGCCTGCTGCGCCTGCACCTCCTGCCGACCTTCGGCGGCAAGGACCTGGACGAGATCACCCCGCCCTCCGTCCGCACGTGGCGAGCCGAGCGTCTGAAGGCGACCGGCGCCACCACGGTCGCCAAGTCGTACCGCCTGCTGAAGGGCATCCTGCAGACGGCGGTCGACGACGACCTCCTGCTCAGCAACCCATGCCGTATCAAGGGCGCGGGCAAGGAGGAAGCCGACGAACGCCCCACCGCCACCGTCGAGCAGGTCTTCGACCTCGCCGACGCCCTGGGCCCGCGCTGGCGCCTGATGGTCCTGCTGGGCGCCTTCGCCTCTCTCCGCCCGGAGGAGCTGGCCGAACTGCGCCGTCACAGTGTCGATCTCGACGAATGCGCGCTGCGCGTCACGCACGCATCCCCCGAGCTGACGAACGGCAGAAGGGTCACCGGCGACCCCAAGACCCGCGCGGGCAAACGCACCGTCTACCTGCCCGACTTCCTGCTCCCGGAGATCCGCCGCCACCTCCAGTGGTTCGCCGAGAAGGGACCGGACGGCCTCCTCTTCATCGGCGAGAAGGGCGCCCCCTTCCGCCGCTCGACCTTCGGCCGCAAGTGGCGCAAGGCGAGGACCAAGGTCGGCATGCCGGAGAACTACCGCTTCTACGACCTCCGCCACACCGGCAACACCCTGGCCGCCGACACTGGTGCCAAGCTGAAGGACTTGATGGTCCGCGCCGGCCAGTCCTCGGAGCGGGCCCAGCTGATCTATCAGCACTCGACGGCGAAGCATCAGCGGCGGCTGGCACGCGGGATCGATGCCGAAGTGCGTACCAGGCTCCGCGAAGCCTCGTCAGGGGCGCAGCAAGACGCTCGGGAGGCGTAAGCCTCTCTTGCCTCGTTCGGGGGACCGGCTCTTCCGCCGGCTCCCCCTGCGTGGGGAGGCAGCGAATCGTAAGCGTGCTGGCTGGCTCAATGACCTCCATGCCGCTTTCGGTCCTGCGTCTCCGTACTTCCTGTAGCGTCCTGAAGCGCACAACTGGGATGCTGGGGGTAGAAGATCTCGCGAGAACTGGAGGGAGTGGATCATGGCGTACTCGACTCGTATGGCTGCGGCTCTCTCCGGGGCCACCACCGGGCAGCTGCGCTCATGGCGGCAGGATCGAGGCAATGGACCGATTCTCTGCCCTGAGCTCGCGGCCAAGCCTGCCCTGTACTCCTTCCGGGACGTCCTAGCGCTACGCGCGTTCGCGATCCTCAGGCAAGACGTATCGCTGCAGAAGATCCGCAAGGCACTGGCCACACTGAAGCGATTCGGCGAGTTCGAGCACCTGTCCAGCTATTCGCTGGTCGCTGAGGGCGACTCCATTGTCCTCGTGGGCCATGACAACGACGATCACGCGACGGATCTCGTCAAGCACCCCGGACAGCGGGTCATCGCAACCATGGAGGACATCCTCCAGGAGTTCGCGCCCCGCGCCGGCGTCGTGGTCCCGCACCTGCTGCGGCCGAAGCAGCACGTCAGCGTGGACCCCGAGACGCAAGGGGGACAGCCGGTCATCACCGGCACTCGCGTCCCGTTCGACGCAGTCGCGGAGCTGGTGGAGGATGGCATCCCACCTGAGAAGATCGCCGACTACTACCCCGGTGTGACAGCGGAGGCAGCCCGCGACGCGGTGTCCTTCGCCCTGTACGTGGACAGCTACAGCCCGGGACCGCGCGCTGCCTGATGCGAATCCTCATTGACGAGAACGTCCCGGTACAGATGCTGGAGATGCTCAGGCGGCTGCTGCCCGGGCACGAGGTGCGCCACGTCAGCGAGATCAAGTGGACGGGGAAGAAGGACCTCGCCCTCCTCCCCGACGCCGCGAAGAGAGGCTTCGAAGCCTTCCTCACCAAGGACGGACGTCAGCTGGAAGACCCGTCGGAGACGACCGCCATCAAGAAGTCCGGCATGCACCACATCCGGTTCAGCCATGGTCACAAAGGCATGGCCGGCCTGGGGCTTGCCATGGGTGCTGTGATCGCCGCCATGCCTCTGATCGTCCGTGAACTCGACGCGGCGGAAGGCCAGCAGCTCGTCCACATCAAAGGTCTGAACCCCGGCAGTAAGCAGCGGTTCGATCTGGTTGACCCTGTCAAGGAACCGCCTCGCTACTGGCCGCGATAGTCGCGTCCGGCGACGCTGCTCGAACGAGCCTGGCTGTGAGTGCTACCCCGCATCAACTGCCGGAACGAGCAAGCTGCTTGCTCTGCGGCAGCGGCACCAGATGGTACATACTGCGACTCCGCACCACATGAGGCACAGCTCAGGCGGGGGGATTTTGGGTGGCGTCGTACGACTTACGTCTGCAACGCTGGGCCATGCGTCTATGGGCTCGCCACCGCCTCTGGCTCAGGCGATCTGCCCAAGAGAGCGGCTGGGCAGGACTACGTAAGGGTGAGCTGGACGCGGCCCTGGGGAAGCTGTGCATCCCGGTGGAAGAGGCTGCAAGGGTCCGCGGCATTCTCAGCTCATGGCGTCCGAACTGGGTGGCCTGCGCGGTCGGTGTCGTCGGGGGTTGGATCGCGGCGTGGGCGGGTTGGCGACTATCGCTCGCACTGGCCGAGGCCGGAGTCTCACACCTGCGCTGGGCCTGGGGTGCGCGGGCGATAGAGCACCTTCACTGGACGGCAGAGGATGGGAACACCCCGGCCTTGAGTCTCCTTGACTGGACGATCATGCTCGCGATCATGTCTGGCGTGTTCCTATGGCCCGTGTTCTGGGCCATACGATGGAGCTCGACCGCTCGCTACCGGCTGGTCCTGGCAGTGATCGATGCGGTTGTGGTCGCAGCCAAGGTACGCACTGCACCTCGGGGCAGGGGCAGGGGCAGGGGCAGGGGCCGGTCCAGGGCGCTGCGGCAGTTGGATCAGAGCTGTCGGCACATCGAGAAGCGACTGTTCAAGGTACACAGCATCGCTGGCTCGGTTCCGCGCCGCTCCTCCAGGATCCGGCCGATCAAACGGCATGCCGCGCTGGTCGCCGGGGTGCAGCGGGTGGCGCTGCACCAGGTGGACGTCGACCCGGAGCCCGCGCTGACCGATTTGGCACGGCTGCAGCTCGTCATCGCCGAGAACCATTTGTACGGCCGACAGGCGGCGCTTCTGCCCGTCGAGCTGCTCCAAGATGTCCGGCCCGTGTCGCGTCTGCGGAACACCTGGCGCGAGTCGGCCCACGTCGCCATGGCGATCCTCGCGGCCATGGCTGCGGCAGCCGGCGCCGCACGCGCCCTGCCGTCGATGGGGGTGGCAGAGGATGTGCGTCCGTGGCTGACCCTTGGGGCAGCGGTTCTCGCCGCCACGCTGGTGGCCGGCTGGGGGCGAGTCACCCGCATCCTCGAACTATTTCCTGCCTGACCTGAGCGGCCCCGGCCCAGCACGGCCACGCGGGTCCTGGGGCAACTGTGGCTTTGCTTAGGTGACTTCGCAGGTCCGGCTCTCAATGGTGACCCAGGTCACACGAAATGCGTCTCACGATTCGGGACACCTGGCGGCTGAGACTCCCGAAGCGGCATTGGAGGGCCGCGGAAAGGGCTCTCGACCTGCACTTAGGGCACGCCAAGGGCACGCCACCCCCAAATTGGACTAGACAACAAACAACCCCCGGGCCAACGACCTGGGGGTTCGAAGTGGAGCGGGTGACGAGAATCGAACTCGCGCTCTCAGCTTGGGAAGCTGATGTTCTACCATTAAACTACACCCGCGTAAGACGCCGGTCGGTGCCGGTGTCGGAACGCTTCGTTACTTTACCTCATGTCGGGCCCCGCGTGTTGATGACGTGGGGCCCGGGTCTGTTTCCGGCGTGGGGACGGGGCTGCGGGGTACGGCAGTTGGGGCGTACGGTGGACGCGCGGAGGGGGGTCCGTGTGGGGCCTCCGGTGGATCGGAGTGCCGCCTGGAGGGCCGTCCCAATCATCCCGTAATGTGGCTTTCGTCGTCAGGTCGGCGTGAGGTCGGCCATCAGACGCGGCTCTTGGGGAAGGGACTCTTGGACTTGATGGAGCGCACCGTCGTCCGTTGTGCCGATGGGCACGTGTTCAGCACCGCTTCGTTCCCGATGCAGCAGGCCGAGCGCCTCGGCCCCGGTCGGCTCATCCGTTGCCCTCGTTGTGCCCGGCTGCGCAGCGTCGTGCCGGTCGCCTTGGAGAGGCGGTAAGCGGTCGGCGGTAGGACCACCAGCAGTAGCAGTCAGCAGGGGCATCGACCCGCAGTGGTAGGGGTGCGGTGCCGGCTCGGGTAGTTGTGAGACGCGCGGTTCCCCGCCCGAATGCGGAGGGTCCGCGCGTCTTGCGTATCCTCGGGGCGTGCTTCTCTCAGACAAGGACATCCGGGCCGAGATCGACGCGGGACGGGTGCGGATCGATCCGTACGACGAATCCATGGTGCAGCCGTCGAGCATCGACGTGCGGCTCGATCGCTTCTTCCGGGTGTTCGAGAATCACCGGTATCCCCATATCGACCCCTCCATCGAGCAGGCGGATCTCACCCGGCTCGTGGAGCCCGAGGGTGACGAGCCGTTCATCCTGCATCCCGGGGAGTTCGTTCTCGCCAGTACCTACGAGGTCATCACGCTGCCCGATGATCTCGCCTCCCGGCTCGAGGGCAAGAGCTCGCTCGGGCGGCTCGGGCTCGTCACGCACTCCACCGCCGGGTTCATCGACCCCGGGTTCTCCGGTCACGTGACGCTGGAGCTGTCGAATCTCGCGACGCTCCCGATCAAGCTGTGGCCCGGCATGAAGATCGGGCAGCTGTGCATGTTCCGGCTCAGCTCGCCGGCCGACTTCCCTTACGGGAGCGAGCGGTACGGGTCGCGGTATCAGGGGCAGCGGGGGCCGACCGCGTCCCGCTCCTTCCTCAGCTTCCACCGGACGCAGGTGTGAGCGTGTCCCCGGTCCGGGAGAACCTCACCTACGAGGCGTTCGGCGCCGCCGTGCGCGAACTCGCGCAGACCATCGCCGACGACGGGTACGAGCCCGACATCATCCTCTCCATAGCCCGCGGCGGTGTCTTCGTCGCCGGCGGCCTCGCCTACGCCCTCGACTGCAAGAACATCCACCTGGTCAACGTGGAGTTCTACACCGGCGTCGGTACCACCCTGGAGATGCCCGTCATGCTCGCGCCCGTGCCCAACGCGATCGACTTCTCCGACAAGAAGGTCCTGATCACGGACGACGTCGCCGACACCGGCAAGACGCTCAAGCTCGTCCACGACTTCTGCCTCGACGCCGTGGCCGAGGTCAGGTCCGCCGTGATCTACGAGAAGTCCCACTCCCTCGTGAAATGCGAGTACGTGTGGAAGCGTACGGACGAGTGGATCAACTTCCCGTGGAGCGTCTTGCCTGTAGTACGTAAGTCGGGGGAGCCGGTCACGCCGTCCAAGGAAGCGCTCTGACCTGGTTCGTTGCGACTGGGAGGTAATACGGTCAGGGGCCGATCCGGTGTGCGGTGTCCGCTCGGTGCCGTGGTTCCCCGTGGTTCCCCGTGGTTCCCCGCTGGGTCGGGCACGGACGGGGCACGCGCACCTTCTGATCCGTAGCTCTACACGCGACCGCGGGCAGGAAGTCTGTCCCGCCGGCTCCTTCATTGACCGCGTGCAGCCGTACCTTCCGGCCCGTCTGTGGCACACCGGGCCGTCACCAGGTAGCCCGCGAAACTGACGTCCTGCCTGGCCTTCGCCCACCCGTCCGCCTCCTTGACCGGAACCAGCACGGTCGTGCCCGGAACAGGGTGGTTCACCGTGTCCGTAGCGCCCGGGGGTACCCCGTAACGGCAGTGCACCTCGGTGATCGACATCACCTCCACCGAGGTGGGTGCGCGGCCCTGCTCCTGGCCGTGATGCTCCTCGCGGAAGTCGATCTCATCCGCACGTTCGCTGCCAACGACGTCGGCGTAGTCCTCCGGATCGACCTCCAGCAGCGTCCAGGAGACAACGTCCCCTGGTGCGAAGTTCTGTCCGCAGCACTGGATCTGCCAGTCATCGACCCAAATCGTCAACGTCATGCTGCCAATTGTCCTCCGAAGGTCCTGAGCGTATCGGGGCCTCGCGGATGATCTACGACATCCGCTTTAGGGGTTCGATCCGAGCCCTCTCTGGCTGCGGCCTTCGTCCTGTGCGACGGCCGGACAGAGACGCTGGTGTATGCCGACGTCCGGCGTCGTTGATGTCATCCGGACTGGCAAGGTCGAAGTCGGTTGCCCACGACCTGCCAGGGGAAAGATCCCGAGTGCATCTCAGTGAGTCGGAGGGGGCTGCTCATGAGCGGTACATCACGGTCGCGTCACGACGGGACAGAGTCGGGGTCGCCGCCCGAGCGCGGCTCCGATCGTTTCAGCGATGGTCCCCCTGATCCCCTCGCCTCGCTGCTGGCCAAGGTCAACAGGGGGGAACACATTTCGACTCCTGGGGACAACGCGGACGGCGAAGACCGCGACCCCCATGACGAGGAATGGCGGGAACACGATCGCCACGGTCCCTATGCGCAGGGACGTCGCCGGAGGAACTAACGCTCAGGGCGGAGTCCCCGTCTGCGGCGGCTCAGGCGGCGCTTGTCGTGGAGTGTGCTGCCTCCGGTGCAGGTCGAGCGAGGGACGGAAGGAGAACAAGCAGGCGGCTGTTCGGGGGGTCCCAGTCGGCTGCGGGCCGGATCGTAGATCAGCTCGGGCCGTTGCCCTCGCATCAAGTGAGTGAGGGGCTCCCCGCCGGTCGGCGGGGAGCCCCTCACTCGTGTGCGCTCGAAGCGGGGTGCCTCTGTCTAGAACGTGCCCAGCTTGATCAGGGACAGGATCGCCACCAGCTGGATCGCCGACGCGCCCAGCGCCTTCGGCCACGGGAGGTCGTGGGACTTGGAGACCATCAGGGTCATCAGGGCGCCCGCGGCGACCCAGGTGATCCAGCCGAGGATCTGGACGAACGGCGCGTCGCCGCCCGCGAACATCGCCACGACCAGGCGGGGCGCGTCCGTGAGCGCCATGATCAGCATGGAGAGGCCGACCGTCGGCTGCCAGGCGCCGTCGCCGCCGAGCTGGCGGGCCAGGGTGTGGGTGACCACGCCCAGGATGAAGGTGCTCAGCACCATCGTCACCGCGGTGACGAGGACGATCGGCACGGCGTTCGACAGCGTCGCGTTGATCGCGTCCTCGCGGGCCGTGTCGAAGCCGAACACGGCGAGCAGGCCGTAGAGGAACATCACGATGAGGGCGGGGCCCCACACCGCGTAGTCGCGCATCACCAGGAACGTCTGGTTCGGGTTGGTGACGATGCCCTTGAGGAGGGCCTTCCAGGGCAGGCGCGGGCCGACCGGGGCCGCGGGGGCGTGCCCGGAGCGGTAGGTGTCGCTCTGGTGGTAGGGGTCCTCACCGACGGCGAACATCTGGGTGTGGCCCGGGTTGTTGGCCGCGTACGGGTCCGCGCCGGCGCCGCCGTGGTGGTCGCCGCCGTCGCCGAAGTACTCCGGCTCGCCGTGGTTCCCCTGATGGCCCTGCGGCCCGTAGTTGCCGGGGCGGCCGCCGTGCGTCTGGGGCCAGCCCTGGTTGCCGCCCCGGCCGCCGCCGTACGGCGGTCCTGGGGGCGTCTGGGGATAGCCGTACGACGGGCCGCCGGCCTGCGGGGCCTGCTGTCCGTACGGGGGGTTTTGCGGTCGCGCTTGAGGAGCGCCGTTGTCCCGGCCGCGTCCGATCCTGAATCCAGCCACGTCATCGAACGTACCTGGTCCCGGCGAGCGGTGTGCGGGACCGGGGGCCACCGGCCCGGCTTTGCGGCCGAGCTGTGACATCCCCTAAGGGATCGTCAGGTACTCGGGTCGGAGATCGCGCTCGGGGATCATCCGTAAGGCGTCAGGGGAGTTGTCGGGGGGTGGGGGTGTCGGGGGTGGGGTGTCAGGGGGTTCGGGGGCAGAGGTCGGCAGGGGTGCCGGTGGGCTGGGGGTGCCCGGGGGTGCGGGGCCGGGCGGGCGGCCGGGGCCGGGCCCGGACGGCCTCCCGGCCGGGCCCGGCTCAGTGGCTGATCACTGGTGCCGGCTGATCGCTGGGGCTCAGTGACTGCTCAGGTACCTGCCGTAGGACAGGGCCGTCGACGGGGACGGCAGGCCCAGCTTGGACGGGGTGAGGGCGTACGAGCCCGTGACGGAGGTCTTCGGGAGGAGCCAGACACCGCCGGAGCCGCCGTTCTCCCCGGGGGCGCCCACCGCCGTGTCGGGGATGCCGTCCTTGTTGTAGTCGCCGGTCGCGACGGCCGCGCCGAAGGCGTCGCCCGTCTCGGCGGTGCCGGGGACGCGGGGGCGGTCCTGGTGGTACTGCACGGACGTGGCCTCGCCGAACGGGTCGACGATGCCGCTGCTGTGGCCGAGCAGGAGCGTCGCGGCGCCGGCGCGGGCGCGGGAGCCGATGGCCTCGCCGGGGGCGCCGGCGATCAGGTCGTCGCGGCCGTCGCGGTTCCAGTCCAGCACGGCGAGGGAGGCGCCGAAGCGGTCGCCGTTCTCGGCGACGCCGTACACGCCGACCGTGTCCTGGTTGAGGGTCTGGGTGCGGAAGCCGAAGGAGGACGGGTGGCCGTAGAGGATGTGGATGCCGCCGCCCTTGAAGTACGACTCGGGGCCGCACGGGTCGTCGATGTTCTCGTCGGCGATCTCGCGGCACTCGCCGAGGGCCAGGTCGTCCAGGCCGTCGCCGTCGAAGTCGCCCGTGGCGAGGGCGGAGGCCGCGCCGTTGCTGGCGTTCCAGAAGTTGTCCATGCGCCGCTCGGTCGGGTCCCAGGTCCACAGCCGTACGTGCGACTGGGTGTAGGGGGCGTTGATCGTGTGGAAGGCGAGGGCCAGGTCGTCCGTGCCGTCGGCGTTGAAGTCGCCGGTGGCGAGGACGGGGGCGCGGCCACCCATGGGGGTGGCGAGGACGGTGGTGGTGACGAGGTCCTCGCCACCGTCGACGACGGCGCGCAGTACGACCTTGTCGCGGCCGCCGACCACGATGTCCCGGCCGCCGTCGCCGGTCACGTCTGCCGCGGCGACCGACCAGCCGTACGCGGAGCCGGCGGAGGGGCCGACGAGGGCGTTCGATCCGGGGCGGGAGCTGCCCTTGCCGCCGCCCACGACGACGACCACGCCCGCGTCCGTGCCGCGGCCGGTGACGTCCTCGCCGGGGGCGCCGACGAGCAGCTCGGCCACGCCGTCACCGCTGAGGTCCTCCAGTGCCACGGCCGCGCCGAAGCGGTCGCCCGTCTCGGGGCTGCCGGGGACCTCGGCGGTGGCCTGGCTGATGCGGATGCCGCCGTGGTTGCCCGGGCCCTTGGCCCCGCCCCAGAGGACGTGCACGTAGCCGGCCTTGGCCTTGCCGTTCACGGTGGCGTCGGGGACGCCGACGGCGAGGTCCGCGTAGCCGTCGGCGTTGAAGTCGCTGGTGACGGGGGAGGGCTCGGGGGCGGCGAGCGCGTGGGGGGCCAGTGCGAGTGCGAGTGCCGTCGTGGCCGAGCAGGCCGCGACGGCGGCGGCCAGGGCGTACGTCCGTCTGTGCACGAGGGGCTCCAGGTGGGTGGCCGGATGTCGGCAGATGGTGCTGGTTCACCTGTTTGACACCTGGAGGCCGGGTGGGGTTGTGCGGTTGTGCTCCGTTTGAGGGGCCGGGTGCCGGGTGCCGGGTGGCTCGGGGGGGCACCGGCCGTCGGCGGGCGCGGGTGCGGGCGCGTGTGCGGGGCCGGGAGCGTCGTGGAGCTCGCGCAGTTCACCGTACTCAGGGAAGCGCGAGCGCTCCGGGCTCTTCGTCCGGCCCCTGCGTCAGGACCAGAACTCCGCTTCCTTGTCCATGTCCTCCTGGCACTCGTCGATGTCGGTGATCTTCTCCCCGACGATGCGGAAGATCAGGCAGCCGTTCTGCTCTATCCGCTTGCCGCCGCGTTCGGCGGTGTAGCGGTGTACGGAGACGGCGTGGCCCCGGCCGTCGACGCACACATGGCTCAGTTCGACGTTGAAGGTTCCGCCGGTCTCGTCGAAGAGCCGCTGGTAGAGCTGGATCATCGAGTCCTGGCCCTTGTGGTCGCCCGAGAGCATGTGGCTGCCGGGGACGTGGTGTGTGCAGTCCGCCGCCATCAGGCCGCGGAGGGTGTCCATGTCGCCACGCGAGAACGCTTCGTAGCCCTTGCGGACGAGGGTCGCGTTGGGGTGCTCAGCCATGACGGGTCGCCGGCTTTCCCTTTTGTGGTGATTGATCCGATAGGGAAATTATCCGCGCGGGAGGGTGGCATCGCGAGTGCGCGTGCCGCTGTCCGCGTGTACGCGCTCCTTTGCGAGCGAAGAGCCCGGCGGGTTCGTGCGCCCCATGCGCCGCGCCGGGCTCTTCGTACTCCTGTGCAGTCCGCGTGGCCGTGGGCCGGTCGTTACTGCAGCATGCCCGGGATGATGTCGCCGTTCACCGACTGGGCGCCCGCGGTCGTGATGCCCTTCGACGAACCCCGCAGCAGGACCGAGCCGTAGTTCGCGCTGATGTACAGGTCGGCCTTGCCGTCGCGGTCGGTGTCGCGGAGGCGGACCGTGTTGCCGAAGGACTCGTCCGCCAGGTCACCGGGGACGCCGGCGGTGTCGCGGGCGAACCACTGGGCGCCCGTGGTGGTGAGACCGGACTTGGAGCCCTGGAGGACGTGGACGGCGCCGGCGTAGGGGTGGGTGCCGAGCTTCTCGCCGTACGCGCCGATGGCCAGGTCACGGTAGCCGTCGCCGTTCACGTCGCCGGCGGAGACGGACGCGCCGAAGACGTCGTGGGCCTCGGGGGTGTCCTTGATGCCCTTCGTGGCCTGGGTGAAGCGGGCCGTGCGCGACGACGGGCCGGTGGCACCGCCGTACCAGACCGTGACGCGGCCCCGGTGCCCGTCGTACAGCGGGGTGCCGATCGCGAGGTCGCCGTAGCCGTCCTTGTCGAAGTCGGCGATCACGCCGTCGCCGCCCCGCTCGGCCTGGCCGCCGTTGCCCTTGACCGATTCGAGGCGGAGGGACTTGCCGGGGTACAGCTTCGCCTTGCCGCCCTTGATGAACCAGGCGTCGGACCCGATGAACGTGTCGGTGACGACGTCGCCGATGACGACCAGGTCGGTCTTGCCGTCCTTGTCGATCTTCCCGGAGACGACGGCGGTGGAGTAGAACGACGAGGTGTCCTTGTCCAGGACCGTCACCGAGCCCTTCACACCCGACCTGGTGATGGCGCCCCGGTAGACGTACGTCTTGTGGTCGCGGACGATGGCCAGGTCCTGGTTGCCGTCGCCGTTGAAGTCGCCCGTGGCGAGGTCGGTGGCCAGGCCGGACGCGCCCTTCGCGCCCTTGTTCGGCAGGGCCGTCCCGCCGGACAGGCCCTTCGCGCCGCCCCACAGGACGGTGACCGTGCCGTTGTCCCTGTACGAGCCGACGTTCTCGCCGTTGGCGGACACCGCGAGGTCGCCGTAGCCGTCCTTGTTGAAGTCGGCGGCCGTGCGGACCTCGCCGAAGAAGTCGTCCGTCTCGTCGGTTCCTGGGACGCCCGCGCCGGACTGGTCGATGAACTGCGTCTTCGTTCCGGGGCCGTCGGCCGTGCCGAACGTGACCAGGACACCGCCGCCCTTGCTGGACCCCTCCGGGCCGTAGGAGAAGACGGCGTAGTCGCGGTGACCGTCGCCGTTGAAGTCGTCGGCGTGCTTGGCGGGGGCGGCGGTGGCGGGAGCGGCGGTGGCGAGGGTCAGGAGGCCGCCGGTCAGGGTGGCCGCCGTGGCTGCGGCCAGGGCGGTGCGGAGGGGGCGCTTCATGAGGGGTTCTTCCTGAAGAGGCTGTGAGGGGCGATGAGATGCGTCGGCCGGGCGGCCGGGTGGTCGGGTGGTCGGGCGGCCAGGGCTGGTTGCCGTGGTGTGCTTGCGGATGGAGGGGGCCTAGGGATGTCGTCGGGGCGCGGCCGCGGGCCTGCTCGGGGTCAGCCGTGCAGGGGCGCGCCGAAGCCCGGGGTGCCGGTGGTGGAGATGCCGAACTTCGCGGGACCGTAGGTCCTGGCTCCCGACGGGGTGGCCGACTTGAGCCACCAGATCGCGCCGTCGCCCGCGTTCTCGCCGGTCCCGGCGACGGTCAGGTCGGCCCTGCCGTCCTTCGTGGTGTCGGAGAGGAGGACGCGGGCGCCGAAGCGGTCGCCGTACTCGGCGCCGTCGGGGACGCCGGAGGTGGACTGGGAGAGGGTGCGGGCGCCGGTGGGCAGGTAGCCGACGCTGTCGCCGCGCAGGAGGGTCACCGTGCCGGTGTCCTCGGCGCCGCCGAAGGACTCGTACGGCGCGCCGACGGCCAGGTCGCCGTAGCCGTCGCCGGTGAAGTCGCCGATGGCGACGCCGCCGCCGAAGCCGTCGCCGGACTCCGCCGCGCCGGGCACACCTGAGGCGTCCTGGGTGATCGCCGTCATGAACTGGCCGCTGACCCACTGGGACTCGGGGGCGCCCAGCACGAGCGTCGCTCTGCCGCCGAGCGCCCCGGAGGGGTCGGCGGCGGGCTCGCGGTGGTTGCCGATCAGGATGTCGGCGCGGCCGTCCCCGGTGACGTCGCCGACGGCCGAGACATAGCCGCCCGGCACGTACTCCATCCAGTTCAGGAAGTCGATGAAGCGGGTGTCGGCGACCGCTGTGAGCGAGTCGTCGGTGCCCTTCTTGCGGCCGTGGACGACGAGGCTGTCGAAGCCCTCGCCGTTGATGTCGCCCGCCGACAGGTACTCCACGCCGTACGCCGGGTCGTACGGCTTCGGCGCGTTCGCCATCGACGCGGCCCGTACTCCTCCGTCGGCGCCGCCCGCCTTGGTGTACGGGCCCTGGAGGACGGTGAGGTCGACGGCGCCCCTGCCGCCCGTCGCCACGTCGGTCCTGCCGTTGTCGTCGAAGTCGCCGATGGCGAGGGCCTGGCCGAGACGGTCGGTGTCCGAGCCGCCGCCGAGCAGGGTGAGGGCGCCCGACAGGCCGGACCTGCCGCCCCAGACCACCTGGACCATGCCGTCGTCGGTGTCACCGTCGCGGTCCTCGCCCGGTGTGCCGACGACCAGGTCCGCGTAGCCGTCCCTGTTCAGGTCGGCCGACGCCACCGCCGTGCCGAAGCCGTCGCCGGTCTCGGCGCTGTCCGGTACGCCGGTCGTGTTCTGCGTGAGGAGCTTGTACCTGGCCGTGCCCGGGCCCGTGGAACCGCCGTGGACGACCGTGACCGCGCCTGCCTTCGCCTTGCCGCCGACCGCGGCGGCGGGGGCGCCGATCGCCAGGTCGCGGTGGCCGTCGCCGTTGAAGTCGTACGGGGTGGCCGTACCCGCCGCGTGGGCGGTGGGCGCGGTCAGCGCGAGCATGCTCGCGAGCAGGCCCGCGGCCAGGAGGAACGGACGAGTGCGCAAGAGGAACTCCATAGGGGAGCCGGGGCCCGCGCCACCCGGGGGCGGGCCCAACTGCAGTGTGCCGTAAGGCATGTGACGAAGACGTACCGTGTGAGAGGAGGGGCGTGAGAGGTCTGCGAGCAGAAGACCCTTGGCGGTACCGGAGGGTTGTACGGGAGTTCGGTCAATTCCCGGTCTGTCTCCGTCAGCCGCCCAGTGCCGTTCCGAGCGCCGGTGCGCCGGAGGTGGACACCCCCACCGCCGAGGGACCGAAGGACTTCGCCCCCGAGGCCGTCGCGGACTTCAGCCACCAGATCGCGCCGTCGCCCGCGTTCTCGCCGGTCCCGGCGACGGTCAGGTCGGCCCTGCCGTCCTTCGTGGTGTCGGAGAGGAGGACGCGGGCGCCGAAGCGGTCGCCGGACTCGGCGGTGCCGGGGACACCGGAGGTCGACTGGGTGAGGGACCTCGCGGAGGCGGTCGTCAGGCCGTTCGCCGAGCCGTACAGGACGGTCACCCCGCCGGCGGCGAAGGACTCGCCGGGGGAGCCGATCGCCAGGTCCGCGTACCCGTCGCCGTTCACGTCTCCCAGCGAGACGCCCGTGCCGAAGGCGTCGCCCGCCGTCGCGGTGCCGGGGACGCCCGACGTGGCCTGGGTGTAGGCGACCTCCTTGCCGGTGGAGTCGTCCACGGAGTCCGTCACGGCCTGCCCGTACACCACGGTCACCCGGCCGCCGAGCGCGCCGGCCGGGTCGGCGGACGTCTCGCGCGGGTTGCCCACGACGATGTCCGCGTGACCGTCGCCGTTCACGTCGGCGACGGAGGAGACCCGGCCGCCGGGGATGTACTCCAGCCAGTAGCCGTAGTCGCCGTTGCCCACGGCCGTGAGCGCGTCGTCGGTGCCCTTCGCGCGGCCGTGGATGACGAGGCTGGCCGAGCCGTCGTTCTGGACGTCGCCCGCCGAGAGGTACTCGACGCCGTACGTCGGGTCGAACGGCTGCGGCGCGTACGCCAGGGCCGTGGACAGGCCGCCGGTGAAGTCGCCCGTCTTCGCGAACGGGCCCTCCACCAGGGCGAGATCGAACTTGCCGGTGCCGCCCACCGCAACATCGGTGTCGCCGTCGCCGTCGAAGTCGCCGGTGGTGAGCGCCTGGCCGTGGCGGTCCGCCTGGTCGGGGTTGTGGTCGACGAGGGTGCGGGCGCCGGACAGACCGGAGGCGCCGCCCCAGACGATCACGACCGTACCGCCGTCGGTGTCGGTCCCGGTGTCCTCGCCCGGCGCGCCGACCAGCAGGTCCGCGTAGCCGTCCGTGTTCAGGTCGGCCGACGCCACCGCCGTGCCGAAGGCGTCACCGGCCTCCGCGGAGCCGGGCACTCCGGAGGTGTTCTGGGTGAGCAGCGTGTGGGCGCCGGGGCCGGTGGAGGTGCCGTACACCACCGAGACGGCACCGGCCTTCGCCTTGCCGCCGACCACGGCACCGGGGGCGCCGATCGCCAGGTCGCGGTGGCCGTCGCCGTTGAAGTCGTACGGGGCGGCCGCGCCCACCGCGTGGGCGGGGGCCGTCAGGGTCAGGGGGACCACACCGGCCGCGAGGAGGGTCGCGATCGCCGTGGCGGTACGGATACGCATGGCTGTTCTCAGGTCCTCAGGTCGAAGAAGGTGGGGGAGGGGGGCCGATCGTCACGGGGCGGGGGTCCGGCCGAAGCCGGCCTGTCCGGTGAGGCCGACGTCGCGGGTGGAGCCCGTCTGCGCGCCCTTCGGGGTCAGCCCCGCTGCCGTGCCGCGCAGGACCCGGAGGGCGAGCCGTACGGCAGGACCACCGCACCGGCGCTCTGCCGGCCGGCCACGGCGGCGTCGTCGGCGCCGATCGCAATGTCGCGGAAGCCGTCGCAGGTGAAGTCGTCTGCCCGTCCGACGGGAGCGGTGGCGGCCGGTGCCACCGGGAGCGTCGTCAGCAGGCCGGAGGGGAGGGCGGCGGCGAGGAGGAGGGTGCGCGTGCGCGAGAAGGCTCCCGGAAGGAGAAGCGGGCCCGCGTCCTCACCCGAACGCGGGCCCGACTCGAAGAATAGGTACGTCAGTTGGCCGCGTTCGCGCCGAACATCGGCTGCCCGGTGGTGGAGACGCCGACCGCGGACGGGCCGAGGGAACGGGCACCGGACGTGGTGATCTTCGTGCCGTTGGACGGCAGGTAGAGCAGCGAGCCGTTGTAGTCGTTCTCGCCGTACGAGCCGACCGTGAGGTCCGCCTTGCCGTCACCGGTGACGTCGGTGAGCTTGACCTCGCCGCCGAGCTGGTCGTCCGTCTCGTCCGTGCCCGGGACACCGGCCGTGGACTGGGCGAAGTACTGGAGACCCGAGGTGGTGTTCAGGCCGGAGACCGAGCCGTACAGCACGGTCACCGCACCGGCGTTGACGACACCGCCGAGGTTCTCGCCCGGGGCGCCGACGACCAGGTCGGTCCTGCCGTCGCCGTTGATGTCGCCGAGGGAGAGCTCGCTGCCGAAGAAGTCGCCGCGCTCGGCGGAGCCGGGCACGTTGCCGCTGTCCTGCGTCACCGCGACCGTGGTGGCCGGGCCGTCCGCGGAACCGTACAGGATGTGGATCTTGCCGCCGGTGGACGAACCGGGCACGCTGGGCTCGCTGCCGTCCTTCGACGGGTCCCAGTCCTGGCCGGTGACGATGTCGCCGTAGCCGTCGCCGTTGATGTCGCCGATGCCGGTGATGACACCGCGCCTCAGCTCGCGCACACCGCCCTGCGCGCCCAGGCCCTCGGGGGAACCGGGCACGTACCAGTTGGTGTTGTAGCGCCAGTAGCTGTCGGTCTCGAAGCCGTCGACCACCAGGTCCGTGCGCTTGTCGCCGTTGGTGTCGCCGGCGGTGAGCATGATGGCGCCCGCGTCGTTGCCGGAGACGATGTCCAGCTTGATGGCGTACTGGTCGCCGAACGAACCCGACTTGGTGATGCCGCCACCGATGACGAACACCTCGTTGGACGAGGTGCCGATCGCCAGGTCCTCGGTGCCGTCGCCGTCGAAGTCGCCCGAGGCGAGCGACCGGCCCCACCGGTCGTGCGACGAGGGGGCGAGGTCCTTGACGGTGGTGGCGCCGGACAGACCCGAGGCGGACCCCCACACGATCACGACGGTGCCGCCGTCGGCGTCGCCGGCCACGTCCTCGAGGGGCGCGGACACGGCGAGGTCGTCGTAGCCGTCGCCGTTGTAGTCGCCGTACGCGCTGGACCAGCCGAACCAGTCACGGGCCTCGGCGTCGCCGGGCACGCCCGAGGTGTTCTGGCTGACGGTCGTGCGCTTGGTCGAGCTGATACCGCTCGCCGAGCCGTACAGGGCGACGATCTGCCCGGCCTCGGATTTGCCGCCGACCGTGGCGAGGCCGGCCGAGTACGCCACATCGCCGTAGCCGTCGTTGTTGAAGTCCGCCTTCGGCTGGTGGACCGAGTCGGCCGCCGTCGCCGTCGCGGCCGAGAACATGAGCAGACCGCCGGTCAGCGCGGCCGCGGAGGCCGTCGCGAGGGCGAGTCGCACGTGCTTGTGCATGCGGGGATCTCCTGCTGCATGCGGGACGCCTGGCCGGCGTCCGCGTCAATGGGGTGCCCTTCCTGTCCGCGTTCGCCCGGAGTTCGTCGGCGGTTCACGGGGAAGTCGGCGAACAGGAGACCACCGGAGGTACGGGAGGGTTGTACGGGAGTTCGAGAAATTTTCGGGGCCGGTGGAACCGATGGGGCGCAGGGTCCCTCTTACCTGCTTGCGCACCCCGCACCCCGCACCCCGCACCCCGCACCCCGCACCCCGCACCCCGCACCCCGCGCGCCTTACCTGCCGAGTACCGCCCCGTACCCGGCCGCTCCCGTCAGCCCGAGCTTCGCCGGTGTCAGGGACACCGCGGGGAGGCGGGGGCCGTCGCCGGCCGACGGCCGGTACCAGAGGGCACCCGTGGCGGCGTTCTCGCCGGGCGCGCCGATCACATGGTCGTCGTACTTCGCCGTGTCGAAGTCGGCCGCCGTCACCGCGGACCCGAACAGGTCGCCTTCCTCGGCCGTGCCGGGCACCCCGGCGGAACTCTGGGTGAAGGCCGGCCCGGTGAACACCCGGTCACCGCCCGCCTCCAGCTCCCAGTAGGCGCCGGCGCGTGCCGCCGACCCCACGGTCTCGTGGCTCGCGCCCACCAGCAGGGAGTCGGGACCGCTGCCGTCGAGGTCGACGACGGCCAGCGCGGCGCCGAAGTTGTCCTCGGCCTCCGCGGTGCCGCCCACGTTCGGGGAGGACTGGGTGGTGCAGGTGACCTCGCCGCCGAGCGTGGTGCCCGGCGCCCCGTACACCGTGGCCAGGGCGCCGCCGAGCCGGTCCGCGCAGTACGCGCCCTCCGCCTCGGGGTTGGGCAGTACCTGGCCGAGCGCCAGGTCCGTACGGCCGTCGCCGTCGAAGTCCCCGGCGGCGAGCGCGGCGCCGAAGTCGTCGGCCTGCCAGAGTGTCGTCCAGCCGCCGGGGGCCAGGGCGCGGACGCGGGTGCCCGAACTCTCCAGGCCCTTGAAGGTGACGGCCAGGTCGTCCTTCCCGTCGCCGTCGAAGTCCGCGCTGGTCAGCGCGCGGGCGTCACCGAAGTCGTAGCCCTCGACGAGCCTCGTGGGCGAGGCGGTCGTGAGCGGCCCCGGCCGCAGGACCGTGGCACCGCCCTCCTCGCCGCTCACGGACAGGACGAGGTCCCGGTCGCCGTCGCCGTCGTAGTCCCCGGCGGTGACCAGCCGCCCGAGCCGCTGTCCGGGGCCGCCCTTGGCGACCGTCAGCCCCGACCTGAGCCCCTCCGCCGAGCCCCACAGCACATACGCTGCGCCCTCGTGCCCGTCGGCGCGGACCTGCTCGCCGGGTGCGGTCACCGCGAGGTCGGTGTACCCGTCCGCGTCGAAGTCCGCCGCCCGCACGGCGTAGCCGAACTGGTCACCGGCCTCCGCCGTGCCCGGTATGCCGCCGCTCGCCTGGTCGATCCTGGTGCTCCTGCCGCCGAGGCCGTCCGCGGAGCCCCACAGGACGTGCACGAAACCGGCCTTGGCGTGTCCGCCCGCGGTGCCCGCGGGGACGCCCACCGCGAGGTCGGCGTAGCCGTCGCCGTCGAAGTCGCTGCGCACGGACCCGGCGGCACTCGCCGGGGGCGCGACGAGCGTGGCGAGGCCCAGCCCGGCGACCGTGACGAGGACGGCGGTGGGAAGGGCTCTTCGTCCGCCGAGCGGCAGGGTGCCGCGGCGCCTGGGGGTGGGGGTCACGGGGGCTCCAACGTGTCTGGAAGTGGCGGGAGTCGGGGCGTGGGATGGGTGGACGCTAGCGGAGGATCGTGCCGAAGGCGGGGTACGGGTTGCCGCCCATGCCGAAGTCGATGGCGCTGAACGACGTGGCGTGGGACGTGGTGAGGCCGGAGGCCGTACCGCGCAGCACCCAGACCGCGCCCGCGTCCTGCGCCGTACCGATGTCCTCGCCCGTCGCGCCGATCGCCAGGTCGGCGCGGCCGTTCCCGTTGATGTCCTTGAGGCGGACGGCGGAGCCGAAGGCGTCGTCGGTCTCGGCAGCGCCGGGGACGCCGGGGGTGGCCTGGTGCCATGACGTGCCCTTGCCCAGGCCGCTCGCGGACCCCTTCAGCAGGACGACGTCGCCCACTCCCCGCACCCCGTCGACGGTCTCGGCGGGCGCGCCGACGGCCACGTCCGCGTAGCCGTCGCCGGTGACGTCGCCCGCGGCGACCGAGCCGCCGAAGCCGTCCCCCGGTTCGTCGGTGCCCGGGACGCCGGTGCTCGCCTGGCTGTACGACCGCGAGGGCCACCCGTCGGCGCCGAGCCCTCGGTCGTTGCCGGGCCAGACGGTGATCCTTCCGCCGGTACCGGCCCCCGGTTCGCCGAGGACGAGGTCGCTGTACCCGTTCCCGTCGAGGTCGCCGGCGGCGAGCCGCGGTTCGGTGACGACGTCGGTCGCGGCGCCCTGGAAGAGAGGCCGGTAGGAGTAGCCGATGTCGCCGGCGCCGCCGCGCAGACAGCCCGCGAAACCGTGGCCGGCGGCGTCGGTGCCGTGGAGGACGTAGTCGCTGCCGGAGCCGTTGGAGAAGTGCCCGCCGAGGACGCCGTCGAGCCGGACGCCCTCGGGCAGGAACTCGACCTCCGGGCCGCGCGCGGGCCCGTCCGGCACACCGTCGGCGTACCACCGGAAGCGGTTCTCGGAGACCACGACCAGGTTGCCGGCGGCGTCGCCGTCGAGGTCGGCGAAGGAGGCGCCCTCACCGAAGCGGACGTCCTCGCCGCTGGGGGCGTTGAGGACCATGCCGCCGGTGCGGAAGCCCCGGGCGCCGCCCCAGAGGATGGTGAGGGAGCCGTCCGCCCTGCCGTCGACCTTCTCGCCGGGCGCGCCGACGATCAGGTCGGCGTAGCCGTCGTCGTTCACGTCACCGCTGGTCACGTTCTCGCCGAACTCGTCCTCGGGTTCGAGGGCGCCGGGCACGCCAGGGGCGTTCTGGGTGAGGGTCACCGACCTCGCCGCTCCGGTGCCGGCTCCGGAGGAGGACCCGAACGTGACGGTGACGGCGTTGGCCTTGGGGGTGCCGATGACGAGGTCCCGGTATCCGTCGCCGTTGAAGTCGTCCCTCAGCCCCGGCGCGGCGACCGCGCTGCCGGCCATCGGCAGGGCGAGCCCCGCCACCGCGAGCGCTCCCGCACCGGCGGCCACGGCGAACTTCCTTGCAAGCACGGATGACCTCCAGGAGGACGGTGTTCGAGCTGTCCGCTGCTGTGACTCGTCGGTGTGACACGCGGGGCGTACGAAGGGTTGTGTGCGGGTGGCCGGGAAGTGAACCGAACGTTCGGCGCGGGTGGTGCGTCCAGGGAGCGAAGCGACCCCTGACGAAGGAGACGTGACCATGCTCGTTCCCGTTGCGCGGACCGCCCTGGCGGCGCTCGTACTGGCCCCCCTCGCCGTCGGCTGCGCCGCGCTGGGCGGTGGCGGTGAGGCTTCGGGGTCCTGCGCGTTCGTGGTGGACTACCGCGACCGCGAGTACGTCGACGTGGGCCGCGTCGACTACGAACTCGGCGCGGAGGTGGGCACCGCACGGCATGCGGTGTGCGTGGACGAGGGCGGCGGCGAGGAGGACACCGGCGACGACCTCGCGGCGGAGGACCGGACCGTCTTGACGGCGTACGCCGTCAAGGGCATAGACACCGACGACGCCATCGCCGTCCGCGAGTCACCCGGCGGCGAGCTGTCCGTCATGGTGGACCCCCGGCCGGACGAGCCGATCCCGGACGCCGCGGAGCGGGTCTTCGGAGGGCGCCACGGCGGCGGCGGAACGGACGGAGAAGGGGACGGCGTCACCCCGCTGGAGGCACCCGAGGCCTGTGGCGGTGACGACGGTTCCTGTGCCGGCGGGGCGACTGCGGCGAAGTGCGCGTTCCTCGTGGAGTACGGCGGGGAGAGCTACGCCGGCCGCGGCGAGGCGGACTTCGAGCCGGGGGCGAAGCTGGGGACGGTCCGCACGGTGTACTGCGACGACACCCCCGGTGACGTGGACGCGACCCCCGAACCGGAGGTCTACGAGGCGTACGCGGTCAAGGGGCTGGACCCGGGCGACGCCATCGCGGTCCGCCGCTCGGCGGACGAGGAGCCGCTGTTCATGACGCGCCTGGGTGACGATCTGCCGCCGGAGGTCGAGGAGCGTCTCACGGAGCGCTGAGCGCCCCCTCCCCACCCGAACCGGTCGGCGGGGTGCGGGTCCGCCCGGCCGCGGCCGGTTGTCGGTGCCCTCTGCCAGGGTGGGCGCATGGGCGAGCTGGTGGAGCGGGTCGGTGAGGACGACGAGGTGATCGGGGTCGTCGACCGGGGGGAGGCGATCCGGCGGGGCTGGCTGCACCGCGTGGCGACGGTCGTGTGCCGTGACCCCGCCGGCCGGTACCTGGTCCACCGCCGCCCCGACGACATGTCCCGCTTCCCCGGTCAGGTCAACTGGCTGCTCGGCGGCGCCGCCGAGGTCGGCGAGTCGTACGAGGAGGCCGCCGCGCGGGAGCTGGCGGAGGAGCTGGGCATCCGGGCACGTCCCCGGTTCGTGCTGAAGTTCCGGTGCGCGGGGGCGATCAGCCCCTACTGGCTGGGCCTGCACGAGGTGGTCGTCACGGGTCCGCCGCGGCCTGACCCCGCCGAGATCGCCTCCTACGGCTGGGTGGGCGAGGCGGAGCTGGCCGCGCTGGTGCGGGAGCCGGCGTTCGTGCCGGACGCCCGCGAGGCGTTCGAGCGGTACCGCGCGCTGCGCGCGACACGGTGATGCCCCCGCGCTCCGGGGGGCGCGGGGGCATCGAGGGCACTGCTGGGCCGGAGGGCCGCAGGGTCACTTGACCGGCTGGGGCTCCGGCTCGCTCTCGGTCTCGGCCGCGCCCGCGGGGGGCTCGCCCTCGTCCGCCACCGGGGTCTTGACGGACTCCAGCAGCAGCTGGGCCACGTCGACGACCTGGATGGACTCCTTGGCCTTGCCATCGTTCTTCTTGCCGTTGACCGAGTCGGTCAGCATGACGAGGCAGAACGGGCAGGCGGTGGAGACGATGTCCGGGTTGAGGGAGAGGGCCTCGTCGACGCGCTCGTTGTTGATGCGCTTGCCGATCCGCTCCTCCATCCACATCCGCGCGCCACCGGCGCCACAGCAGAAGCCGCGCTCCTTGTGGCGGTGCATCTCCTCGTTGCGCAGCCCCGGGACGTTGGCGATGATCTCGCGCGGCGGCGTGTAGATCTTGTTGTGGCGGCCCAGGTAGCACGGGTCGTGGTAGGTGATGATGCCCTCGACCGGCGTGACCGGGACCAGCTTGCCCTCGTCCACCAGGTGCTGGAGCAGCTGGGTGTGGTGGATGACCTCGTAGTCGCCGCCGAGCTGCGGGTACTCGTTGCCGAGGGTGTTGAGGCAGTGCGGGCAGGTGGCGACGATCTTCTTGGCCGACCTGGGCTTCGCCGACTCCGGCGTCACCTTGCCGTCCTCGTCCAGCTCCTCGCCGAACGCCGTGTTCAGCGCCATGACGTTCTCCATGCCGAGCTCCTGGAAGAGGGGCTCGTTGCCGAGACGGCGGGCGGAGTCACCGGTGCACTTCTCGTCGCCGCCCATGATCGCGAACTTGACGCCCGCCATGTGCAGCAGCTCGGCGAAGGCCTTGGTGGTCTTCTTGGCGCGGTCCTCCAGGGCGCCGGCGCAGCCGACCCAGTACAGGTACTCGACCTCGCTGAGGTCCTCGATGTCCTTGCCGACGACCGGGACCTCGAACTCGACCTCCTTGAGCCACTCCAGCCGCTGCTTCTTGGCCAGGCCCCAGGGGTTGCCCTTCTTCTCCAGGTTCTTGAGCATCGTCCCGGCCTCGGACGGGAAGGCGCTCTCGATCATCACCTGGTAGCGGCGCATGTCGACGATGTGGTCGATGTGCTCGATGTCGACGGGGCACTGCTCGACGCAGGCACCGCAGGTGGTGCAGGACCACAGCACATCGGGGTCGATGACGCCGTTCTCCTCGACCGTGCCGATCAGCGGCCGCTCGGCCTCGGCGAGGGCGGCGGCGGGCACGTCCTTCAGCTGCTCCTCGGACGCCTTCTCCTCGCCCTCCATGGTCTTGCCGCCACCGGCGAGCAGATAGGGGGCCTTGGCGTGGGCGTGGTCGCGCAGCGACATGACCAGCAGCTTCGGGGAGAGCGGCTTGCCGGTGTTCCAGGCCGGGCACTGCGACTGGCAGCGGCCGCACTCGGTGCAGGTGGAGAAGTCCAGCAGGCCCTTCCAGGAGAACTGCTCGACCTGGGAGACGCCGAAGACGTCGTCGTCACCGGGGTCGGTGAAGTCGATCGGCTTGCCGCCGCTCGTCATGGGCTGGAGCGCGCCGAGGGCGGTCTCACCGGTGGCGTTCCGCTTGAACCAGATGTTCGGGAAGCCGAGGAAGCGGTGCCAGGCGACACCCATGTTGGTGTTCAGCGAGACGACGATCATCCAGATGAACGAGGTGCTGATCTTCACCATCGCGGTGAGGTAGACCAGGTTCTGCAGGACCGGGAGGCTGAGCCCCTTGAAGGCCAGGACCAGCGGGTAGGAGGCGAAGTACGCCGCCTCGTAGTGGTCGACGTCGTGGATCGCGCCCTCGAGGCCGCGCAGCACGTAGATGGCGAGACCGATGGTGAGGATGACGTACTCGACGAAGTACGCCTGACCGGCCTTGGAGCCCGCGAAGCGGGACTTGCGGCCGGCCCGCGAGGGCAGGCTCAGCAGGCGGATCACGATCAGCGTGGCGATGCCGAGGACCGTCATCACGCCGATGAACTCGATGTACAGCTCGAACGGCAGGAACCCGCCGATGACCGGGAGCACCCAGTCGGCCTCGAAGAGCTGGCCGAAGGCCTGGGCGAGGGTCGGCGGGAGGGTGAGGAAGCCGACGGCCACGAACCAGTGGGCGAAGCCCACGATGCCCCACCGGTTCATCCGGGTGTGCCCGAGGAACTCCCGCACCAGCGTCACACTGCGCTGGTAGGGATTGTCCGTACGGCTGCCGGCCGGTACCGGCTGGCCCAGCTTGAAGTACCGGATGAACTGACCGATGGCGCGTGCGAGCAGCGCGACGCCGACCACGGTCAGTACCAGCGACACGATGATCGCGGCGAGTTGCATTGGGGGCTCCTCGGGCCTGCGAGGTTCTCCTCCGCGGCGCCGGCGGGACGCCCGGAGATCATTACTAAGCGGTAACTTATGCAGTCCGTCTGAGACTACCCACTTCTTTTGCCGCACTGTAGCCAGCGAGGCGGTGATCTGCGTCGCTGAGGGTTGCCTGAGTGGGCGCGGGCTCGGCTACGGGTCGCGGCGGGTCCGGCGGGCGGTGTACTCCGTGCGGGGTCCCCCTTGCCCCGGATGGACGGACAAAACGATCGTGCTGTTGCAAAACGATCGTGTTATTCGGGAGGAATCGCCACATCAAGCCGTAACTTGGTTCCGTGTTGTACGGAATCCTCGCTGCCGCGTCCGCCCTGCTGGTCACCGCCGTACTGACGGCGGCCGTACGCGTGCCCGCGCAGCGGCTCGGGATCGTGGAGCGGCGGCGGATGCGGCCCGTGCCGCTGCTGGGGGGCGTCGCGCTCGTCTGCGGGGTGGGCGGTGTGGCGTGGCTGGGGGAATGGAGCGGGCTGGCGCCGCTGGGGGAGGAGGCTGTGCGGCTGCTCCTGGCGGGCATGGCGGTCGGGGGCCTCGGGCTCGTCGGCGACCTGCGCGGTCTGCCCTGGGTGGTGCGGCTCGCGGGCGTCGCCTGCGCCGCCGCGTTCGTCGTGCCGTACGAGGAGGTCGGCGTCCTCGGCGGCGTGGCCGCCGTCGCGTGGATCGTGTTCGTCGTGCACGGCTTCAAGGGGCTCGGGCGTCCCGACGGGGTGCTCGGGGTCGTCGGGGTGGTCACGGCGTTCGGGCTGGGCGTGTGCGCCGCCGCCGAGGTCCTCGACGGGCTGGCCGCGCTGTGCAGCGTTCTCGCCGCCGGGCTCACCGGGTTCCTGATGCGGAACTGGCCGCCCGCGCGTGTGGCGCTCGGGGAGTGCGGGGCGCTGTTCGCCGGGTTCCTGCTCGCGGGGGGAGCCGTCCAGGTGTACGCGTACGCCGCGGGGCACGGCGTCGGGATCGGCGCCCCCTTCGCGCTCACCGCGCTGGCGACCGCCGACGCGGTACTCGTCCTGCTCTCCCGGCGCCTGGCCGGAAGGGCGCCCTGGCGGAGCGGGCCCGACCATCTGCCGCACCGGCTGCGCCGACTGGGGCTCACCCCGGCGGGCGTCGCGGTGGTGGCGGGGGCGTGCGCGGTCGCGTCGGTCGCCGTCGGGGTCGCGGTCCACATGATGTGGATGACGGCGGGCGCGGTGTGGTGGGTGGTGGGCGCCGCGGTCGTCGTCGTGGCGGGGATGTCGCGGGTGCGGGTGTACGGGCTCGGCGGCGCCGCCGGAAGCGGCGCGGACGCCCGAACGATGTCCCGCCCCCGGCGGCCCGATCCGTCTCCGGCGACCGACGGGCTCCCCGGAGCCGCCTCCGGCCCCGCCCCGGAGCCCCGCTCCCCGCACGGCTCGGACGGGGTGGCCCTCAGGCGCCGCGCGTAGGGAGAGAGGGGATCCTGGGCCTGGGCCGGCGGAGGATCCCGCTTCTTCACGAGGACCTGGAGGCAGGTACCGCGTGGATACGTCTTACGGGGCGTGACGAGCGATCGCAAGAGCCTCATTCGTGATCTCCGCCGTGCCGCTCCGGCGCTGGCCCTGGCCATGGCCGCGGCCTGCACCGCCCTCGCGGTGACCGGCTCCGCCGCCTCGGCCGCGCCGTCCGCCGCGCCGTCGGCTCCGGCCCCCGCCGACTCCCTCGCCCTCGAACTCCCCCGTCCCGCCGGCCCGTTCGCCGTGGGCCGGACCTCGCTGCCGTTGCGGGACGAGTCACGGGCCGACCCCTGGGTGGCCACCGAGCGGCGGGAGCTGATGGTGTCGCTGTGGTACCCGGCGCGGCCCGGCGGGCCCGCCCGGCCGGCGCCGTACATGACGGAGCAGGAGTCGGCCGCCCTGCTGGAGCTGCTGGGTGCCGACGACGTCCCCGAGGACACACTGGCGAAGGTGCGGACGCACTCCGTGGCCAACGCCCGCCCGCTGGCCCGGCGTTCGCCGCTGGTGCTGCTCTCGCCGGGGTTCGAGCTGCCCCGGGCCACGCTGTCGTCGCTCGCCGAGGACCTGGCGAGCCGGGGCTACGTGGTCGCGGGTGTCGGGCACAACCACGAGGCCGTCGGGACCACCTTCCCCGGCGGCCGCACCACGCCGTGCTCCGCCTGCACTCCGCCGTACGACCAGGCCAAGCTGACCAGGATCGGCCAGGGGCGCGCCGCCGACATGCGGTTCGTGCTGGACCGGCTCACCGGGCCCCGTCCGGTCTGGGGCGGTGGCGGGGCGATCGACGCGCGGCGGGTGGCGATGGTGGGGCACTCCGCGGGCGGGTACAGCACCGTCCCGGCCATGCGGGGCGACCGCAGGATCGACGCGGGGCTCACCCTGGACGGTCTGGCCGAGGTCTCCACGCCCGGCGTGGACCGGCCGTTCCTGATGATGGGCGCGCCCGAGAACGCGCCGGGCGGTGCGGGCGAGCCGTACTGGGGGCGTACCTGGTCCGCGCTGTCGGGGTGGAAGCGCTGGCTGACCGTCGACGGTGCCCGGCACGAGTCCTTCACCGATCTGCAGGCGCTCGTCGAGCAGGCAGCCCCGGAGGCGGCGGAGGCGACGGCGCGGCGCACGGTGCGGGGCGCGGCGGAGGGGCCGGCGGCGGGGACGGTGGCGGAGGCTGGGCTCTCGGGCGCGCGGGGGGTCGAGATCACCCGCGCCTACGTCGGCGCCTTCCTGGACCGGCATCTGCGGAACCGGCCCCGCCCCCTTCTCGACGGCCCTTCGGTTCACCTTCCCGAGGTACGGTTCTGGGCCCCATAGCCGGGCTGATCCCCAGCTCAGCGGCCTCCTGTACATAAGCGGGAGATAAAAGTTGAGTCGGCTCGACTCAGGTCTGTTGACCCGGCGGGACGGGTCGTGCACACTTGAGTCCGTTCCACTCAAGTCAGCTGGAGGAATTGACATGGCACGTGCGGTCGGCATCGACCTGGGCACGACTAACTCCGTCGTCAGCGTTCTGGAGGGCGGCGAGCCCACCGTCATCACCAACGCCGAGGGCGCCAGGACCACGCCGTCCGTCGTCGCCTTCGCCAAGAACGGTGAGGTGCTCGTCGGCGAGGTCGCCAAGCGCCAGGCGGTCACGAACGTGGACCGGACGATCAGGTCCGTCAAGCGTCACATGGGCACGGACTGGAAGATCGAGCTGGACGGCAAGCCGTTCAACCCGCAGCAGATCTCCGCGTTCATCCTCCAGAAGCTGAAGCGGGACGCCGAGGCGTACCTGGGCGAGAAGGTAACGGACGCGGTCATCACCGTTCCCGCGTACTTCAACGACTCCGAGCGGCAGGCGACGAAGGAAGCCGGTGAGATCGCCGGTCTCAACGTCCTCCGTATCGTCAACGAGCCCACCGCGGCCGCCCTGGCCTACGGTCTCGACAAGGACGACCAGACCATCCTCGTCTTCGACCTCGGTGGCGGCACCTTCGACGTGTCGCTCCTGGAGATCGGTGACGGCGTCGTCGAGGTGAAGGCCACCAACGGTGACAACCACCTCGGCGGTGACGACTGGGACCAGCGCGTCGTCGACTACCTGGTGCAGCAGTTCAAGGCCGGCCACGGCGTGGACCTCGCCAAGGACAAGATGGCGCTGCAGCGTCTGCGCGAGGCCGCCGAGAAGGCGAAGATCGAGCTGTCCTCCTCCACGGAGACCTCGATCAACCTGCCCTACATCACCGCCTCCGCCGAGGGCCCCCTGCACCTCGACGAGAAGCTCACCCGCGCCCAGTTCCAGCAGCTGACCGCGGACCTGCTGGAGCGCTGCAAGACGCCGTTCCACAACGTCATCAAGGACGCCGGGATCGCCCTGTCCGAGATCGACCACGTCGTTCTCGTCGGTGGCTCCACCCGTATGCCCGCCGTCGCCGAGCTCGTCAAGGAGCTGACCGGCGGCAAGGAGGCCAACAAGGGTGTGAACCCGGACGAGGTCGTCGCCATCGGCGCCTCGCTCCAGGCCGGTGTCCTCAAGGGTGAGGTCAAGGACGTCCTGCTCCTCGACGTGACCCCGCTGTCCCTCGGCATCGAGACCAAGGGCGGCATCATGACCAAGCTCATCGAGCGCAACACCACGATCCCGACCAAGCGGTCCGAGATCTTCACCACGGCCGAGGACAACCAGCCGTCCGTGCAGATCCAGGTCTACCAGGGCGAGCGCGAGATCGCGGCGTACAACAAGAAGCTCGGGATGTTCGAGCTGACCGGTCTGCCGCCGGCGCCCCGCGGCGTCCCGCAGATCGAGGTGTCCTTCGACATCGACGCCAACGGCATCATGCACGTGACCGCCAAGGACCTGGGCACGGGCAAGGAGCAGAAGATGACCGTCACCGGCGGCTCCTCGCTGCCGAAGGACGAGGTCGACCGGATGCGCCAGGAGGCCGAGCAGTACGCGGAGGAGGACCAGAAGCGCCGCGAGGCCGCCGAGACCCGCAACCAGGGCGAGCAGCTCGTCTACCAGACCGAGAAGTTCCTCAAGGACAACGAGGACAAGGTCCCCGGCGAGATCAAGACCGAGGTCGAGGCGGCCGTCGGCGAGCTGAAGGAAGCCCTCAAGGGCGAGGACACCGCGGAGATCCGCTCGGCCACCGAGAAGGTCGCCGCCGTGTCGCAGAAGCTCGGCCAGGCCCTTTACGCCGACGCCCAGGCCGCGCAGGCCGCGGGCGGCCCCGAGGGTGCCGCGGCCGGTGCCAAGGCCGACGACGACGTCGTCGACGCCGAGATCGTCGACGAGGACCGGAAGGACGGTGCCGCGTGACGGAGGAGACCCCGGGCTTCGACGAGCAGCAGCCGCAAGGTCAGCCGCAGCAGCCCGACGTCCCCTCCTCCGGCTCCGAGGACGCCGAGCCGAAGGCCGCCCCCCAGGAGGGGGCGGCCCCGGCCGGGGACGCGGCAGCGGCGGCCCAGGTGGCCGGCCTGACGGCCCAGCTGGACCAGGTGCGCACGGCGCTCGGTGAGCGCACGGCGGACCTCCAGCGGCTCCAGGCCGAGTACCAGAACTACCGTCGGCGGGTCGAGCGCGACCGGATCACGGTCAAGGAGATCGCCGTGGCGAACCTCCTGACCGAACTCCTGCCGGTGCTCGACGACATCGGCCGCGCGCGGGAGCACGGCGAACTCGTCGGCGGATTCAAGTCCGTCGCGGAGTCGCTGGAGACCGTCGCGGCGAAGATGGGCCTCCAGCAGTTCGGCAAGGAGGGCGAGCCCTTCGACCCGACGATCCACGAGGCGCTGATGCACAGCTACGCGCCGGACGTCACCGAGACGACGTGCGTGGCGATTCTGCAGCCGGGGTATCGCATCGGCGAACGGACCATCCGCCCCGCGCGGGTGGCCGTGGCCGAGCCCCAGCCGGGTGCGCAGACAGTCAAGGCGGACTCCTCCGAGTCCGCGGAGACGGCCGACGACAAGGAGAACGGTGGCCCGGACGAGGGCTGACGTCGACGACGCGAAGAACGAGCGGAAGGAGGGACGTCGGGGATGAGCACCAAGGACTTCATCGAGAAGGACTACTACAAGGTCCTCGGCGTCCCCAAGGACGCCACCGAGGCCGAGATCAAGAAGGCGTACCGGAAGCTCGCCCGCGAGTTCCACCCGGACGCCAACAAGGGCAACGCCAAGGCCGAGGAGCGGTTCAAGGAGATCTCCGAGGCGAACGACGTCCTCGGCGACCCCAAGAAGCGCAAGGAGTACGACGACGCCCGCGCGCTCTTCGGCAACGGCGGCTTCCGTCCGGGACCCGGCGCCGGGGGCGGCACGTTCAACTTCGACCTGGGCGACCTCTTCGGAGGCGGCGCCCAGGGCGGACAGGGAGCGGGCGGCTTCGGCGGCGGGATCGGTGACGTCTTCGGGGGCCTGTTCAACCGGGGCAGCTCCGGCACCACGCGGGTGCAGCCCCGACGCGGCCAGGACATCGAGTCCGAGGTCACGCTGAGCTTCACCGAGGCCATCGAGGGCGCGACCGTGCCGCTGCGGATGTCCTCGCAGTCCCCCTGCAAGGGCTGTTCGGGCACGGGCGACGCCAACGGCACCCCCCGGGTGTGCCCGACGTGCGTCGGCACCGGCCAGGTCGCGCGGGGCTCCGGCGGCGGCTTCTCGCTGACGGACCCCTGCCCGGACTGCAAGGGCCGGGGCCTGATCGCCGAGAACCCCTGTGACATCTGCAAGGGTTCCGGCCGGGCCAAGTCGTCCCGCACCATGCAGGTCCGCATCCCGGCGGGTGTCGCCGACGGGCAGCGGATCCGGCTGCGCGGCAAGGGCGCGCCCGGCGAGCGGGGCGGTCCCGCGGGCGACCTGTACGTGGTCGTGCACGTCGACGCGCACCCGGTGTTCGGCCGCAAGGACGACAACCTCACGGTGTCCGTGCCGGTGACGTTCGCCGAGGCGGCGCTCGGCGGCGAGGTCAGGGTCCCGACCCTGGGCGGTCCGCCGGTCACCCTGAAGCTGCCCCCGGGCACCCCCAACGGGCGTACGATGCGGGCCCGCGGCAAGGGAGCGGTCCGCAAGGACGGCACCCGCGGGGACCTGCTGATCACGGTCGAGGTGAGTGTCCCGAAGGACCTGTCGGGGAAGGCTCGTGACGCGCTGGAGGCGTATCGCGAGGCGACCGCGGGCGAGGACCCGCGGGCGGAGCTGTTCCAGGCCGCGAAGGGAGCATGAGTGTGATGGACGGCCGCCGTCGAAACCCTTACGAGCTGACGGAAGAGACACCGGTGTACGTCATCTCGGTGGCCGCCCAGCTCTCCGGTCTGCACCCGCAGACCCTGCGCCAGTACGACCGCCTCGGCCTGGTCTCGCCCGACCGCACCGCCGGGCGCGGCCGGCGCTACTCGGCCCGTGACATCGAACTGCTGCGTACGGTCCAGCAGTTGTCGCAGGACGAGGGCATCAACCTGGCCGGCATCAAGCGCATCATCGAGCTGGAGAACCAGGTCGCCGCCCTCCAGGCGAGGGTGGCCGAGATGGAGGCCGCGCTCGACGGCGCCGCCGCGGCGATGCAGCAGCGCGAGGCCGCGGTGCACGCGTCGTACCGGCGTGACCTGGTGCCCTACCAGGAGGCGCAGCGGACGAGCGCGCTGGTGGTGTGGCGGCCGAAGCGGCAGCAGAGCCCGGACTGAGGGCCGCCCCCGGCCGTCCGTGAGCCGTGGCCCGGCCGGCGGGGGCACTCTGCGTCGAGCACTACATCAGGGGAACCTGCGGCCGATCTCCGCGGGCACGCGACAAGGGCCCTGCCGGTACCGGGGAGTACCGGCGGGTCCTCCTCCGTGCGCCGGGGGCGTCAGCCGGGCAGCAGGTCGCCGGCCATCTCGATCCCCGTCATCCACAGCGGCTGGGCGCCCGTGCCGAACGCCGCGGCCAGCGCGTAGCCGAGGGCCGCGTCCAGCGCCTGCGGCTCGGCGTCCTCGCGCCACTCCACCAGGACCTTCCCGTCGCCCTCGGAGGAGAAGTCGCCGAGGTACGACCCGGCCCGGACCAGCCGGCTGCCCGGGACGGAGTCGGGCACCAGCCGCCAGGAGCGCTCCGCGTACCGCACGTCGACGCGGTACGAGCGCCGGGTCAGCCGGCCCTTGGCGGGGTCGATCACCGCCTCCTCGCCGTCGATGGTCAGGGTGAGCAGCGCGCCGTCACGGGTGCCGACCGGTATGTGGTCCGAGCCCTCCGTTCCCGCGGCCCGCCGCAGCTCGACCCGTGGCACACGGTCGCCCGACACGGTGACCTCGCCCCGCTCGGCGTCCAGCCGCAAGGTCAGCGCGCCGAACAGGTAGTCCTCGACGACATGCTCGACGACCGGCTTCGGCCCGGCATCCGCGTCCTCGTAGGCGTCCTCGTACCCGTCCTCGTACGCGTAGTCGTTGTACGAGTCGTCGTCGTGCCTGTCGTCGTACGCGTCGTCACCGGGGCCGCCGTGGGTGTCGTCGCACGGGGGGTCCTCGGGGGAGCCGTGCGCGTCGCTGCCGATGTTCCTGGAGAGCGAGGCCGTGGGAGCCGGGTCCTTCGGCATTGCGGTGTTCCTCTCGCCGTGGTGGGGATCTGACGGTGGTCAGTACGTCAGGTAGAACGGCAGGCGGCGTTCTCACGCTCCCGCGGTGGCCGGCTGGGTGGCGGCGGCTGAGGGCCGCGATGCCGGTGCAGTCGAGGAGGACCCGCCCGGAGTCCGGCTCGCAGAAGGGCTGGAGGAGCGGGAAGACGGTCGTTCGGCCGCTGCCGGAGGGCCCGACGAGCGCGGTGACACCGCCGACGGGGGCGACCGGACCCACCCCGTCGAGGGTGGGGGCGCGGCCCGGACAGGCGAACGTGACGTGCCACGCGGCGGTGGACGACCTGGAGGAGATCATCGCGGCGACAGCGGGATGACGGTCTCGGTGCGGGGCAGCCGTACCGCCGTGACCTCGACCTTCGCGGCGCCGGTCCGGTTGACGTAGTCGACGCGCAGGGTGTGCCGTCCGGACGGGACGATGACGTCGACGCTCCTCGCGACCGGCGTCGGGACGTCGCTGCGCAGGTCGATCCGCAGCCGGCCGTCGAGGTACACACGGACGCCGCCGTCCGACCGCGACGCGGTGAGGGTGAGCGGGCCGCCGGAGCCGAAGTCCCGTGTCACGCTCCACCGCACCCCGAAGTGGTCGTCCGGCAGCCCGGGAGCGGGTGCGTCCGTGCCCCAGTTCTGGTCGATCGCACTGTCGCAGTCCGTCGTCACCGGCACGCCCGAGAACGACACGTTCGCGAACATCTGCCGCTTGAACACGGACGGCGCGCAGGTCACCGCCGCTTCGGCGGTCAACGCGTACACCCCGCCCATCGCCGCGGCGATGGCCGTGGCCACGGCGGTGGTCCCCACCCGCTGCCGCCGGTACCCACGGCGCCGACGACGCCACGACCTCCCGGACACGGAACGAGAACCTTCGGACATCACTCGCAGCCCCTTCGGCCCACGGACACGGAACGAATGACTTCGGGCGTGGGGGTGGTGGGGCGCTACAGCGCAGGTGGGGCTGCTGGGACACCTGAGCGCGTAGCGGCGAGGATAGGGGATGACCGCCGGGGTGGGAACGGGGGGCCGGATGCCGGTCCCTGCCGGTCCCTGCCGGTCCTGCCGGTCCCTGCCGGTCCCTGCCGTGGCGGGTGATCAGGTCCCGCGGGGCGCCGTCGACTGCTCGCGCCCCCAGGCGGCCAGCGGCTGGAGCGCTTCGTTGAGGCGGACGCCGTTCTCGGTCAGCGAGTACTCGACGCGGGGCGGCACCTCGTCGTAGGAGACACGGTGCACGACATCGTCCGCCTCCAGCTCCCGCAGATGCGAGGCCAGCACCTTCTCGGTGATCCCCGGAAGCAGCCGGCGCAGCTCGCCGAAGCGACGGCAGGGCTGCTCGTGGAGCGCCCAGAGGATCAGCACCTTCCACTTGCCGCCGATCACCTCCATCGCGGTGTCGATCCCGCAGACGTGTCCGTCCGGTGTGCCCGGCCGGTTCAGCGTCGTCATGCCCCACCCTTCCGACGTGCTTGCTCACCCCGGGGTAACCACCCACCACCAAGTGCGTACTTGATCGCGTCCAGAGCTGTGACCAGCCTAATCGGCATGACACAGAACACCGTTGAGAAGACACCCGTCACCCTGCTGGGCCTCGGCGCGATGGGCACCGCGCTGGCCCGTACCTGGCTCGCCGCCGGCCACCCGCTCACCGTCTGGAACCGCACGCCGGCCCGCGCCGCGGGACTCGCCGCCGAGGGGGCGACGGTCGCCGACACCGCCGCCGCGGCGGTCGCGGCGAACACCCTGGTCGTCGTCTGCCTGCTGGACGACACGTCGGTCGGCGAGGTGCTCGCCGGCACCGACCTGGCCGGCCGGGACCTGGTCAACCTGACCACCAGCACCCCCGAACAGGCCCGCGCCCGCGCCGCCTGGGCCCGCGAACGCGGGGCCCGTTACCTGGACGGCGGGATCATGGCCGTCCCCCCGATGATCGGCCTCCCGCAGGCCGGCGGCTACGTCTTCTACAGCGGATCACGGGAGCTGTTCGAGCGGCACCGGGACACCCTGGGGGTCCCCGTCGGCACCACCTACGTCGGCGAGAACCCCGGGTTCGCGGCCCTGCACGACGTGGCCCTGCTCAGCGCCATGTACGGCATGTTCGCGGGCGCCGCGCACGCCTTCGCGCTGATCCGCAAGGAGGACATCGACCCCGTGGAGTTCGCCCCGCTGCTCGCCGACTGGCTCGTCGCGATGGCCCCGTCCGTGCACCAGACCGCCGACCGGCTGCGCGGCGGCGACTACACCAAGGGTGTCGTCTCCAACCTGGCCATGCAGGTGGCCGGCACGCCGACCTTCCTGGAGACCGCCGAGCAGCAGGGGGTCAGCCCGGAACTCCTCAGCCCCTACTTCGAGTTGATGCGTCGCCGTCTGACCGAGGGCAGCGGCGAGGAGGACCTGACGGGCGTGATCGACCTGCTGGCGCACTGACCGTGCGGGTGACCGTGCGGGGCGGGTGGCCCGGGTGGTCGGGACTCGGCGCGGGGTGAGCCCTTCATGCGTCACCAGTTCGAGTGAACTGAGGGCGTATCCGCAGGTGAGGCCATGTGGCCGCCTAGCGTGACGGCGTTGCTTGTGCCCCGTGCACGCCCAGCCCACAGTTGAGGAGGAGGTGTCACCTTGACCGCTCTTGCACACGAGAGGCCCGAGACCATGTCCGAGGCAGGGACTGAATTCGCGAACGGACCCAGCCCGGACGAGGCCCTGTGGCAGGTGTGGAAGGCCATGGACCCACCCGAGGGCTACCGCGCTGAGATCATTGAGGGAGCCATCGAGTTGTCGCCCACCGCCCGCCGTTCGCACATGCTGATCGCCAATCGAGTGCGCCGGGCTCTGGACAGGTTCCTGGACGGTGGTGAGTACGCCTGCCACCAGGACGTGAACGTGATCCACGAGCGTAAGGCCTGGGTGCCGGACGTCTTCGTGGCTCCGGAGGACACGGAGCCATGCCGTGACGAGGACGACATGGGTGTGCGCGCCGACTCCGTGCAGCTCATCGTCGAGGTCGTCTCCCCGGGGAAGCGGAACCAGGACCGGGACCGGGTGAAGAAGCGGCGCGAGTACGCCCGCGCCGGTATTCCGGTGTACGTCGTCATCGACGACCACGACGGTGAGGGCGCCGTCACGCTCTTCACCGGACCACGTCCGGAGGCGGCCGACTGGGGGGACATCCGCCGGTCCGCCTACGGCAGGGAGGTCGTCATCCCCGAAGGGCCTGCCAAGGGTTTCGTCATCGGCGAGGCGATCACGGGGCCGGGGCGGGGCTGATTCTCGGTCCCGTCCCTGGTGACCGCCTCGGTCGGCCCGGTCAGCGGCCCAGGCCGACACCCGGACCGGGGTGCTCGTGGCCGGGCGGCGGCTGCCAGGGCTGTTGCGTGGCGGGGCGGGGTGGGCCTGTGGTGCCGCGCCTGGGCATGCCGATCTCCCAGAGGGGGGTCTCGGGTGCGGGTCTGACCGGGGCGGGCCCGTTGGGGGTGGGCGGGCTCGGGTCCCGCTCGGCGGTGGGGGGCTGCTGGTGCGGCCGGGTCTCCTTCTGGGGTGGGGCGGTGTTCGCGGGGCCCCCTCCCGGCGTTTCCGTCTCCGCGGCCGCCTCCGGCGTCAGGTCCGGGCGGCGCCAGCGCTCAGGGATGGTCGACCTTCGTTGTACGGCGCTCTCGTCACCCGCCTGTAGTGCTGCCACGGCCCGTGCGCGCAGGGCGCTCTGCCGGGCGACGGGGGCGAACCCGGGGGCGGCGTTGCCGGTCTCGGCGGGGAGGCCTCGGGCGCCCATCTCGTTCAGCTGCCGCTGGAGGCCCGACTCCGGGGTGAAGACCTCGCGCGGCAGCTGCCAGGCGGCCGCCCCGTCCACGTCGACCCGGTGCTCCTTGCCGTCGACGGTGAAGGTGAGGCCGTAGCCGATGTACTGGTCGTCCTTGTCGAACTGCAGGTCACCGGAGATCTCCCCGCCCCGCTCACGCACCTCGTCGGCGAGGACCTGGAGGGCGGGCGGGAGCGGGTTGGTACGGCCGAGGCTGGTGACGTAGCCCTCCGCCCGGAGCACCTTCCGTTGCCTGTTCTCCCCCTCCCCCTCCTCGTAGGGGATCTGGAAGCGGGTCTCGCCGGACTTCTCGTCCCGGTAGGTCTCGATGGCGCCCACCCGCGCCCTGATGAACGTCAGACGCCCGTCACCGCGAGGGCCGTACGCCTCCTCCATGGCCGGGAACTGGACCTGGTGCCGCAGGGCCGGCGGCGGCGCCGAGCCGATGATCGTGACGTGGGCGTCCGGGTTCTGCATGAGGATGATCTCGGCGTTGGCGACCCCGGTGCCGCCGGAGCCCGCGACGACCCAGTCCTTCGCCCGACGCGCGTCGAAGCGGTTCTCGGCGACCTCGTCGCCGAGCAGCGCGCGGCCCGGCGCCTCCTCCCGTGCCGTCTCCCACTTCGCGGTCGAGTCGAGGGCGCCGAAGCAGTTGCCGATGCGGGCCTTCTCGGGGCCGAGACCGGCGGTGAGGGCCTCCAACAGCGGGGACGACTTCAGGACGCCGAGCACCGTCCGGGCGTCCGCCCCGCCTCGCTCGGCCTGGGTCAGCCAGGCCCGCAGCTCGGCCGCCCCCGCCAGACCCCGCTGAGCCAACTCCCGCAACCGGTCGGTGATCAGTCGTACGGCCTCGCCGCGGCTCTCCACGGCGTGCTCCCCGCGCGGCATGCCGGGTACGACCTCGGGGGTCAGACCGGTCGCGATGCTCGGGGTGCCGTCGCAGGCCACCCACAGTGGGGGAGGGGCCTCTTTGCCTTCCTCCGCCGGCCGCTGGATCTCGGCGAGGAGTTCGCCGCTCCGGCCGAGCCGCAGGCGGGCGTGGCCGTTCACCACGTCTCCCCGGGTGGCGAGTTGGTCCTCCCAGATCCGTACGGCCTCGATGGGCAGGCGGTCACCGGGGTGCTCGACCGTGGAGTGCGGATCGACCCCCATCCACTGGGCGAGGTCCCGGTCCTGGTCCGCCGACTGCACGATGCCCCGGCCGGGGTCCAGGTGCCACCGGCCCGCCCCGTCGATCAGCAGCGCGTCCGTGTCCCGCCCGGTCAGGCTCGCGCCGCCGCCGATCACCACGCGGCGGGTCGGGAACTGGCCCTGCGCCAACTGCCCTTCGATCGCCCGCTCGGTGCGTGCGCTGATCTGGGCGCGGTACTCGGCCCACTGCGTCGCGACCGCCTCCAACTGGTCTCGGGGAAGGGGCAGTCCGTTCTGGTCGTAGCCCGGCATCGGCATGGTGACATCACGCCGGCCGATGAAAGCCTCGACCTGGCGCTCGGCTCGTAGGGCGGCGTCGCGGGAAGCCTGGAGGGCGGCGGCGTCGGTGGGGTTCAGGTGTTCTATGGGGTGGGCGAGGGCAGCGATCAGAGGTCTCGCATTGGAGGAGAGCGAGCTCCACGAAGCGAAGAGCCGTGTTCGAGCCGACTTGCGTTCGGCGGCGTGCGCTTCTGCCTCCGCGAGGGCCGACACCGGCCGCAGACCGCAGTGGTCGATCAGGGCTGAGAGGTCGGCACGTGCCCCGGCCCGCTGCGGCTCCGCGAGTTCCGGGTCGGAGGCGCGGGCGGCCAGCCAGTTCAGTTCGGCGATGCGCCCGTGGTCCCGGCTCGACAGTTCGTGTCGGTCGCCCAGGTTGGTCTCCTGGTTCAGGAGGTTCTCGCGTACCGGCGCCAGCCCTTGACTCGACCGGTCGCGCGCTGCGATGAGTTCGCCCACCTCGTGGGCGAGGACACGGGTCAGGAATTCGCCGGGCAGACGGTCGGATATCTGTACGACGTACTGATCCGTCGCCGTATTCGTCATCGTGTTGGAGATCATTCCCGACACCATGGGAATGGCGTCCACCCAGAGGTCGGCCGAGCCGCCCTGAGTGTCCTGCAGGGAGAAGTACTCTCTGCCGTCCTCGGACACCTTCTCCTCGAACGACGCGAAACGCTCCCCGAGTACGACGGTCGTCACCGTACGCAGCTCTCTTCTGACCGTCGCGATCAGCGCCGCCTGCTGGGCACGCGTCCCCGCGTCGGTGGTCGTCGTGTCCACGTGACGTTCCTCCCCCGTATCCCCGCCGACGAATGAGCCGAACAGCGCCTAGGATCATGTCATGTTGACAGCGCGCTCATCCGCCGAAGCACATCTGTACATGGACCTGCATGCGTGCGAGTGCGGGTCGGGCGACTTCGACCGCCAACATCGGCTGGAGCTGCTTGGCGATGCCCTGGTCGCGGTGTATGAAGGTGCCTGTGGGCAATGCGGACGAACCCGCCGTTTCGAGTTCCGTATGACGGAAGAGATTCCACCGCCTCCGCCCGCATTCGGTGGTGCGGAGGCTTCTCAGATCATCGACCCCGGGGAGTTCGAGGAGGTCGCCGGCCGGCTCGCTGAATCCACCGGAATCCAGCTCCTCAACACCCCTGAATCCGAGCATCACAAGCTCCGCGGCGCGGTCGCCTATACCGTCGCGGCGTACGAGGAGATGCTGAAGTTCCTTCCGCCGGGTGAGGATGCCATTCCGGCCTCTGCCTTCACCTCGGAGGTGGGCAAGGCTCGGTATCGGCGTGATCCGGGGAACTACAGGCGCGAGATTCTGGAACTGAATGTCCAGGTCGCTCGTGATGTGCTCGACGGTATCGACGAGGTCGGCAGCAGTTCGGGGCCTGCCGCGTAAGAACGGCACGGAGGGGCGCCCGTGAACCGGGCCGAGCACGACTGGGCCGGGGCCGGGAGTTTACGAGGACGGCGGCAGCTGGTCGGCTACGAAGGTCCCCAGTCCCACTTCGCCCCGCGTCCAGCCCTGCTCCCGAACATGCCGCATGGCCTTCGCCGCCGTCGCGTTCACCACGCCGAACTCCTGGGCGATCTCCAGAGTGGAAGGCACGCGGCTTCCCGGCGGGTATGTGCCGTCCTCGATGCGCCGGATGATCTCCGCAGCGATCTGACGCCACAGCGGGCGCGTACGGTCAAGATCCATGATCTCAGCGTGGGTGACCATGGCTCTCCGTGCATCTGCGGTTATCTGCGGTTATCCACGGGTATGATGGACGCCGAAAGTACAGCGGCCCCGACGGGAAGCGGCTACTTCCGTGTCGGGGCCTGAGCCGACTGATAGGAGTCGACCTATGCGCAGCCTACTGGCCGCGATTCTGAGCCTCTTCCTGCCTGCTCGTGGAGTGCACCGCGCTGTCGCGCCACCCCTGGCTTCGGTCCCCTCCAGTCCGCCCTCTCGCGTATCCCGGCCCGCGCCCCCGTGCCCGTTCCTCGGCGACGTCATCAGGGTCGATGGGTTGCCCCTGGTTCGGCCGTACGTCGTCGCGTGGGAGCGCGAGCGGGAGGAACTCGATCGCCGGCGTCTTCAGCGGGCGCGGCGTCGGGCGGCCGTCCTGGCGACGCTGGGGCAGGACTACTGCCTGTGGGAGGCCGCGGTATGAGCGGGCCGCGTCTCCGCAGCCTCGGCGTGGACCCGGCGACCGGCAAGGAGGCCCTCGCGGACGTGCGTCCCGGCGGCCTTCTCGAAGCGCTGGCCGACGTACAGGCGCTGAAGGCCGCTGCTGTACTGGTGACGGTCGTGAGTGCCGTCCTGGATGCGGGGAAGGCGTCGGACGCCGAACTCGCCGCCTTCGTAACGGCGTTGTGTGCGGCGCTCGAAGAGTGCGTCGGCCTCATGAGGGTGGACGGGCGGTGACGAGGAAAGGGCGTCGGCCATAGGGCTGTGGCGGCGGTGGGTGGTCGGGGGTTTCCCTGGGCACCCACTCGCCGCCAGAGTGCCCTGCGGCGGCTCCGACCGTCCCCCTGTGATCGGAGGGGGCGCATCGGCGCGGTGAGCGGCGAGGTGACCGGGGGTAGGCCGATGGATATGGATGACGTGGCCATGATCGATTAAGGTCGGTTTTCGTCGCGCGTACGCGCGCGCGAAAGCTGTGTGGGGCCGACTCGGGGGAGAACGCACGTGGACACTGGATCGGGGCTGCGGCGATTCGTCCGCCTGGCGATTTCCGGCCCGGTGGTGCGGGCCGCTCCGATCCGTCCCGATCGCATCGCGGACCCGGTCATCGACCGACTCCAGCGGGCCCGGACCGTGCTGGGGCTGCTGGCCAGTGTCTGGCTGGTGATGGCCTACCCGATGCGGAAGGGCCGGGAGGACTTCGTCCTGGGCAAGGTGGAGAACCTGATGATCGGCTGCTCTGTCCTGGTGGCCGCCGGAGCCGTAGGCATCACCGTCTTCATCTTCGCGGCGCGCCCGCCGCTGCGCCGCCTGTACGCGCGCCGTCTCGTGAGTCCGCTGACGGTGCTCGCCGTCCTCGCCCTGGAGATGGGCATGTTCTGGCTCATGCTCCAGGCGGTGCGCGGCAACGTCCTCTCTCCTGATGGCCTCAACGCGTGGTTGTCCGAGTCCGACAACTCAGAAGCAGGAGCAGGGACCGTGATCCTCGGCCTGGTGCTGGGCCTGCTGGCCCTCGTGGCTCCCATCGCCTATTTCGTTCTGATGCTCGTCTCCGCGATCTTCATTCTGGTGACCAGCTACACGGCGCTGAACTCATGTTTCCGCGTCGGCGATGTGCACGAGCTGCTGCCCGGACTCCTCTCGCCGCTGCTGTTCTGGTCGCTGTTCTTCATCAGCCTCTCCGACGGTCCCGACGTCTCGGCTCCGCCGGAGGTGCTGTACTCCTTCCTGCTCGGCGGGCCGCTGTCGGTGACGGCACTGTCCGTGTGGGAGATACGTCGTCTGCGCACGAAGTACGGGATGAACTTGCGGACCGCGTTGGCCCGGTAGGGCCGTAGGACCGTCAGAAACGTTGCCGGTAGCGGGCGGCACCGGGCTTGTGCCTGGCAGGGCTCGCGGCTCGGTGTTCGGCACGGGGAGACAGGTCCAGCGGGCGCCTGCGGTGGGACGCTGGTGTGAAGTCCGCTCCCGATGATCGCACCGCATCGATGGTGCGACTGGCTGCCCTGCTCGTACCCGACGTCAGTTCTCGTTCAGGACCGGAGAGGGCTGGGCCTCAGTCCAGCTGCTCCGTAGTCCCGTCCGGGTGGATCAGCAGGCGGATGGCGCCGCCGTAGCGGTTGTCCGTGATCGTCGCCGGGGTCGGGGCGCCGAGTTGCTGGGCGCGTTGCTGGAGGATCGACAGGACGACGTCCTGGATGTCGCCGTACGGCGGGGCGGTGACCGGGACGCCGTCGATGAGACCGGCGTTGGGGGAGAAGACGTGCACCTGGGCGTCCGCCGCGCCGGGGCTCGCGGCGTGCGGGGGCGTCGGACTCTGGCTCGGGTACGGCGTCGGTTCGGTCATCGGGGTCGGGGGTTCCTTCCGGCTCGGGTCAGGCGCTCTTCGCCTCTCCCCGCTCGGGGATGAGGGGGGCGTCGACGTCGATGTCCTCGACGTTCAACACGTCCAGGACGCGAGCGTACGTGCCGCGCGAGAGGCGTTGCAGGCGGCCCGACTTGACCAGCGCCGACAGGACGTTGCTGATGGTCTTGGACGGGTCGCCGTAGACGCCCGAGGGGAGGGCGCGCAGTACGTCCCGGGCGGAGAAGGCGCCGGGGAAGCCGGCGACCGCCGTCTCGACGGCGGCGCGGATGCTCGGGGTGGAGGGGGCGCGGCGGACCTGCCCCGCTGACGTCGCCGCTCCGGTCCCGACCGCCGGGTGGCCGCCGTGCAGGGGGTGCGCCGCCGGGTGGGCCGGGGGCGTGGACGATCGTGGGAGGCGTTCGTGGATCTCGCGCACGGCCGTGCGGATCGTCTCCAGGGGAGCGTCGCCGGTCCCGTCGCCGGCGGCCGCCAGCATGGTGGCGACCTTCTCTATGTTCGCGAGGGTGGCGGCCAGTTCGCGCAGCAGCGGTTCCAGGAAGTCGCGGCGGAGCGCGGCCACGGGGTCGGTGGTGGCGAGTTCGACGGAGACAGAGCCGGTGAGGGGCCGACGGGGAGGGAGGGGTGCCCCGTGGGTGTCCTCGGTGGCGTCGGCGGCGTCCGGGAACAGTGACTCGACGGCTTCCCGTACGGCTGTCAGGTCCTGTGGGGCTTCGGTGGCCGGGGCGGCACCGCCGGGCATGCGCGTCAGCATCGCGACGAGCTGTTCGAGACTGGTGAGCGCGGGCAGGGCGGAGCGCACCAGCGGGCCGAGCACGGCCTGCCGTACGGCCAGGGCCGGATCCTCGTACGAGAAGGTGATCCGTTGCCCGGCCTCGGCCGCTGCCATGGGTTCCTCGCTCCTGCCGATCGACGGTCCGGACGTCTGCGACGACCCGCCAGGAGGGGGCGTCGGTCTGTGAGTTGGCTGTGCGGTGGTGTGCGACTGCAACAGTGATGTCAAGGCGGCGTGCGGTGCACTGCCCGTCAACATGCTCTGATCAGCGATCAGTTGGTGCTGAAGTGCCTGAAGCTGGTCGAACGCGTCGAGGATCCGCTCCAGTTCGGGAAGGTCCGGAGCGGTCGCCCGACGGTTTCCGGAATGGGTCGCCGACGACTCGTCCGCGCGGGACCTGAGCCGGGTGAGTCGTCGGGGGAGCGAGCCGGAGTCGAAGCGGACGGCGGCGTGGGCCGGCAGGTCGCCGTTCTCGTCGCCGAGGCCGAGCATGCGGCGCAGCACGCGCCGGTCCTCCCGCGTGGTGGCGGCCGTGTAGCCGTACGGCTCGGCGTACGCGACGGCGTCCTGCAGACATTCCGCCCAGAGCGGGCAGGAGGCGCACAGGTCGCGGGCGGTGCGGAGGAGGACGAGGTGCTGGCGGCGCTGGGAGGGCGGGACGCCGGGCGCCGTCGTCGCCGAGGTGTCCAGGCCGTGGAGGACGTCCGGGTGCTCCGAATCGTCCAGCAGCGGATGTTGGAAGACGTCCGGCCGACGCCGACAGGGCAGAGCCGCGTCGGGTATGCGGGCCTCCCGTTCGACCGCCTTGCGGGCGGGTCGGACAGGCAGCCTGGCCAGCGTCGTATGGCTTGCCATACGCATGAGTAATAGCCCCCGTGGTGATCTGTGATCGCGGGGGACTCTAGAACAAGTTGTCAAACTGGTGCAACGCATGTGCAAAGTACTGACCGGAAACGAACAGTGGCGTGACGAAGCGTTCATAAAAGCCTCAACTATCCGCCGTTTCACGGGTGTCGCGCCGATCGGCCCCCCGCAGGGCACGCCCTGCCCTTCTGACCCGGGCGGTCATGGCCTTCGCGGATGCGCCGCGTACGGCCAGCACGCCCAGCACTCCCACGAATCCGATCGCCACGCCCGCCTCCGGCACGAACATGCCGACGACGGAGCCGATGACGAGGATCACATCGGCGAGCACGACCGTGACGCCGCGCCGGCCCGGGTGCTCCTTCACCATCCAGGCGCCGAGCAGGGCCATTCCGGCCACGGCCCAGTACCCGAACGCGGCCGTCCCGGTGACTGTCGCGCTCGTGTTCATCCGGGCCGCGTCACCCGCCGCGGAGAAGTAGCCGCTGAAGGCCATGGCGAGGAGGGTCGAGGCGAGCGCCAGGAGGAGCTGGGTGCGGCGGCGCAGGAGCCAGACGGTTCCGCCGAGGAGGAGCGTGGCGCAGACCATCACGAAGGATGAGCCGCTCTGAGAGGCGATCGCGAAGAGCGTGTAGGCGGCGGCCAGACCGAAGACGATGCTGGGGAGCATGCGTACGGCCCAGGGGTCGGTCTTGTCCTGGTGGAGGAGGCGGCGGAGGGGGGACGGGGTACGGGTGCCGACTTCGCTTGCGGCGCGGTTGCCCGGGATACGGCTCATGGACCGCTCACACTCCCATGCCGGTGTCTTGCGCCTGCTCGGGGGCGGGCGGTGCTGGTGCCGGAGTGGGCGTGGTGGGGGTCGCGGCGGGTGCCGGGGCGGGCTTCAGAGTGACTCCGGGCATGAAGTCGGCACCGGTGGCGGGTGCCGAGGCCTCACGGGACTGAACGGGCAGGGGGCCCACCTTGGCGTTCACCTCCACGCCAGGCATGAAGGTGCCGTGGGTGCTGGCGTAGACGGGGGAAGCGGGCTCGACGGTCGGTGTCGGAGGTTCATGTTCGGAGGCGGAGAGCGCCGTCGGATGTTGCTCCTCGACACCGGGAGCGGTGACTTCCCGGTCTGCGCTCAGCTCCTGATTCTGCTGGGGCGCCTTTGCGGCTTCGGCCTGCTGTCGGTCCAACTGCTCTACCCGTTCGCATACTTCGAGGATGGCTGAGCGCTGGGCCTCAGGGGTGGGGAGTGACTTGAGGTGATCCAGGTCCAGGTATCCGGATTCCCAGTACTTCTCGGGCGGTGGGTTCTCGGCGTCAGGGGCGAAGAAGTGGACGTGAGAACGGACGTGTCCTTCCGAGAGGAGCTGCTGGCTCTCGGGTGGAAGCCCCTTCAGTGTCTCCTCGGAGAGGTCGTACATGAAGTGGATGTTCTCGGCGCCGATCGTCCTGCGAAGTTGAGGCAACTCGGTCTCGTAGGCGACGCTCCAAGGTGCGAGTTCTCCGGCGAAGACGATCGCCTTTCCGTCTGTGCTTTTGGCGTAGTTCTCCGAGAGAGCGCCCCATGCCTTGCGAGCTATTACATCGCCTTCATTCTCGTGAAAACCCAGGATGGATTGCACCTGAGGATTCCACAGGTGGAGTTCATCCAGAACCTTCCCGCCCGGCGTTCCTTCCAAATAGCGTGCGCTTTCGGCTTGATTCTCGTTCTCCATTTCAGACCAGATGGCGGCGAGGTGCTGACTGCTGAGAACCTTGCCCGACGGAAGGTCTGGATGAGGAATTCCATGGGACCAGAAGGCGGACTGCATTCCCTCTCGGGGAGCCGTGACGTCAAGTTCCTTGGCGTAGTCGACGACGTATTCCTCGACGGTCTTTTCGGCTGCCGCAGCCGCTTCGAGGATTTCGTGCGCGATACGCCGGGCTTCCGCCTTGGGAAGAGGGGCGCCTGCTTTGCTCTGGAGGGCGAGAGCACGTTGGATGGGTGTCTGGACAGCAGTCTCTGTGCTCACTCGATCTCCTGTGGGTAGCAAGCGACGCTGATCATGACCGCCCGCAGACCCACTCCGCGCGGGGTGACTCCTCCGCTGAGCACTTGGAGCGTGATGACCGGATCTTCACTGCTCGCACCCCTCCAGACGGCGAGTCGGTACGGGTCGCGGTCGCTCAAACGAATTTCGCGTGGGGGAAGCCAGTGGTCCGTGCCACGTGGTTCCGGAAAAGCAGGGGAATCCCAGGCTCCGGAGAATTCCGGCGTACCCAGAACGCCTCGGGCGGCGGCTTCGTACCTGGGCCAGGCATCCGCCGCAATCTCGAGCATCTGATCGTTCTCGCTGGAGTCCATGGCCCTGAGGTGCCAGGTCGTCCAGCGGAGGGATTGGACCGGGCTCCAGCCACCCTCGACCACGGGCGTCAGGTTCAATCGACCACCTGTCGCCGTGTGTACGGCGAGGACGCGGTCCTGGGGGAGTGGCTTCCAACCGAACAACGCGCACCAGTCGTTCAGAGCCGGGCCCGGGTTGGGCGGGCCCGCCCAGATCGCGGGCCAGTCCACGTGCTCGAGGCCGGCCAGTTCTTCGGCCAGGCGCTGCGGCGATTCGTCGATCTGGGTCGTCGGCATGTGTGCTCCTGCGTCTGTCTCTCGTCGGTTGGTGCCGTCAGGCCGATCCGGAAGATCCCCACTTCTGCGGCGCGTGACAGCTGAGCCCGATCCTCGCATCGGCCGGTGTCGGCTCGGCCGGGGATCCGGTACCCAGAGTCATCGTCAACTCGATCACAGGCGCTCCCGGCGTACTGAACCACCACACCGCGGCCCGGCGCGGATCCTGGTGGGCCAGGCGCCATTCGGGGCTGTACCAAGGGCCGCGGCCGGGCAGCTCCGGGAAGTCCGGGGCGTCCCACGTGCCGTTCCAGTGCGGGTTGCTCATGAGACCCCGCAGAGCGTCCAGGTAGGCCGCCCAGCGGGCCTCCACCAGTTCGGTGACCCTGGGGTTCTCGTCCGTGTCCCCGGCCCGGGCCGCCCAGAGCGTTTGCTCGACCCGGGTCACCGGCCGACCTGGCGCCGCCGAGGCCAGATGGAGACGGCCCCCCAGCGCCGTACGCACCCGCAGCCCCGCCTCGAACCATAGTGGCCGCCAGCCGAAGCCCGCGCACCAATGGGCGCGCTTGGTCTCGTCCTCGGGAACGCCCGCCCACACCGTGGGCCAGTCCACGGCGAAGAACCGCTGCATCTCGCCGACCAGCTGGGCGGGGGTGCGGTCGGCGGTCAGGACTGGCATGGGGTGGCTCCTGGGTGTGGGGCGGCGCGGCAGGGAACGGCGGCGGATTGATCACTCGGCCAGGGCCGGGCCACGCACCTGCTCGGGGGTGGGAGGGGCTTGGGACGTTGTGATGGCGCTCGGGACTTGGGCGGCTGGGGCCGGTACGGGCTTGAGGGTGACTCCGGGCAGGAAGCGGGCGCCTGCGATGGCTTGAGTCGAAGCCTCGGGCGGCTGGATCTGCTGCGGGCCGGTCCTCGCGTTCACTTCCACGCCGGGGAGGAAGGCGCCGTGGGTGCTGACCACCGGGGTGGTCTGGGCACGGGCTTCGTGCGCCCAGGCCAGATCCGTGGAGCTGGGCAGGGTCACCTCGTGGTCCGGGCGCAGAACCTTGATCTCCTCGACGTACTTCTCGACGTCGGCCGTGCGGGCGGGACCGTCCATGGCCGCCACGCGAGCGCAGACCTCAAGGACGGCTGCGCGTTGGGCCTCCGGAGCCGGGAGCGACTTCAGGTGTTCCAGATCGAGGTGACCGGCCTTGGTGAGAGGCGTGTACTTGGGGTCGTTCTCGTCGTATCCGAAGGTGTGGACCTGGGCGCGTACGGCCTGAGACGCCAGCAGTTCTTGAGTTTCCGGCGCGAGGTCCGCGTACTTCTCCATCGGCGGCGGATACATGAAGTTGATGATGTCGAGCTTGCCGTCTCGGCGGAGCTGCGGGGCTTCCGTCTGGTAGGCGACGGCTCCCGGGTTGAGCTCGGCCATGAAGAAGAGAGCCTCGGTCTCGGTCGTGGCCGCATATCTCTGGGAGAGGGCGCCCCAGGCGTCGTAGGCGAGGGCTGTGCCCGTGTCCCGGTCCAGCTTCAGCGCCCGCTGTACGTTCGCATCCCACAGGTGGAGCTCGCCCAGTGCCTTTCCGCCGGGCGTACCTTCCAGATAGCGCAGAGTGTCCTGGACTACTGAGTTCTGAGCCTCGGTGTACGCCGCCGCTACGTGCATGCTCTGAAGCTGTTCCCCGGCCTGCACGTCGACTGTCGGGTGATCCTCCAACCGGTAGGACCAGAAGGCCGATCGGGTGTCGGGAGTGGGAAGTTCCATGTCCTGCTCAGCAGTGAACTCCCTCAGCCGTTTGCGGAGCTGCTCTGTGTATTCCTTGTCCGGAAGGTGGGCGATGCCTGCGCGCAACCGCTTCGAGATTCTCCTGACCTCGTCAGGAGTCGGTGCGGCCTCGCCCGTGTGCTGTCGGTCTCGGGCGTCGTCGAGGACGTGGCCCGACACGTGTACCTGGATCACACGGCCTCCGGCGGATAGCAGTCGACATTGATGAGTGCGCGCCGAAGCTCGCCGGGTTCCAGAGCGGCGCCCAGGCTGACGGTGAGGACCGTGATGCGCCCTTCCGGGCCGTTCTCGCGCCACACGGCCATGCGATAGGGGTCCATGTCCTCCAGGCGGATGTCGCGGGGCATGAGCCAGTGCCGGTCGTGCGGTGGTTCCGGGAAGGAAGGGTCGTCCCAGGCCCCGGCGAAGGCAGGTTCACCGAGCACAGGTCGTGCGGCAGCCAGGTACGCGGCCCACTTTTCGGATGCCTGCGTGAGGACCTCGTCGTTCTCGGAGACCTCGTCGGCCGACTGCTGCCAACTCGTCCAGCCAAGTTGCTTGATCGGAGCCCAGCCAGCCTCGCGCACGGGGTCGAGAACGAAGCTCTGCCCCGTGGCGCTGCGTACTGTCAGCACCCGCTCCGCCGAGGTCGGCTTCCAGCCGAACAGCGCGCACCAGTCGTCCAATGCCTGACCCGGGTTCGGAGGACCCGCCCAGACCGCGGGCCAGTCCACGTGCTCCAGACCCCTGAGCTCCTCTGCCAGCTGGTCAGGGCTGCGGTCGATCCTGAGCGTCGTCATCGTCTTTTGCCTTCCTCGTCTTCTGGCCGGCTCCGGTTCAGCCGTGCCGTGCCTGCCGCTCCGCGTCCGCGTGGGCGGGATCGTGACAGGCGAGCACGATCCTCGCATCGGCCGGTACCGGGCCGCGCGGGGTGACCGCGCCGAGCGTCATCCGCAACTCCACGAGGGGTGCGTGCGGTGGAAGGAAGCGCCACACCGCGGCGCGGTGCGGGTCTCGGTGCTCCGTGCGCCAGCGCGTGTCCGGCCAGGGCTGTGGGCCGGGCAGTTCTGGGAAGTCCGGGCTGTCCCACCTGCTGTGGTGGGTCGGGTTGCCCAGGTAGCCGCGCAGTGCGTCGAAGTGGGCCTGCCAGCGGATCTCGCTGAGGTCTGTGACCCGGTCGTTCTCGGACAGGTCCCGCGACCGCGCCGCCCACAGCGTGTACTCGACGCGGGGCACGGGGAGGGCCGGGCCGGGTGAGACGAGGTGCAGGCGGCTGCCCAGCGAGGTGCGGACGCGCAGGCCGGACTGGAACCACAAGGGATGCCAGCCGAAGCCCGAGCACCAGTGCGCGCGCTTCTCCGCGTCCGCGGGGACGCCCGCCCACACCGTGGCCCAGTCGACGCCGGTGAGCCGCTGCATCTCGCCGACCAGCTGGTCGGGGGTGCGGTCGGCGGTCAGGGCGGGCATGCTGGCTCCTCGGAGTGGACGGTGTGCCGGGGGCGGACGGGGGCGGACGGGGGCGGCTAGACGCGACCGCTCGGGTCACGCGGATCCCGTGGGGCCGGGCGCGGCGCGGGCGGGGTGGGATCCGCCGGAGCGACCCGGCGCGGCGACGGCTGCGGCTCCGACTCCTGGCGCGGTGCGGGGGCCGTGGACGCGGGGGTCGGCGTGGGCTTGGGCGACGGCTGCTTGCTCTGCGGGCCGCTCGAACCGCTGACGCGTCCGCTGCGCCTGGAGCTGGTGGAACCCTGCCCTTCCGGCTCCTGCTCCGGCTCCTGCTCCGGCCTGGGGGTCGGTGTGTTGCTGTTGTTCCCCGCTCGTGCTGCTGCCCTGTCCGCTCGGGCGACGCGAGCGTCCTCCTTCGCCCAGTAGGCGGACTGGTTCTGCTCGCGCTTGGACTGGCCGAGCCAGCCCTTCCGCTGCAGTTTGCCCCGGTACTTGCCCTTGTAGAAGAGCTGGTCCGCAGCCCAAGCGGTGCCGCGTGCGGTGCTGCCGCCGACACGTCCCACGCCCTTGGCGGTGGAGCCGGCGACACGACCTGTGGTGCGGGCCGTGGAGACGGCGAGCCCCGGGGCCATGGCCGTTGCCTTGCTCGCCGCGTCCGCGACACCGAGGGCGTCCTCCGCGCCCGCGACCTGCGGTGAGAACTTCCCGGACAGCAGGTTCTTCAGCAGCATGATGACGGAGATGGTGACCAGCAGCAGCATCAGCAACTGCATGCCCAGCGGGACCGACAGCGGCAGGATCAGCTGGTAGAAGAGCAGCAGGACGGTCAGGATCACGCCGAAGCCGGCGCGCAGCACGAAGCTGTGCACGAATGTCTGCCACCAGCCCCTGAGGAGCTTCTGCTGTGTCGGGTGGATCGAGATGATCGCGACCAGCGGCAGCAGGATGATCATGATGAGGGTGACCGAGTGCCACAACAGGGTCAGGGCACTGAGCACGACCACCATGATGCCGACGATAAGGGAGGCGATGAGCGCGTAGACACCCATGGTGATGCGGTTGCCGGGCTTGTGACCGCTCCACTGCTCATACACGCGGGACTTCTCGTTCTTGGCGATGTAGTTGCGCAATTCCCCGTACTGGTTCTCCTTGTGCTTGATGACACCGCCGTCCACCTTCGACCAGTCCTTGTAGTAGTCGAAGTTGGTCACGGACTGGACATTGACCTGCTTGGCTCGCAGATCGGTGCATCGAGCCTTGTTTCCGAAATCGCATGATGCGGCGCCCTTGTATTCCATGCGCTTCTTGCCCGGGTCGCCGAACTGGCCGATGGCCCACGGGCGAAAAGCAAGGGTGTCGTACATGGCGCAACTGGATATCCGCATGCCGCGCTGCGGAGCGTTGGCCGCCAGGTCGCACGGCGGATCGATGTCGTCCACCGCGCCGCGCAGTACCGCCTCGGTCAATGCGGCGTTCCCTTGGGCGATTCCGGAATCGGCGGTCTTGACCACGTGCGTGTAGTTGTTGTCGGCCAGGAACGCCGACACCACGATCACGACGAACGCGGCCCATCCCACGCCCGCCCAGACCTCGCGCACGTCGCCCTTGCGCCACTTGCCGAACACCCAAAGCCCGGTGAGCAGAATCATGGTGGGGACGGCCAGTTGGAACACCTCGACGTTCAGACGGTCGACGACGCTGTTCTCGCCCTCGACGGTGCCCTCGTACAGCGAGGCCAGCGGGCTCGGGTTGGAGGAGATCTCCTTGATGCTGATCGAGCCGCGCGTGATGAACTTACTGAGGTCGAACACCATCTGGGCGATGGAGTTGTAGATCTCGTTCTGGATGCTGCAGTCGTCGTTTTCGGCTATTTCTCCGCGTTCACCCTGCTTCGCCTGGTCCCTGCTCTGCTGGGTCGAGGACCAGTTGAGACCTCGCATGGCGCCGAGTTCGTAGACGGTGTAGTCGCCGGGATCTCCTGGCAGGCGTACGGCGCCGGAGACGAGCTCCCGCTTGCCGCTCCACTGCTGCACCGAGGGGAAGATGTTCTCCGCGGCGCCCGGCATGTCGGCCATTTGGTTGATGCTGTCGGACGTCCAGTCGCAGGTGTCGAAGAGTGCCTTCGCCGACTGCGGTGTGGAGAGGGAGAGTGCGATCACCCCGAGCGCCACGAACAGCGCGGCGCGTGCCGCGACACCGGCGCTGATCAGGGTCTTGAGTAGGGAGCGTCTCGGCCGGCTCCGTGCCGGGCGGTCGGCGCGGGGCCGGCTGAGGGTCAGCATGAGAATCCTTCGGGGCCGATCAGGAGGGGAAGTAGTCGGTCAGAAGACATCCGTCGACCAGTGCGGGCTCCTGCTTGTAACCGCTCGGGATCTCGGCTTCCGGATCGCACGACAGGTATACAAGGCCGGAGGTCTTGAGTTCCTGGGTCGTTTGGGAATCGTCCGGGTCCACGGCGAAGTCCTTGCCGACCAGAATTCCGCTGTAGCCTTTTTCCTTGAGTGTGGTTTGGAACTGCTTCATATCCGGTGTCAGAAGCAGCGTGACGATGTCGTCGTACTTGTCCCTGCAGACAGCACGTTCCTTGATGCCCCATGCGGGATTGTCGAGCATGCCCGAGTCACCCCAGGCGGGCTCCCTTTCTGCGAGGGAGGACTTGTCGTAGTCCCTTCCTGTCATCAGGTCCAGACAGCCGACGGACTTGTTCAGGAAGTACTCGATGGATGCCATGTCCGAAGCCGAGGGCAGGACGCTGCTCTTCTTCTTGCCGCCCGCGGCCTTGCCCGGCTTGCTCGCCTCGGCGCTCGTCTTCTCGGAGGGCTGGCTCGTGTCGTCGCCACCGCATGCCGCGACCGACGTCGACATGAGCAGGAGGGCGCCGATGGTGAGTGCTCGCTTGATTCGCATGGTCCTTCTTCGGCTGTGGGGCTTCGAGTGGGGGGGTGGCGGCTCGGACGAGCGGGGTCACACGCTGGCCGTCTCCGGAGCGGTCGTCTCCGGAGGTGTGGGGCGGGCCGGGTCCTCCGACATCTCCTGAAGGAACGTCCAGTCCCACACGCTCAGCGGTGGGTTGACCCCCTGACGGGCGGGCCGGGTCGTCCCGTTGGTGTCCGTGGCGGCGAGGATCTCCTTGAAGACGAGGTCGACGGCGACCGTGCCGACGCGCTTGTCGGCGTCACGCTGCAGGCATACACCGGTGCGGAGTTCCTGGAGGGCCGCGATGACCTTCGGGTCGTCCTCGGGGCGGCCGAGGAGCGGGGCCACCAAAGACGCCTCCTGCGCGGACTTCTGTTTGAACGCGAAGACCGTGTGGATCTGGTTGGCGCCGCCGCTGCGTGCCTCGGAGTCCTCGATCTGGACGAGGTCGATGGCCTGCTGGGTGATCAGGACGGTGACCGCGAGGTAGGAGCGGCCCTGCTTCAGGGCGCGGCGCATCAGGTCGCGGCCCGACTCCGTGGCAGTGACGACGTACGCCTCGTCCACGAACAGCGCCTTCGGACGCAGGCCGATCTCACCGGTCACCGGATTCTTCTCGTAGCCGACGTCGAGCATCTGACTGCCGAGTTCCACGACTGCCATGAGGGCCGTCGCCGCGAGCCGTTCCGCCGGGTTCCAGCTGCGCGGGTCGGAGGCCGCGGGCGACTGGAACCCGCGCAGGGTGATGACCGTACGGCGCTTGCGCATCGCGGAGAGCGGCTGCGGGCGCTCGGCGAAGGCGAGCCTGGCGTAGGGGAGCGTGCGCAGCTCGGTGAGGAGCATTTGCGCGAGCTTCAGGTCCTTCGCCGCCTCGCGGTCGTTCGTCGCGATCGCGTGGTCGTATGCCGCCACGACCTCGTCGACGACCTGCCACAGCGTCGGACGCGGCACCTGCTGGTCGGCCTCGCGGGCCGTCAGGCCTTGGTCCACAGCCTGTCGGATCGCGGAGTTGTAGCGGCCGATGACCGTGGCCATCGCCTCGATGACAGGGAGGCGTACGCGCTGGTAGTCCTCGTCGCCGAGGAAGCCGCGCAGCATGGATTCCGCGAGGAGACGGCCGGCCGGGACGTCACGGGCGATCACCCACGGGTCCAGGACGCCCGCCTGGCCCTTGAGCAGGTCGACCACTTCGGTTTCCGCCCAGAACTCCGGGTTGACCGGCTGGAACTTGCTGGCCGGTGTGCCCAGCAGGCCCGTCTCGGCGTCGCCGGCGAAGTCCGGGTCGTTCACCTGGGAGCCGAAGGCGAGGTAGTAGCAGAGCTGGGCGAAGTCGGTCTTGGGGTCGATGACCAGGCAGCGGACTCCCGACTCGGACTCCTCGTAGAACTTCTGCAGAGCCAGGGAGGACTTGCCACCGCCGGACGCGCCGACGATGGCGAGGCCACCGCCGTCGTTACGGGCCGGGCCGACGTGCAGCGAGTAGTGGACCGGCATCTTGCCCGCCCAGCCGACCAGGTTGCCGACCCAGCCGAGGCGCTTGCCAGAGCGCTGTTCGGGGTTGTCGCCCAACTCGGTGCCTGCGGTGGGCAACCCGGCGCCGAGCTGCTCCACCTCCTGGAGGCGGAGGTAGGGGGCGATGGGGAGCTTCGGCGCGTCGCCCGGGAGCTGGGACTGGAGCAGACGCCACTGCTGGCGGGTCGGGCGCAGCAGCGTGACCTTCAGGTCCTGCTTGAACTGCATTTCAAGCACCCGGCGGCGGCGCTCCAGCTCCTTGACGTCCGGGGCCGAGATCGTGAAGCGGATCTGCGCCTCCATCCCCGGCATTTTGTGCTCCTCGATGTCGTCGACGAGCTCCTGGGCGCGGGTGACCTGGGTGGCCAGCTTGGTGTCGGGGCTGCGGCCGGAGTTGGCCATGTCGTTCATCTCGTCGACGAGGTTGCCGCGGATCTTGTCGGCGCGGTCCTTGAACTTCAGGTACGGGATGAGCGTGAACCGCATGTCGATCTCGACCGGGAAGTCCACGTGCTGCGAGGCGTACCGGGCCCAGGCCGTCGACTGGCGGAAGCGCGTCTCCGCGGGCCAGTTGGCGGCGACCAGGGTCGTCGTGTAGCTGGTCTGCTGCTCGCCGGTGATCTCGTCGTACTGGTTCAGGACGATGTGCGTCTTGCGGTTCTCACCGGAGAAGTCGACAACGAGGTCGAAGGCGTTGGGGCCCCAGGCGCGCGAGCCGAGCACCGGCTCCGGCGGCACCGGCAGATCGCCGTGGAGCGGCTTGCGGATCAGCCAGACCAGCTCTTCCCGGGTGAGGGGGGTACCGCGGAGGTTCTCGAGACTCTCGTGGACCTCCGATGCGACCTGCGTCCACTCCGCGACCACGGACGGGGACAGGTACTCGTCCGCGACACCGGTCGCGGCGGCCGTGACCTGGTCGGCGGCGCCGTTCACTCCCTTGAGGAGTCCGGCGTCGTCGTGCGGCTCATCGTCCTGCGACAGCACGCCCGTGCCGCCGCCGGTGCGTTTCACCGAACCCAGCTTCACCAGCAGGATGTTGCGCTCCCGCTTGGCGCCGATGCGCTCCTGGTACTCGGCCTTGCGCAGGTTGTACGCCTTGTAGTTGTCGGTCGGGTCCCAGGCGACCGCGTTGAGGTCCTCTGCCCAGGTCAGCGCGGTGATCGGCTGGTACACCTTGCGATAGTGGCACTCGACGTTGCGGTCACCGCGGGCGAGGTTGAGCAGACCGCGCGGCGGGCCCTCGGCCATCGCCTGCAGTTCGCCCGCGTTCAGGTACTCGTCGATGGCGGTGGGCAGGACGAGCCCCGTCCACACGGAGTCGCCGTGGACGAAGATCATGTCGTCGGCGTAGCGGTACGGGAGGCGGAGGTCCTCGCGGCGCGCGGAGGCCGAGGAGCGGGAGGACTTGGAACGGGAGGAAGACCCGCTTCTGCCGCCCTGACCCTGGCCCTGCTTCTTGCCCGACGAGGCGGCCATGATCATGGCGACCACGAAGAAGGCGGCCGCCCCGCCCAGAAGGATCATCATGAACATGGAGGAGTCACCTGCGGTAAATCGAGGTCGGTTTGCGGTGGGTCGGTGCTGTGCCGGACGTGGCGCGCGAGTGGCTCAGCGGTGTGCGGCGAACGCGCTGCCGCGCTCGGCCGCCGCCCGACGCGCGGCGTCGTAACGCGCCTGCCAGCGTGGTGAACCGGGGGTCCAGAGGATGACCTGCCAGTGCAGTTCCTCCGGTTCCTGGTCGGCGGAGAGCCCTTGGAGCCGCTTGGGCTGGAACCACCAGTCGGTCCACACCACCAGCTGCTGGCTCAGGGTGAGCGCCGAGGGCAGAGGGCGCCCCCAGACGAAGTAGACGGCGAACGGCGGTCCGAAGTAGAGGATCGACGTCCACATCGACATACCGAGGAACGGCACGAACGCGGACAGGGTGAACAGCGCGATGAGCCAGACCAGGCCGAAGCCGAAGGCCGCGCCCAGCGCGGGCAGCAGCAGGCCGGGCAGCGGGATGTTGCCCCAGTTCCAGATCCGCTTGGGACGGTTGACCAGATCGGTGTGGTCGTACGCGACCAGCGGCTCCGGTGCCTCCTGGGCCATAGCGGCTGACTCCCCTCGTAGCTGACGCGGCTGACGGTTTGTCGGCCGTCAGTTGCCGCCGCCCTCACCGCCGCCGATCTGGCTGCCGAGGTCGATCAGCACACCGGCGAGGCCGCTGGCACCGCCGATGATCAGGGCGGCGAGCGCGATCATGCCGAAGCCCTGGAAGGCCTCGCGCATGCCGTCCCCACGCTTCATCGACAGCAACATGCGGATGCCGAGCACAAGGAGGGCGATGACGGCGACCATCGTGCCGGCGTTGGTGAGGATGTCCTGGATCTCTGTGAACATCGAATCCAGGGTGGCTGCCAGGTTCACGTGTGGTTCCTCTCGATCAGATGGTGAAAAGCGTGGTGAAGAGGGGGAAGTTGTCCCGCTCAGGACTTGTCGGACTGCTTGTCCTTCGAGGACCTGGGGGACTTGGAGGCGGACGGTGACTGCGACGGGGAGGCGACGCCCTCCTCATCGGGCGCCGTGTCCTCGCTCGTGGCGCTGTCCTCGCCGGGCGCGGCGGTCTCCTCGTCGACATCGGCCCGGCCGCCCTCCGCGTCCAGCACTCCGCCGCGGACGTCCTTGATGAACCAGCCCTGGGCCGTGTTCACCACGGTCATCCGGTACGAGCGGTTCACGGCCCCGCCGGCCGGGTCGGTCCAGGCGACGACCACCCGGAGCTGCACCGCCTGGCCCTCGGCGTAGGTGAACGGGTCGGTGCCCTGGACGTTCTTCGGCACCAGTGCGTCGACTTCGCTGACGGTGGGGTCGGACAGCTCGCCGGAGAGCCCGGTGGTCGCCGCCAGCGTGGCGTCGGATGTGGTGAAACGGGCCATGGCCGTGGTATCGGACGCGCCCCATGCCTCGAAGTAGCCGGGCAGCACCTGCTCGCGCAGCTGGTCGGACAGGGTGTCGTCCACGACCTCGGCGTCCTGGTCGACCGGCGGCACGTCCGCGCGGGGCGGCAGCGGCATCTCACCGACGTCACCGGCGACGCGCATGCCCTCGCCGGTCGCGAGGTCCTTCACATAGACGGGCACGGTGAGCGTGGTCAGCTTGCCGCCCTCGCTGCGGACCTGGACGCCCAGGTAGCGTCCGTGGTCGCCGTACTCGGGCAACGTTTCGGCGGTGCCGTCCCAGGTGGCGGCGACGGCCTTGTTGGTTCCCTTGCCGTCCCAGCCGCACTCGCCGTCGACGCCGGAGGAGGTGTAGCGGGCGAGGTCGTCACGGCGCGTGGACGCGCTCTCCGGCGAATACGTCATGCACAGCAGCGCGTACTGCTCGGCGAAGGTCGCCGCCTGCCGGGTCGGGAACTCGCTGAGTCGGTACTTGGCGGCGTCGGCGGGGTCGAGGCCGGCGGTCGCAGGCGTCGACGACTTGCCGATCACCAGCCCCATCACCCCGCAGGAGCCCAGCGCGAACACACAGGTGGTGATCAGCAGGGTGGCTCGCAGGGCGACATGCGTGCCGCGGCCCCCGGCGGGGATACGGCCACCGGGCTTGGGAACGGCGAAGTCGCGGGAGGGGGCGGCCTTGGCGGAGGCGGAGGAACCGGAGGCGGAGGGCGCGGCGGCGGTGGTCCCGCCCATGCCGACGGCACCCGTCCTGAGCGTCAGGGTGGAGTTGGCCGGGGCGTCCGCCTGATGCGTGGTCGCGGGGCCCGCGGCGTGGGGGGCGGCCGCGGCGCCGACGGCAGAAGCCGTGGCGGAGACGGACGAGGAGCCACCCTTCTTGCGGTGCTCCTTCGCCGCCTTCTTCTGCTCGTACGCGGCCTTGCGAGCCGCCCGCTCACGCTCCCGCTTCTCCTTCTTCGACTCACTCGCGGGGCGCGTCTCGCGCGGCGGCAGCGCCGGTACGGCGGCTTGACCGGCCTGGGGTGTGTTGCGGACCCAGGCTGCGGCGACCTGCGCGCGGGCCGCGTCGGAGGGAAGGGGCTGCGGTTGGGGGTGGGAGGTATGGGGAGCGGCTGGCTGCGCATGGTGCGGGGCAGCGGCGTTTTGACCGTGCGCCTGCCATGCCTGCTGCTGCGGCTGGTGCTGCTGTTGGGCGGGTTGAGGAGGACCGAAGGACCCGGGCTGCCCGGAAGGCTGGCCTCCGCCGACCGCGCCAGCAGGGCTGTTGTGGTCTGTCATCGAGTCGGTTACTCCAGCGAGTCGGTTCCCCGTCCGCCTGGGCGGGTCACGACCGCACCGCACGACGGGCCCTGGCCCAGCCAGGTGCGCAGGCAGTGTGACAAAGACTTGTCACCTGACCGCTGCCTCTTTCCTCGCCGGGAGAGCGTGAATTCCCGTCGAGGAGGCCCTCGGGAAACTGGCCGGGGAATGTGTCAGGGACACGGCGGGAAAGTGGGCTCGCTGTCCTGACCCGCCATGGGCCCACAATGCGCGGGGCACGTCCGCCGTAAGCACGATGCCCCGGAGCACTGCATCCAACACACCCTGCACCCGACGGACCCGGCGAAGGACGAGAGTTGACCGACCACAACGGGCACCCGCAGCAGCAGCCGCAACCCGCCCCGCGCGCCTGGGGCGTTCCCCAGCAGACGGCACCGGTCGAACCGGTGTTGCCGGGGCAGCAGACGGCGCCGGTCCAGCACACCCCGCCGGTGCAAGAGGCGGCCGTCCAGGCTCGGGTTCCCTTGCCCGCCTCCGTATCGGAGCCGCAGCCCCCACTGACGCCCCAGACATCACAGATTCCCCAGGCGCCCCAAGCAACCCAGATCTTCCAGGCCGAGCACGCCTGGGTCGACGGCTACGAGCCCGGCAATCCGTGGCAGGCGCGGCTGTGCATGGAGACGCCGTACGGCACCTTCACCTATCCGCTCACCCCGCACACGATTCCCGAAATCCTGGAGCAGATGGTGCTGGTGGCCCAGGAACAGCAGGGGCTGCCTGTCGGGTTCGACGCCGACTCCGAGTCCGGGGTGCTCCCGGAGGACGGCGAGGATATCGGCGAGGAGCAGCAGGGCCAGGGGGCCCGACTGCACGGCGGCCGCGCCGCCAGGCTGACCGGATGGGCCCTTGTCCACGACCTGTGGGAGCGCGAGGACCCGACGGCGCGGATCGTGATGGGCGCGGTGGTCGTGGTGCTCCTGCTCCTCGGCATCGTTCTGACCTGACCCCGCGCCCGTCCCCGGACCCGAACAGCAGCCCGCAGGAGTGGAACGATGAGCGGAACTGAAGCATCCTCCGAACAGCCGGAGTTCTACTTCGCGGACGTCTACGCGTTCGTCTCCGACTACCTGGCCCAGATGGTCCGCCGCCGGGTCAACGGCTCGTCGGCGACCTGGTGCCCCCGGTGGTGGGAGCACCCCGAGGCCGGCGCCCGCCTCTCCGCGCTCTGGCTGGCCTGGGAACACCTGCGCCAGGACCCGGCGCTCGGCATGTCGACGTGGTGGCTGCACCACGCCGATCCGCATCTGCGGGTGCTGATGGATGCTGACGAGGGCCCCTTCGCGGCGTGTTCACCCAAGGACGGGCACACGGCCTATCCTTTCGATCCGCTGCCGGTGGACGCGCGCCCGGAGTGAGAGGGGCGGCCCGCCCTGTGGGAGCGTCCTGCCGTCCCCGCCCGGATGTCCCGCGCTTTCCCGATCGCCCCCCGCTTCTTTCCCGGCGGGAATCCATCCGGCTCTCCGCCCCACACCTCCCCCTACCGTGTCCCGGTCACCCGTCGACCGCCGTACCGGCTCAGCACAAGGGAGGCGCGGGAGCGTGGAGTTGCCTGAGGAGAACAAGCGCACGGGGCTGTTGGCCCTGGGAGTGCTGGGCGTTCTCCTGATCGCCGTCCTAACTGTGTTCACCGTCTTCGACGGAGACGACGGGAGCGACGAGGAGGGTAGCTCGGCGGCGCCCACCGCCACCGCCGGCCAGGGCGGGACGGGAACGGGCGGACAGGAGACCTCCGACGCCGACGAGGACACGACGGACGGGGGCCGCGACGCGGCGACCGTTCCGATCGTCTCGGTCTCCGAAGCAGCCGAGGCGCACGGGATCATGACGCGGTACATGGCCGGCATCAACACCTATGACCACACGACCAAGTCGGCGGCATGGCGGGCCCCACTCCTCGAACTCACCGTGAACGACCAGCGGATGAAGGAGCTGACGGCGCTGCCCACCGGCAAGGCGTGGGCCACCTGCCAGGCCGGGCGGTGCACCTCCAAGGGCGCCGCCGTCGTTGAGCGCGACGCGGTGATCGCGGACGATCTGGTGCGTGGTAGCGGCCGTTCCATCTCCAGTCTGGTGGAGGTGAAGACCACGCGGACCGAGGGCGGCGAGACCACCACCGAGTCGAACCAGTGGCTGGTGAGCGTCCAGGAGGTCGACGGCCAGTGGGTCGTCTCCGGCTTCGACATCTTCGGGCTCGGTGACGTGGGCGCCTCCGACGACTCGGGGGTGTGACGCGCGATGGTTGCACCGGCGGTACTGGCCGCCGCCGCGAAGGCGGCGAAGGTCGCCAAAGCGGCCAAGGCGGCGGCCCAGGTCAAGAACGGGTCGGGCGGCGGCAAGAAGAACAACAAGAAGTGGCTGTGGATAGCGGCGGGTGTCGGTTTCCTGCCCCTGGCCGGGATCGGCACCCTCGTCCTCGTGCTGTTGGGGTCGCTCCTCGGAGGCATGGGAGCGGGAGCCGCAGCGGCCTCCTGTGAGGACTACGCGGACAACGCCGAGGCGGGCAACACCGACGACGCGGCGGCCACCAACCCGGTCATGCCGGCCGGGAAGATGTACACACCGAGCGAGACCGCGCGCAACGAGATCCCGCCGAAGATGATCCTCGCCGCGATGCGCGCAGCCGCCCGCTACGACGGTCTCGACTGGACCATGATCGCCGGGCAGATGTATCAGGAGACCAAGTACGGCCAGGACCCCTCGGCCGCGCCAGGCGGCGCCAACTCCCTGGGCTACATGGGCATCCTGCAGTTCGGCAAGCCGGCCTGGACGGACTACGGGGAGGACGGCAACGGCGACGGCAAAGAGGACCTGTACAACATCGACGACGCGGCCTACGCCGCCGCCAACTTCCTGCACGCGAAGAAGGCGGAGACCCAGCCGTTCAAGGCGCTGCAGATCTATTCGGGTTCTGCCTCTTCCAACAGCATCTACCCGCGCGTCGTCCTTACCCAGGCCGCCCGCTACCGGGGTGCACTCACCGGCGACAAGGACCTCATCAAGCGCTGGTACGCCCACCTGGCGGAGACGATCGAGAAGAACCCCGACTTCCCCACCCTGGGCAGGCAGTCGGACATCCCGGAGCCGGTCGGCAACAACGCCCAGCCCAGCCGGGCCCTCAGCATCGCCGCGAGCCCGGCCCGCTCCTGGTCGACGCCCCCACTGGACGACAGCGGTGACGACACCACCACCGCGATGTCCCTGGCCGCGTACTCCGCAGACGCCGATGCCGACACCGGTTCGACGACCCTCGCGCTCCCCGTCGCCAAGCCCGTCACCGGCGGCAAGGACTGGCAGTGGCCCATGAAAAAGGGCACCTACCAGGTGGGTACGCCGTATCACAAACAGGGCAACATGTGGAGCCTCGGCTACCACACGGGGCTCGACCTCACAGCTTCCACGGGCACCCCGATCTACGCGCCCGCCGACGGCGAGGTGATCGTCGCGGGCCCCGGCGGGTCGTACGGGAACATGACGAAGATCCGCCACGCGGACGGCGTCATCACGCTCTACGCCCACCAGACCTCGATCAAGGTGTCCGTCGGTCAGTCCGTCAAGCGCGGCGACCAGATCGGCACCATCGGTGCGACCGGCAACGTCACAGGCCCCCACCTGCACTGGGAGGTCCTCGTCCCGGGTGTCGACAACCCGTTCGTCGGCGGCCAGGACCAGGGCCCCGGCATGGTCGACCCGGCGGACTGGATGGCGGGCCGGGTCACCGCCAACCCCGACTACGGCACCGTCCCGGGCGACAGCACCGGCGAGGGCCGGAACGCCCAGTACGAGGAGTGCGCCGAGGACAACGGCGGTGCGGCCGTCGCCCCCGACGGCGCCGGGGCCTCCGGTGTCCTCCCCGACTCCGACGACCCGGTGATCCGCGCGGTCCTCGGCTGGGCGCAGCGCGGGGTCGGGGTCCCGTACGTGTACGGCGCGCCGCGCCTCCAGGGCCGGAACCCGACCAGCTTCGACTGCTCCAGTTTCACGCAGTGGGCGTACTACATGGCCAGCGACAAGAAGATCAACATCGGCGCCACCACCCGTGACCAGGAGCCCAGGCTCCGCAAGTACGAGGTGCCGCTGTCCAAGGCGCAACCCGGTGACCTGATCTTCTTCAGGCCCGAGGGAGGCGGCTTCTCCGGACACGTGGGCATCGTCTGGGACCCCAAGAGCAAGAAGATCATCCACGCCCCGCGCCCGGGCAAGAACGTCTCCTTCAGCACCTGGGACGTCCAGGACAAGATCACGGGCGTCTACCGCGTACCGATTCCGGCGGGCACGAACGCGGTCGAGGGCGACGGCCATGCCGAGGCATAGGGCCCGGGGCGGCCCGTGGGTTTCCGCCCCTGGTCTCCCCATCACCATACGGAGCAAGGAAGTTGATGAAGATACGCACCGGTCTTGTCGTCGGAACCGTCCTGTCCCTCGGACTCGTGACCGGCTGCGGCGGCGGTGACGCGGACGCCGAGACCGGCAGGAAGGCATCCGGCAGCCCGAAGGCGTCCGCGTCGGGCTCCGCGGCCGGGCAGCCCGTCTACAAGGGAAAGCCGATCCCGGGGCTGGCGGCGAAGCCGGCCTGGAGCCTGGCGGCGAAGTACGGCAAGGACTACTCGTGTGCCGGTGACGCCGCCTTCGACAGCGACAGGGTGTTCCCCGGAACCGACCGGGGCGAGATCTGCCAGGTCGGGGACGCCTTCCTGCTGGTGCAGGATCTGACCGCCTCGGTGCAGGAGCACGAGACGGAGAAGCAGACGGCGCACTTCGTCGGCCACCTCTACGACGCGGCCACCGGCGAGGAGCGCAAGACCTTCACGGTGAAGTGCGAGTACGACCCCACGGGGTCCGCCCCGCTGCCCGCCGCGCACATCCAGGTGGGCGAGTGGAAGGACGGCTCCCCGGCCGTCCTGATCCGCACCTGCGAGAACACGGACGCGAGCGGCCTGAAGGCGGCCACCGTCAAGACCGTCTACACCATGTACGACCCGACCGGCGCCGAGCTGGGCAAGTCGGTGCTCGCCGGTGAGGAGAACGCCGAACTGCCGGTGATCCGGGGGCATGTGAAGACCGACGACAGGGTCACCTTCGCCCCGATCGGCGGCGGTGAGGACTTCGTGCTCGACGAGTACCTGGCCGACAAGGACATCTACGGCAGCGGCCAGGGCTACGTCGACAACGACCACGGGATCTACATCCCCCTGCGGCTGATCGACCGGAGCACGGGCAAGCGGGTGTGGAGCACAGGGGACGAGGTCGAGCAGCCCGACGAACTGCGCGACATGGACGGGGAGTACGAGGACGGGGACAGGAATCTCTTCCCCCTTCGGGGTGACCAGGCGACGCTCATCTGGTCACCGCGGACCAAGGGTGACGAGCTGATCACCACGGTCGACCTGCCGACCGGCCGCACCGTCGCCGTGGGGCCGGCCGTCAAGGTCAGCCTGGCCGCGACCGACCTGGCCAAGATCGTCGTATCGCCGGACGGCAAGACGGCCGTCGCCAACTTCGGTGAGGGCGCGCTGGCCTGGAACACGCAGACCGGCGCGGAGCTGTGGCGCCAGGAGGCGGACGAGAAGGACATCAAGCCGTTGCTGATCACTCCCGGCGGTGTCCTGTACGCGACGCTCGACGACGGCGAGACGGCCGCGCTGGCCGCGGACAGCAAGGAACTGCTCGGCATGGTTCCCGACGGGGCGGAGGCCCCCGAGGCGTTCACCGGCAACGGCTACACGCTCGTCGACACCGCCGACGGGTTCTTCGTCTTCGAGGCCGAGAAGGCCTGATCGGCCGTTCCACCAGCCTTGTCCCCACCCCCAGACCCACCCCCAGACCGACCCCCAGACCCACCCCAGAGAGGACGGACCCGCGGGTGACCGCAGAACCGCAGAAGAAGCCCCGCGCCGAGGACGACTGGACGATCGAGATCGTCATCGTGGTCGCGATCGTGCTCCTGGGGGTCGTCGGGGCCTGGCTCGCGGCGAAGATCGGCGCGCCGTTCGCGGACGCGCCGGCGCCCGCGTCGAACCCGCTGACCTTCCTCGTCGCCATGGTCAAGGGCGACTACAGCTGGCCGGGTTCCCCGGCCAGCGCCGTGGCCGCCGGTGAGGCCGTGCTCCTCGGCATCCTCGGGACCATCGTGTACCGCGTGGTCCAGCGGTTCAAGAAGAAGCCCAAGGTGGACGGGGCGGCACGGCATCTCGCCAAGGGCGAGGAACTGGGCAAGCTGACCATGAAGGGCGCCGCGGCCATCGCCGAACGGCTCGGCGTGAAGGCGCAGACCCCGGGTGTCTTCATCGGACGGTCCGTCAAGGGCCGGCAGCCGCTGTTCGGTTCGTACGAGGACATGCACGTCGACATCTGGGGCCCCCGTACCGGCAAGACGACCCGACGGGCGGTACCCGCCATCCTCGACGGGCCCGGCGCGGTCCTCGTCACCTCCAACAAGCGGGACATCGTGGATTCCACCCGGGGCCCCCGTTCCGCGCGCGGCCCGGTGTGGGTCTTCGACCCGCAGCAGGTCGCCGCCGAGGCGCCCAGCTGGTGGTGGAACCCGCTGTCGTACGTCACCGACGTGGCCAAGGCCCGCAAGATGGCCGACCACTTCGCCAGCGGCTCGCGGGACGCCAACGCCTCCACGGACGCCTTCTTCGACCCGGCGGGCCAGGACCTGCTCGCCAACCTCCTCCTCGCCGCCGCCTGCGGCAAGATGCCGATCACGCAGATCTACACCTGGCTGTCCAACCCCAAGGACGACACCCCGGAGCGGATCCTGCGCGGCTCCGGGCACACCATGGCCGCCGACGGCCTGAGCGGTGTCCTCACCGCTCCCGACAAGCAGCGCAGCGGCATCTACGGCGTCGCCCAGCAGATGGCGTCCTGCCTGATCAACCCGGAGGTCAACCGCTGGGTGACCCCGCCCGCCGACCCGAACGCGCCCGAGTTCGACCCGCACGCCTTCGTCCGCACCGGCGGGACCCTGTACTCCCTCTCCCGCGAGGGCCGTGACTCCGCCGGACCGCTGGTCACCGCCCTCACCGTCGCCGTCGTCGAGGCGGCCGAGGAGTACGCCACCACCCAGCGCGGCGGCCGCCTCCCGCTGCCCCTCGTCGGCGTCCTCGACGAAGCCGCGAACGTCTGCCGCTGGCGCACCCTGCCCGACCTCTACTCCCACTACGGCTCGCGCGGCATCATCCTCATGACCATCCTCCAGTCCTGGGCCCAGGGCATCGAGGTGTGGGGCGAACGCGGCATGGAGAAGCTGTGGTCGGCCGCGAACATCCGCGTCTACGGCGGCGGTGTCTCCGACACCCGCTTCCTGGGCGATCTCAGCGAACTGGCCGGCGAGTACGACCAGCGCGAGTACCAGGCGAGCCGCGAGTCGGAGTTCGGCGGCTGGAGCGGCAACCGCACGGTCAGCGAGTCCGTCAGCCGCCAGCGCGTCCTAGGTGTCTCCGACCTGGGAGCCATGCCCCCGGGCCGCGCCCTCGTCCTCGCCTCCGGCACCAAGCCGGTCCTCGTCGAGACCGTCCCGTGGTGGGAGGGGCCGTACGCCCGCGAGGTCCAGGAGTCGCTGCGCAAGTACGACCCCGGCGCGCGCTGAACCGACACCGCGACACCGCGACACCGCGACACCGCGACGCCGCGACGCCGCGACGCCGGCGACGCCGCTCGCCTCGGCCGGCCTCGCCGCCGCCGACACTGTCGGCCCGACTGCGGCAGCCGCTGAACCAGCAGCGCCGAAACGGAGTCTCACCAGGGGATACGTCTACGAGCGCACCGCTCCCGGGGAGGCAAGCATGGCCATGGTCGGACTGTTCTGGATAGCCGAGGACGGCGGGGTGTACGTCGGGGCCGAGCCGGAGGGGAACGGGCGTGCCGTGCGGCTGACCCGGGACGGGGTACGGGGGCTCGGGCTGGACCAGAAGGGCGAGTGGAGCTGGGCGGAGGTGCGGTCGGTCACCGTGCGGGATGTCCGGATCCGGTCCGCCGGGCGGCTGGTGGTCACCGCCGCCATCGACCTCGCGCTGAGTGCCGCCCAGCTGGGCGGGGACGTCCCGGGGGTCTTCGAGGTGCACGTCGAGACCGTCGACGGGACGACCGTCGAGCTGGACGCCTACATGGCCCCGGCCACCGGCGGCTACGTCCAGTCCGAGTTCGACCTCTCCGTCGCCGTGCTCGACCGCATCGTGGACGGCACGACGGACATCGGCGTCCTGGAGGAATGGGGACGCGAGAACGCCGCCGCGCGCACTCCCCGGCGCGAGGAGCGCGAGGCGCTGCTGCGGAAGTGGGCCGGAGCCTGAGCCGACTGCCGCCGGCAGGGGTGGCGGTGACGGAACGTGACCGAGCGGGCGGTGGGTGATCCGCGGAACCGGCCCCCGTGGATCTTCGCGACCGGGGTGCGCGGCGCCGACGTACGGAGTGACGTCCGCCACCCGCGGACGCCCCGCCCGGTGCGCGACCAGGGGCCCGGTAGGTCCCGGTACGCGTTGGTCGTCACGACCTGCTCCCCTATCTCCGTTTCCACTTCGCCGGCTCATCCGACGCCGTGCGTGTGAGGCCGGTCACCGTCCCTGACGTGCCCGTTCTCGGGTCGTCGGCGTTCCGTGACAAACCGTTCACCTCCGGGTGTGCCGCCAACCCGCGTCGCCTGAGCCGTTGTTCGAGGTGAGCCGTTTCCGGCGGCGGGCCGTGCGCCCCGCACCGTGAAGGGCGCGCGGCGACACCGCGGGCCCCTTGCTTTACCCTCTTCACACCGAGACCACACAACGCTGTTGCCATCTCGTTAAGTGATTACTCCTTGACGCTGAGGTGATCAGCGCGTTGGCTTTCAGCCACCTGGGTCTCAGTGCCGACCCACGCCCGGAAGGCCCTTGATGTGAACGCCCGTAAGACCAGCAAGACCGGCACCAGCCGTATACGTCGTCGCACCGCTCTGCACCGCACCGCCACCGCTCTCGCGGCTTCCGCCGCGGCCGTCTCCCTCGCCGCCTGCGGGGTCGTGGACGTCGGCAGCAGTGCGGAGGCGAGTCCCACGAAGGGCGACGACATCACGGTGGGCGTTCTCTTCCCGGACAAGGAGACCAAGCGCTACGAGCAGTTCGACCTGCCGATCATGAAGAAGAAGATCGCCGAACTGACCGACAACAAGGCGACGGTGCGGTACGCCAACGCCGACAAGGACCCGGAGACCCAGACCGAGCAGCTCGAGCAGATGGTGACCGAAAAGGTCGACATCATCGTGGTCGACGCGGTGGACTCCAAGAGCATCGCGGGCGCCGTCGAGACCGCCGACGAGGCCGGCGTCCCGGTCATCGCGTACGACCGGCTGGCCCAGGGCCCGATCGACGGCTATGTCTCCTTCGACAACGAGCTCGTCGGCCAGGTGCAGGGCCGCTCGCTGGTGGAGAAGCTGGGCGACAGCGCCGCCAACAAGATCGTCATGATGAACGGGTCGGTCACCGACCCGAACGCCGCGATGTTCAAGGAGGGGGCGCTCTCCGAGCTGGGCGACAAGGTGACGATCTCCGCGACGTACGACACCAAGGACTGGGACCCGGTCGTCGCCAAGGCCAACATGGAGGAGACCGTCGCCAAGCTCGGCGCCGGCAACATCGACGCCGTCTACGCCGCCAACGACGGCATCGCGGGCGCCGTGATCGACGTCCTGAAGTCCGCCGGTGTCTCCAAGGTGCCGCCGGTCACCGGGCAGGACGCGGACCTGGACGCGGTGCAGCGGATCGTCGCGGGCGACCAGTACATGACCGTGTACAAGTCGTTCATCCTCGAGGCGAACGCCGCCGCCGAGATGGCCGTCGCCAAGGTCCAGGGCCGCTCGATCGAGTTCGACGCCCTCGCCGAGGACACCGTCGACTCCCCGACCACCAAGAACATCCCCTCCCGGCTTGTGCCGCCGGTCGCGCTGACCAAGAAGAACATCGCGGACACGGTCGTCGCCGACGAGATCTACACCGTCAAGCAGATCTGCACGGCCGAGTACAAGGCCGACTGCGACGCGCTCAACCTGAGGTGACACCGGCGGGCTGAGGTGACACCGGGAACACGAGGGCGGCGTCGAGCGACCGAGCAAGGGTCCTCGACGCCGCCGCGTCTTTCGCCGCTGTCGCCGCTGTCGCCGTCCCCTGGCGCCCGCTCGCGCAGATCCTGTGGAGGACCGCGTGATCGCCGCGCCAAGATCACGCCATGATCTAGGGTTGCTGCCTGTCATGTCGTGATCACGGGGGACGACTGTCGGAATGCCTCAGAACAACGGGGACTCGGCGGAGCGCTGCGCGCGCACCACTGGAGCAACGGGGCCCAAGGCCCCCGCAGGGGGCGCGGGGAACCGCGCGAGAAGCCACGCAGCGGCCGCACCCGCGCGACGGCGCACGGAGGCACCCCGGTGGGCGCCCTTCACCACCACGCCCTTCACCACCACGCCCTTCACCACCACGCCCTTCACCACCACGCCCTTCACCACCACGCCCTTCACCACCACCGCGCCGCTCACCACCGCGCTGACCCTCGCCCTCTGCCCCACCCTGCTCTCGGCCTGCACCTCGGGCTCCGACGGCGGTGAACCGGACGGCGGCGGCAAGAACCCCGGTCCCGGCCCCCGCACCGCCCCCGCGTACGACGGCCCCCGCCTCCCCGGCTTCGCCGCGAAGCCCGCGTGGAGCCTGGCCGCCGGTCACGCGGCGCCCGGCGTACTGGATCTGGGCGGCACCCTGCTGTTCGCGAAGGACGCGGGCGGCACGTACGTCAAGGACTTCGACGACGCCAAGGCGTTCCTGGAGCCCGACGCCTGGGGTGACAGCGGCTATCGGGAGCCGGCCCCCCAGGGCCCCAACCGCGTCCTGCACCTGTCCGAGGCGCCCCAGCCGCTGACGCTGGAGTTCCGGGACGTGAAGACCGGGAAGCTGCGGACGTCCCTGAAGGCGACGACCGACTCGGTGACCCTCACCGGTTGGCGTGACGGCGTTCCCGCGGTCGCCGTCGGCTCGTCGGAGACGGCCGAGTCCGACGGGCTGTCGGCGGAGAAGCCCACCTCGAAGGTCGCCGTCCACGACGGCCGGGGGCGCAAGCTGGGCGAGGCCCGGACGAGGCGTCCCGAGACGGGCCTGAACTACGCGGCGGCCCTCAGCGACGGCTACCGCGTCGAGGCCGCCGGCAACACCGTACGGCTCACCCCGGTGGGCGGCGGCGCCGCCCGCACGGTCGGCTGCACCGAAGCGGGCGCCGACTGCGTGTACGACCCGGAGACGGGGCTGATCGGTGCCGCCCGCGCCACCGCGCCGCCCGTTCTCGGCGGCCTCTACGCCGGCTTCGAGAACGCGAGCGTCAGTGGATCGGACATGGTCCGCATCACCTTGAGCGACCTCGCCACCGGCGAGAAGGTCTGGAGCAGTGCCGACGCCGAGATCCCGCCCGGCGTGGAGCTCTACGACAACGGCGACCCGGACCCGGAGCCCATGCCGGACTCCGAGACGCTCTCCCTGCTCCGCGTCACCGACGGCAGGGTCCTCCTCGCCTGGCAGGCGTCCCGGAGCGACGCCGACGCCTGGGTCCACGCCTGGTACGACCTCGAGTCCGGCGCCCTGACCGGCTCCTACGAGGCCACGCGGTCCGTCCTCCTCGCCCCCTCCGGCGATCTCGCCGCCGAGGACGCCGTACCCGGCGGCACGTTCACCGGTACGACGGTGGGGCGGCTGCCCGAGGGTGAACGGCTGTGGGAGCAGGAGGAGGGCTCCGGCGAGACCCCGCTGGACCCCGTGCGGTTCACCCGGGACGGCTCGGTCCTCTACGGCCACACGGCCGCCGAGGACGGCACGGAGAAGGGCCTGGCCGTCGACCCCCGCACCCGGAAGGTCCTCGCGAAGGACCTCCCCGTGGACCACGTCCCCGTCGTCGACGAGACCACGGGCTACGGCCATCTCTCCACCACCGACGGCTTCCACGCCTTCGCGCCGGCCGGCTGACGCCCGCCGCCCGCCCCCCTGACACCCCCCAACTCCGCTCCACCCAACTGAGGAACTCCCTTGCGTACCCATACCCGTATATCTGCTTCCGCCTGCGCCCTCCTGCTGGCCCTCACCGTCACCGCCTGCGGGGACGACGGGGTCGAACTGCCGATGGCCGGTGGCACGGAGGCGGTGGCCACCTACGTCGACAAGAACGTGGGCTGCCAGGACACCGACTACTACTCGCCCTCCGATCTGGCGGAGATCCGCGCGGAGTTCAGCGACTCCATCGACGGCGGCGGGGACTGCGACGTCGACGAGGAGACCGACATCGACTTCCTGCACGTCACCGACATGACCCAATTCCAGAAGGACTTGGCCGCCTCCGACGAGTCCGACGACAACAGCCTCATGGTCGGCATGGACTTCGTCCTCGACGTGGGCCGCGACGCGCACGCCCAGACCCTCCTCGACGCCGGCCTCCTCTACATCGACTGCGAGCCGGGCCTGGAGATCCCGGACACGTACACCAGCGTCGAGGCGGAGGCGGGCTGCGTCCTGACGAACTACGAGCGCGAGTGACCGCTCCGCTCACGCCACCCGCGTGAACTCGGTCGTCACCTCCGGCGGACCCTTGTGCGGGTTCAGCCACCGTAGTCCCGGCCTCGACCGTACGAGGACGTCGGAGGCGGTCGGGTAGGCCGCCCGCGCCCCATCCCAGGGTGACCGTGGAAGTTGGGAGTTGAGGAGCAGCGGGGTTTGAAGTACGGCCGGGCGGGGGAAGCGCTCCGCGCGGCCCACCGGGCTCGGTGGCAGGTGGCAGGTGACCGGCGGCTGTTGACCGGCGGCTGTTGACCGGTGACCGGTGGACGGCCCGCGGCCCTCGGCCGCGTCGTGCCTCGCCCCGCCCGCCTTCACGGACTCTCCATCCGGCGCACGGGCGTCGCTTTTTCAGCTTGTTGCAGAGCGCAGTATCTGAGGGGTGGACAAGACGGCGCAGAGAGGCGCTTTATGGGGCAGGGGGGCGGTGCAGTCGTGTTGCGGAGCCGGTGCGGGCCGCGCATAGTTGCGCTGCGAACAGGCTTGAACCGGGGGTGAATCGTCATGGCCGGGCACGCGACGGACGGGCACCCCCACGGTGCCGACCGGCTCTGCGAGGCCGGGGACCGGGTGTACGCCAGAGCCGTACGGCACGGCCGCGTGCCGCGCGAGGACGCCGAAACCGTGCCGTGTCTGGTCGAACTGGCCCTGCTGCACCCCGACCCCGACGACATGGGCTGGCTGGTGCCCACCTCCCCTCAGGAGGTCATGACCCGGCTGCTGCGCGGCGTCCACGCGGAGGTCGGCGCCAGCCAGGCCCGGGTGGGCGCGGCCGTCGAGGCGGTCGAGTGGTACGCGGGTCTCAGCGCGGTACGGCCGGGGCGGCCGGCGGAGGGCACGGCGATCCGGGTGCTCGACGGGCTGTCCCGTATCCGGGCGGCGATCGACGAGGCCACCGACCGCTGCACCACCGAGGTGATGACCGTTCAGCCGGGCGGCATCCGGCGCGAGGACGAGCTGCGCGAGGGGCTGCACCGGGCGCTCGCGATGTGCCGGCGGGGCGTGCGGATGCGGGACCTGTACACGCATGTCGCCCGGCACGGGCAGGGGCTCCACAACTACATGGAGATGATGGGCGACGCGGCGGAGGCCCGCACCCTCGACGAGGTCGTGGAGCGCCTCATGGTCTTCGACCGCACCGTGGCCTTCATCCCCGCCAACGCGGACCGCACCATGGCCCTGGAGATCCGCCATCCCGCACTGGTGGAGTACCTGGTCACCGTCTTCGAACGGCTCTGGCGCCTCGGTATCCCGCTCGCCGCGCCGCTGCCGTCCTCCGGCATCGCCGGCATCACCCACCGGGAGCGGTCCATCGCCGCGCTCCTCGCCGAGGGCCACCAGGACGCGGTCGTCGCCGAACGCCTCGGCATCAGCGTCCGTACCTGCCGCGCCCACATCGCCCGTCTCTCCGAGACTCTGGGTGCCGCCAGCCGCACACAACTGGGCGTGCGCATCGCCCAGGTGGGCCTGGACGGACCGCGGCGGCCGGACGCGGAGGCCCCGGAGGCCGCAGGGGAGTTGCTGTCCCTGCCGGCTTCCCCCAGCGCGCCTAGGGAAGCGGCTGTTCCTGCTCCAGAATCCCCGACTGCGCGATGAGATAGCCGAGTTGCGCCCGGCTGCCGCTGCCGAGCGCCGTCGCCAGCTTGGCGATGTGCGCGCGGCAGGTCCGCACGTTCATCCCCAGACGGCGCGCGATGGCCTCGTCGACATGGCCCTCGATGAGGAGTTTCGCTATGGAGTGCTGGACGTCCGTGATCCCGTGGGCGGCCGTCCCGTACGGGGCACCGGTACTCAGCGGCACCGCGCGGGACCACATGAACTCGAAGACCTTGATCAGATAGCGGACCAGGCCCGGGTGACGCAGTTCCAGGGCGACCTGACGGTCGTCGCGGGTGGGGATGAAGGCGACCGTCTCGTCGCAGATGATGAGGCGTTCGACCAGCTCGTCGATGGTCCGTATCTCCACCTTGCCGGCCACGTGGTCCACGTACGCCAGGTTCGCGGGACTGTAGCGTGCGGTGTGCTGGTAGAGCGTGCGGATGCTCACACCACGTTCGAGCAGGGGCCGGTCGCGCTCCAGTCCCTGGACGGCCCTGCGCTCGGGGCGTTGGGTGCTGGGCTGGACCGTGAGCATCTGGCTCTGGCACTGGGAGGTGGCGAGGTCGAGCGCGGCGTTGATCCGGTCGCTGCCCTCCAGCACCGTGATCGAGTGCGTGTTCGTGGTCGCTTGCGCGCTGAGCGCCATGAACGGCTCGAACGTCTCGGCCAGTTCGGTGGTCAAGCGCCTGCGTTCGGTGATCTCGCGCTCCAGCGGGTGCAGCCGCTGGGCCAGGGCCACCGACGGTGGAACCGGGCGCAGCCAGCTGGCGTCGTCAGGATCGGGCTGGAGCAGGCCGAAGTCCATCAGGCAGGGAGCGGTCTCCGCATCGGCACGGGCGATACGTCCCGAGCGAAGAGCATCCGCGTAGTGACGGCTACCCTCCTCACACAGTTCGGTGACCGCGTGGGGATGTGTCGCTTTGGTCCTGCTTGTTGTCAAATCTCCACCCCCCAGGGTCCTGAACATGCAGGAACATGATGCACCGATTATGTGGCCATGACGTGCCCGAATGAGCCATCGTCGTATGCGACGGGGGAAGAGGGGACCTTCAAGTGAGGACGAAGCCGACTATGCGTAAGGGAATGCTTCGCTCGGTGCTTGTCGCCGCCTTCTCCGCCGTTATGGCCTTCGGAGTGGTGAGTGCCCACTCCGGTGTGAGGAGCGACGCACCCGCGGACAGCTTCTGGGGTGGGGCCGCGGTACAGCAGGCGGACACTGTCGTGGTCGCCGACAGTATCTGGCCGTTGGCGCCGCAGGGTTCGGACGAGACTGTTCGGGCCTGACATGACGACTCCCCCCGACGACCGTTCCTTCCGCCGGGAAATGGCCACCGCCTACCGATCCGGTTGGCACTTCATCGACCTGGCCACCGCCATCCCCCACAGCGGTGACTCGTTGATGGTGACCGTGTTCGGTGAGCCGGTGGTGGTGACCCGGGACGAGGACGAGGACATCCGGGCGTACCGATGTCTGCGGCGACCGCGCGGCGCGCCGCAGCCCGTGCGGTGTGCCGTGCGCTACGGGATGATCTTCGTCAACCTCGACCAGCGCGACCACCAGCTCACCGAACCGGAGACCCAGACCTCCTCGGTCGTATCAGCCACCCCCCGCAGTGCCTGAAGCGATTCCCCCGTCGTTTCAAATCGCTCAGGCGCTTCCCCCCAGCAGCGGCGTCACCGTGACCTGAACACGGTGACGCCGCTGCAGGTTTACGGGGATATTTCGGGATCTCCGCCGATGTGGCCGCGCGGCCGCCGTGGCTGAAAATGATCAGCCGTGGCCGGGCCGGCGATCGGCCGTGGCCGCGCCGGCCGGGCGGCCTTGGTGGGGGTGCCCCGAGATCGCCGGGGCGCCCGGCGCCGGTCGGGGTGCCGTCGACGGCCGAGGCGATCGGCCGTGGCCCAGTGCGGCTGTCAGCCGAGTGGCCCGGCGCGCACGTCGGTCGTGGCCCGGCGCGGACGTCAGCCGTGGCCCAGCGCGGCCGTCAGTTCGATCTCGATGACCACCCGGTCCGGGTTGGGCCGAGGTGTCCTGCCGTACCGCTCCGCGTACCGCCGCACCGCGTCCGCGACCCGTTCCGGGTCCGTGCGGACGAAGGCGCGCCCCTCCAGCGTGGCCCAGCGGCGGCCCTCCAGTTGGCACACCGCCGCCGGGACCCCGTCCGGGCCCGCCGCCACCACGTTCCGCGCCTTCTTGCTCTCCTTGCCGGTGATCACCCGAGCCAGCCGCGCCTCGGGGTCGTATGTCACCCCGACGGGCACCACATGCGGTGTGCCGTCCGGGCGGAGGGTCGTCAGGGTGCACACGTGCCGCTCCCGCCAGAAGCGGAGATAGGCCTCGTCGGGGGCACCCGGGTCCACGGAGTACTTCGCCATGGCCCGCAACCTTACGAGTCACCTCCCCCCACCGCCTTGAGTGGAATAGACTCAACTTTGTGTACGTTACCCAAGTCAGCGTGGATGAGGGCTGACGCAAGGAGGAGAACGCGAACGTGGACGCCGAGCTGACCAACAGGAGCCGGGACGCGATCAACGCGGCCAGCAACCGGGCCGTGTCCGAGGGGCACCCCGACTTCACCCCTGCCCACCTGCTGCTGGCTCTGCTCCAGGGCCAGGACAACGAGAACATCACCGACCTGCTCGCCGCCGTCGACGCCGACCAGGCGGCCGTCCGCGCCGGCGCGGAGAAGGTCCTTGCGGGCCTGCCCAGCGTGACCGGGTCCACCGTGTCGCCGCCCCAGCCCAACCGCGAGCTGCTCGCCGTGGTCGCCGACGCCCAGACCCGGGCCAAGGAGCTGGGCGACGAGTACGTCTCCACCGAGCACCTCCTGATCGGGATCGCCGCGAAGGGCGGCCAGGCCGGGGACGTACTCTCCCGGCAGGGTGCGAACGCCGCGAAGCTCCAGGAGGCGTTCCAGAAGGCCAGGGGAGGACGCCGGGTGACCACAGCCGATCCGGAGGGGCAGTACAAGGCCCTGGAGAAGTTCGGTACGGACTTCACCGCCGCCGCGCGCGACGGCAAGCTCGACCCCGTCATCGGCCGGGACCAGGAGATCCGCCGGGTCGTCCAGGTCCTGTCCCGCCGCACCAAGAACAACCCGGTCCTCATCGGCGAGCCCGGCGTCGGCAAGACCGCCGTCGTCGAGGGACTCGCCCAGCGGATCGTCAAGGGCGACGTGCCCGAGTCCCTCAAGGACAAGCGGCTCGTCGCGCTCGACCTCGGCGCGATGGTCGCCGGGGCGAAGTACCGCGGTGAGTTCGAGGAGCGCCTGAAGACCGTCCTCGCCGAGATCAAGGACTCCGACGGCCAGATCATCACCTTCATCGACGAGCTGCACACCGTCGTCGGCGCGGGCGCCGGCGGCGACTCCGCCATGGACGCCGGCAACATGCTGAAGCCGATGCTGGCCCGCGGTGAGCTGCGCATGGTCGGCGCCACCACCCTCGACGAGTACCGCGAGCGCATCGAGAAGGACCCGGCGCTCGAGCGCCGCTTCCAGCAGGTGCTGGTCGCCGAGCCGACCGTCGAGGACACCATCGCGATCCTGCGCGGACTCAAGGGCCGCTACGAGGCCCACCACAAGGTCCAGATCGCCGACGCGGCCCTGGTCGCCGCCGCCACCCTCTCCGACCGGTACATCACCTCCCGCTTCCTGCCCGACAAGGCCATCGACCTCGTCGACGAGTCCGCCTCCCGGCTTCGCATGGAGATCGACTCCTCGCCCGTCGAGATCGACGAACTCCAGCGCGCCGTCGACCGGTTGAAGATGGAGGAGCTGGCCCTCGACAAGGAGACCGACGCCGCCTCCCGCGAGCGCCTCGAACGGCTCCGCCGCGACCTCGCCGACAAGGAGGAGGAGCTGCGCGGCCTCAACGCCCGCTGGGAGAAGGAGAAGCAGTCCCTCAACCGCGTCGGCGAGCTGAAGGAGAAGCTCGACGACCTGCGCGGCCAGGCCGAACGGGCCCAGCGCGACGGCGACTTCGACACCGCCTCCAAGCTGCTCTACGGCGAGATCCCCACCCTGGAGAAGGCCCTGGAGGCCGCCTCCGAGGCGGAGGAGGAGGTCGCCAAGGGCACCATGGTCAAGGACGAGGTCGGTGCCGACGACATCGCCGACGTCGTGGCCGCCTGGACCGGCATCCCCGCCGGACGCCTCCTGGAGGGCGAGACCCGGAAGCTGCTCCGCATGGAGGAGGAGCTGGGCCGCCGCCTCATCGGCCAGACCGAGGCCGTCCGCGCCGTCTCCGACGCCGTACGGCGCTCCCGCGCGGGCATCGCCGACCCGGACCGCCCGACCGGCTCGTTCCTCTTCCTCGGCCCGACCGGCGTCGGCAAGACCGAGCTGGCCAAGGCCCTCGCCGACTTCCTCTTCGACGACGAGCGGGCCATGGTCCGCATCGACATGTCGGAGTACAGCGAGAAGCACAGCGTGGCCCGCCTGGTCGGCGCCCCGCCCGGCTACGTCGGCTACGAGGAGGGCGGCCAGCTCACCGAGGCCGTCCGCCGCCGCCCGTACAGCGTGGTGCTGCTGGACGAGGTGGAGAAGGCCCACCCCGAGGTCTTCGACATCCTGCTCCAGGTCCTGGACGACGGCCGCCTCACCGACGGCCAGGGCCGCACGGTCGACTTCCGCAACACCATCCTGATCCTCACCTCCAACCTGGGCAGCCAGTTCCTGGTGGACCCGGTCACCAGCGAGGCGGAGAAGAAGGAGCAGGTCCTGGAGGTGGTCCGGGCCTCCTTCAAGCCGGAGTTCCTCAACCGCCTCGACGACCTCGTGGTCTTCTCCGCCCTGAACAAGGCCGAACTGGAACGGATCGCGGGCCTCCAGATCGACCGCCTCGCCAAGCGGCTCGCCGAGCGCCGCCTCACCCTGGAGGTCACCCCGGCGGCCCTCGCCTGGCTCGCCGACGAGGGCAACGACCCGGCGTACGGTGCCCGGCCGCTGCGCCGCCTCGTCCAGACCGCGATCGGCGACCGCCTCGCCAAGGAGATCCTCGCCGGCGAGGTCAAGGACGGAGACACGGTCCGCGTCGACGCCTTCGGCGATGGGCTGATCGTGGGTCCGGCGACCGGAAAGACCCTGTAGTTCACGACTGCCCGATGAGGCAGGTTGCCCGGCGGGGGGCAAGGGAGAGAGGGTGGGTCGTGACGTCTGGTCTCAGCGACGGCCGGACGAGCCAGACGACAGTTGGAGTGTCCAAGTATGTCCATCGACCCGTCCTCGATTCCGAACTTCGGGGGCCAGCCCGAGCCGCAGCCCGGCCCCCCGCCGGGCCCCGTGGTACCGGATCAGGACCTCGTGAAGCAGCTCCTCGACCAGATGGAGCTCAAGTACGTCGTCGACGACGAGGGTGACCTCGCGGCGCCGTGGGAGGAGTTCCGCACCTACTTCATGTTCCGTGGCGAGGGCGACCAGCAGGTCTTCTCCGTGCGCACGTTCTACGACCGTCCGCACCAGATCACCGAGAAGCCGGCCCTGCTGGAGACCATCGACGACTGGAACCGCCGCACCCTGTGGCCCAAGGTCTACAGCCACACCCACGACGACGGCACGGTCCGTCTCATCGGTGAGGCCCAGCTCCTGATCGGCACCGGCGTCAGCCTGGAGCACTTCGTCTCCTCGACCGTCAGCTGGGTCCGCGCCGCCATCGAGTTCGACAAGTGGCTCGTCGAGCAGCTCGGCCTCGCCGAGGACATCGAGGAGTCGGACAAGCCCGAGGGCGACGAAGAGTAGTCCGTCCGGTTATCTCGTTCGGCTCCTTCGTTCGGTTCCTTCGTTCGGCGGCTAGAGAGGCACCTGGTTCACGACCACCAGGTACGCCCCGTATACGTAGGAGAGCCCGGCCAGGGCGGCGACCACCACGGTGGCGTGCCACGGCCGGGCTCTCGCCGTACGGGCGAGCGCGAGCGCCGGCGGGAGCAGCAGCGGGAACGCCGGCAGCAGGAAGCGCGGCTTCGAGCCGAAGAAGCCGTCGCCGCCGAGCGCGATCACCAGCAGGACGGCCGCGTACACCAGCAGCGGAAGCGGCGGGCGGTCCAGGAGCAGCAGCGCGAACAGCACCAGCGCCACCGCGGCGATCACCGTCGTCATCGCGAACACGAAGCGGTCGTGGCCCAGCAGCAGATGCCGTACGAACCGCAGGGCGCCCCGCCCGAAGTCGAAGTGCGAACTCCACCGCCGCTGCACCGCGAAGTACCCGCCGAGCGGATCACCCTCGCGGACCCCCACCCACAGCACATAGCCGCACCAGCCGAGCGGGGCGAGCACGACGGCCGTCCACAGCCTGGGGAGGAGCGCCCGCCCCCGCCCTTGCCCCCGCCCGCGCACCATCTCGTACGCCGCCGCGGCCGTCACCGCTGCCGCCACCGCCAGCCCGTTCGGCCGGGACAGCCCCGCCGCCACCGCCAGGGCGCCCGCCCACACCCAGCGCCCCGTGAGCACCGCGTACAGCGCCCAGGCCGCGCACGCGGTGAGCAGCGGCTCCGTGTACGCCATCGACAGCACCACGGAGTGGGGCAGCAGCCCCCACAGCAGGACCAGCGCGGTGCCGGCCGCGGGACCGTGCAGCCGGGCCCCGACCGCGTACATCCCGCAGGCGGCCACCGCGGCGGCCGACCAGGACACCAGCAGCCCCGCCGCGCCCCCGCCCAGCGGCGCCACCTCGGTGACGGCCCGCACCAGCGCCGGGTACAGCGGGAAGAAGGCCAGGTCACTGGCCTGGAACGACGGGTAGTGCACGATCCGCCCGTAGCCGTCCGCCGCGATCCCCAGGTACCACACCGAATCCCAGGACCGCCCGAGCAGCGTGAACGGCTGCTTGCCGAGGGCCGCCGCGGCGGCGGCGACCACGGCGGTCCCCGTGAGCCGGACGGCCAGGAAGAGGCCGAGGGCGGTCAGCCACGCGTACGGGCCCGAGACCAGGGACCCGACGCGGACCCGGGAAGCCCCGGACTCGTCGACCGCCTCGGGGCCGGGTGGGGCCGACGGACCGGGGTGTGGGGAGGGCGGGGCCGCTGGGGCGGATGGGTCCGGTGGAGCCGGTAGAGCCGGTGGGGCGGGTGTGGCAGGCGGGGCGGGTGGGGCAAGCGGATCGGCAGAGGTCACACGGGAACCATGTGCCCCGCTCATCCGCAGGGTCGGCTTCACACGCCGCCCGACCCGCTGATTCCGCCGTTGGCGGGCAGGGGCGGCAGGCCCCGACCGCCGCCGTCTTCCGGACTCGTCGGGCCCTTGTGCGCGAGGGTCCGGCGGGCCACTGTCCTCCCCAAAGAACCTGGGGAAGGAACCACCCGCCGACCCAGCCTTCCTGGCCGGGAAGCTCTCAACCACCCGACCGAGTGACCGGCTTGCAGGCCGCGCCCCTGCGCGCATCACGCCGGAGTGCCGACCTCCGGCGTGATCCACGTACGCACTCGCCTCACGGCCGACTTCACCGTGATCTCCAAGGCCCTCGCCCAGCGGCGCGGCAGCGGCCCCCACGCACCCGCGGACCGGGACGGGCTGACCCGGCGGAGCGCTACGGCTTTGAGCGCTGCCGGGTGCACCCCCGGTGTTATTCGGGGTTTCTTGCCGCTGCAGGCGATGAGCCGCCGTAGCGGACCGCTCAGTCCATCCCGCAGAGTTCCTTCACCGATTCCGCCAGCATGGCGCCGGACAGGTGGTCACTGGCCCTGGTGGCCACGGTCGTCGAACCGACCTGGATGAGGATGCCGTAGCCGGTCTCGTTCCCGCCGTGGCGGATGGAGCGGATCTCCTCGGGTTTCGCGGCCACCCAGAGCTCCTTGGGGCGGCTTCCGGCGAAGCTGTTCCTGAATACCAGCAGGCGCTGGTCGGTGACGACCAGGGTGTGACTTCCGGTGAAGCCCTCGTAGAAGACCGTGCGCAGTGTCTCGCCCTGAAGCAGGGTGTCCCGGATGAAGGGCTGGGCGCGGGCGATGGCCCTGCGCACCGAGTTGTTCGGGTGCCCTGCCAGGGCACGGTCGAAGTCGTCGTCCAGCGGTACTTTCCCGAAAAGTCCCATGCGGACCCCCTCTTGTCGACGTTCACCCATGTGGTCTTCCGGCTCAGCGCATGCGCCATCGGCCGAGGAGTCCCGCGACCACCGCGCCCAGGGCCGCCGTGCCCAGCGACCAGGAGGGCGGGGCCGCCCGCTCCTGCCAGGTCCAACACACCGTCGTCGCGGCCAGCCAGCCCAGGCCGCAGCCGAGAGCTCCGATGCCCAGCAGGTCGAACAGCACCGGCGTGGTGTCCTGCCGGTCGCCGCGCACCAGGCGCAGCCCGCCGGTCGGCAGCACCACGACCAGCAGGGACAGCGCGCAGATGACGGGGGCGTCAAAGGGTCCCGGCAGCGGCACCTCGTATGTCAGGGACTGGACTCCGGCGAGAAACGCCAGCAGGCCGCCCACCAGCGCCGTCTGGGCCGTGACGGCATGCTGGCGCTGGGCCCGCGCCCGCTCCTCGACGAAGCGTCCGCCCAGGGCGAGCACGGTCTCGACGCGTTCCAGGGTGACGCTGAGGTACTCTGCGGCGTCGTCCGCTCGCGCGGCGAGCCAGTCGGCCTCTCTGCGGTCGGTGTGCAGGACCGAACCCGGCACGTCGTCGTCGGGTGGCACGGCCTGCCGCATGTTCTCCGCCAGACCCTGCGCCGCCCGGTGCGTGGTGCGCAGGTCGCTCCGCTTGGCCGCCAGCGTGTGCGCGACGACACGCAGCCGCTCCAGGTCCTCTTCCGCCCTCAGAGCCAGCCGGCCGGTGAGCGGGAGGGGGTCGGCGAGCGCCCGGGCGTGCAGCTCGCCCAGCTCGTCCGCGGCGTCCGACGCCGTGCGGTCGAGTTCCTCGTACGCGTCCTGCTCCCGGTCCAGCAACCGGAGTTGACGGCGGACCAGTGCCGCCTGGAGCAGATGGAGGGTAAGAGGGGCTGGCTCGGGGCCGCCGGTGTGCCACAGCCAGGCGTCGACGGTGGGCTCGTCGGTGGCCGCCAGCACGACGAGGGTGCGACGGCGCGGGTCGGCCGAGGGCGAGTGGATCTGCCAGAGGAGCCGGTCGCCCGTGATCCGCGACCAGGGGCCCGGTGGGCCGGACAGGGCTCCGCACCTCCCGGACAGGCGGCGTATTCGTGCCTCCAGCGCGGAATCCGGTCGGCGGGCGAGCGAGCCGAGGCCCCGGGCCACCACCACGGTGTCCATGACGCCCTCGGGTGCAGGCGTGGCCGGGGCCCACGCCGACCAGCGGGCCCACTGCGCTCCCCAGGACCCGTCGGCGCTCGGTCGGGCCGACAGGACCACCGACAGTCCGGTGATCCCGCGCCGGGTCCACAGGACGGCCTGGTCGTTCCAGGAACCGGGTGCAGACGCGGCGGCAGCGGCGATCCGCGCGGGTTCCGAGGCGGGGGCGGCCGGAAGGCCGGTGACGCCCGTCAGCGCGGGGAACGGCGGAATCGTCTCGGTCATGCCGACGGCCGTGCAGGTCGCCAGGAGGGCCTGCAGGTACTGCTCGGCGGGTGGGGATGAGGTCGTGCCGGCAGTCGGCGGCTCAGGGCGGAGGAAGACATGGATGACGAGAGCGGGCCGTCGCACCGACCGGTCACGCATGCCCTCTCCCCCGGAGCCGACCGATCTTGTCGACCAGTTTCGCGGCCCGCTCCAGAACGAGGGGAGGGGGAGGTCCCGGTGGGGTCTCGCCCACCCGCCCGGGATCCCGGTACGCGTCCAGATCCTCCAGCGCGTCGGCCGCCGCGCGCAGCGCCGCCGCGTCGCGCCTGTCGATGGCGTCCTCGAGCCGGGCGAGCGACCTGACCACGCGCTGCCACTGTTCCGGCGTCGCGGTCCAGTCGGACACGAGCTCCAGGGCGTCTCCCGCGCGCAGTGCCGAATCGGCCAACACATCGTCAGTCATGCCCGCTCCCCCGTCCGTTGAGCCACGCTCGGCCACACGGTCACGAATGGCTGACATGGTGCCACCGGCACGGACGGGCCGCACGCGTTTCGACCGGATCGCCGTTCTTCATGCGAAAGCGGGTGCCATGTCGCGCAAGAGGGCTTATGGTCGGCATCTGTCGTACACCACGGGGGGTGGTAGTCGGTGGACGAGGAAACAGAACTGCGGGAGCACCTCGAACGCTTGGCCGCGCTACACGACTCACTGCAGCCCGGACACCCTGGCGGACCGGAGATCCTCAACGAAGCCGGCCAGTCGCTGCGTCGCCTCCATCGGTTCACTCATGACGCCACGCTGCTGCATCGAGCCATCGACCTCCACCGCATCGCCATGGAACAGACCTTGCCCGAGGAACAGCTTCCTTACCGGCTCAACCTGGCCAACGCGCTCCTCGACCGCTATGACGCCTGCCCGGCGGACCCGGCCCCGCTGGAGGAAGCCCTGGTCCTGCTCCGCAACGCGGAGCCCGTCGCGCACACCTGCCCCGGGGGCGCCACGGCTGTGGCCACCTCCATCGCCAACGCCCACGACCGGCTCTGGGACCGGGCCGGCCGCGTCGGCGACCTCGAGACCAGCATCACCTACCTGCGCAAGGCCGCCGCGCTGTCCATTCGGGACGCCCCGGACCGCACCGCATGGCAGTACAGCCTCCTCGCCGACGGCATCATCCAGTTGTACAGCCCCACCCAGGACGTGCGGCATCTCACCGACGCCGCTGACGCGGCGCTGACCGGCCTCTCGCACGCACCGCCCGGTCACCCCTTCCGGGGCTCGGTCCTGATCAGTTTGTGCCGGATCCGGGAGAAGGAGTACGAACGCGACGGCACCGTCGCGCGCCTCGCCGAGGCGGAGTCGTACGCGGCGGAAGCGTGCGTGCTGGAGTCCGCGTCGCCGAGCGAGGACCGCGGCCCCTTCTTCAATACCTGGGCCAATGTCCTGCGGACCTGGTTCGCCGCCACACACGAGCCCGTGCTTCTCGACAAGGCCCTGAGTGCGCAGCGTACGGCGGTGGCGGCGACACCTCCCGGGCACATGAACCACGCGGCGATGCTCGCCAACCTGGCCACCACCTACCGGCTGCACGCCGAGGCCACGGGCGACACCACCCATCTCGCGGCGGCTGCCTCCCTGTTCCGTCAGGCGATCGGCGCGGCGAGCGGCCCTCGGGAAGCCGCCGGTTTCCGTTTCGGCCTCGGCGTGCTGTGCACCGTCCACCGCGACCTGCTCGGCGGTGCCGCCGCCCTCGACGAGGCCGAGCGGGAGCTGCGAGAGGCGGCCGACGCCCTGCCCTCGGCGGATGCCGAACGGTTCCGGTGCGTCAACGCGCTGGCCGTCACGCTGGCCTCGCGCTACGAGGACGGCAAGGACCCGGCCGACCACGAGGCCGCCGCGGTCGTCTTCGAGGAGGCCGTTCGGATCGCACGTCATGACGGTGATGCGGCCCGCGCCCGGGGCGGCCTTGCCTACGTGCACCGCCTGCGTGCTCTCCAGACGGTCCGGCCGGACGACCTGCTGACCGCCGAGGCCGCCTACCGCGAGGCCCTGGCGCTTCCCGGGATTCCGGACGTCATCGGGCGCACGCTGGTCAGAGGGCTGGCGGACATGCTGGAGGTCATGGGTGACATGGTGGTCCCGCCCACCGGCCCACTGCCCACCGACGCGACCACGGTCTACCGCGAGCTCGCCGGGCTGCGCGCGACCAGCGCGCGCGCTCCGGAGAACACCCTGCCCACGCGCATCAGGGAAGCTCACAGCTGGGGTCTGGCCGCAGCCCGACTCGGCGACCTGGCGCAGGCGGCGGTCGCCTACCGTCTCGCCTTCGACCTCCTCCCGCTTCTCGCCCCGCAGCACCTCGACCGGGCAGACCGCGAGCACCACCTGAGGGCTCTGGAGGGCCTGGGATCCGATGCCGCAGCGCGCGCGCTGGCGGACGGGGACCGGTTCGCCGCGGTGGAGTTCCTGGAGTTCGGACGCGGGCTGTTGCTGTCGGAGTCCCTCGGACTGCGCGCCGAGATCGGTCTGCTGGGCACCCACGCTCCCCGGCTGGGCGAGCGGTTCCTGCGATTGCGGGAGGAACTCAGCGATCGCCCCCGCGATCCGGCCGCGGCTCCGTTCGGGCCGGACGCGGCGGAGCCGACGCCCGCCTTCGCCCACCGCGCCGACGCGGAGCTGGCCTCCTACCGGGAGAGGGCGGCGGAGATGGACGACGTACTTGACCGGTTGCGGCGGGTGCCGGGGCTGGAGCGGTTCCTGCTGCCGCCCGACGTGCGCCGACTGGTGCGGGAGGTTCCGGGCCCGGTCGTCGTGCTGAACGCTGGGCATCACCGCTGTGACGCGCTCGTCGTCCACGCGGGGACGGTCGAGACGCTTTCGCTCCCGGACCTGACCTCCGGCAGGGTGGGGAGCTGGCTGAAGCGACTGCAGAGCGCGACGTGGGCCGCCGCCGACGCCGACGCGACTCCGGCCGAGCGCGACCGGGCCGAGGCGGAGGTCACCGCCGTCCTGGACTGGCAGTGGCGGGCCGTCACCGCTCCGGTCCTGCGGGCCCTCGTCGGCCGGGGACTCGTCCCTTCCGCCGGTTCCCCCGGGGAACCGGCTCGTCGGCCACGGCTGTGGTGGTGCCCGACCGGGCCGTTCAGCGGGTTGCCGCTGCACGCCTCCGCCGCTCGCGACGCGGTGCCCGACCAGGCGCTGGGCGCGGCTTCGGCCCTGGACCTGGTGGTGTCCTCGTACACGCCCACGCTGACCGCGTTGCACCGCGCCCAGGGCGCTGTGCTGTCGGCCTCGCCCCGGGTCCTGGCCGTGGGGCTGCGCGACACTCCCGGCCTCAAGCGGCTCGCCGCCGCCGCCCATGAGGTGCGTGCCGTGCGGGAGTGGGCGCCACGTGCGAACGAGTTGAGCGACCGTGAGGCCACACGCGCCGCCGTCCTGGCCGGTATCGGTGTCCACGACTGGTTCCACTTCGCCGGACACGCCCGGCAGGATCCGGTCGCGGACGACAACGGAGCCCTGATGTGCCACGACCATCAGGAGGAGGGGCCGCTGACGATGTCGGAAATCGCCGAGTGCCGGTCCCGGGGCCAGTCCTTCCTGGCGTATCTGTCGGCCTGTGAGACCGGCCGCGGCCGGGCCACCCTCGCCGACCAGGCACTTCATCTCGCCGGAGCCCTCCAGTCGGCCGGTTTCGCCCATGTCATCGCCTCCTTCTGGCCGGTGCACAGCGCCACCTCGCTCCGGGTGGCCCGGCACTTCTACGGCGGCATCGGCACGACGGGCGCCACGCACGAGATCACGGCCCGCGCCTTGGACAGCGCGGTGCGCGTGGCCCGCGACCACCGCCCGGACCGACCGTCGCGGTGGACACCGTTCCACCACCTCGGTCCGTGAGGGGGTCGGCCTTGCCCGCCACCAGGGAATGGAAGCGCTCCGAGCCGGAACACGGGGACGTCGGGTACTGCTTCGCCGACGAGCGCACGGCCCACACCAGTGCGGGCACGGCCGTCACCCAGGCGACTCGTCGTCGGCCCACCTGTTCCTGTTCGTGCGGCAGGCCCCGATGCGGATCTCCGGCACCGGCGGTGAGCGGGCCCCACACCCTGTCCGGACCGGCCTGCCGACCGCACCGTCGGGCTCTGTGACGCGGCACTGTCCGTCGTATCCTGACCACACACGGGAAGGAGCCGACCATGGGCGTCGACGCGATCGTGCACACCGAGTTCCCCAAGGGGTACACGGTTCTGTTCGGGGCCGACGGAAAGGTGATCATGACCCCGCAGAGCGAAGAGCACTCCAGCACCATCAGGTCGATGCAGATCGACTCCGCTCTCGCCCTCGGCCGTCACGCGAAGGTCACCTCCGACGTCTACATCGACTTCCCCGCCGACGAGAACTCCGCCCCCGATTTGGCGATCCTGCGCGAGGACGCTCGCAAGGAAGGCAAGCGGTACAGCTTCGAGGACGTCCTGCTGATCTCCGAGGTCGTCTCGATCTCCTCCGCACGCAAGGACTACGACGACTGCACCGCGAAGTACGGCCGCTACGGAATCCCGATCTACCTGGTCGTGGATCCCTACGCCCAGGAGGTCGTCCTTCACACCCAGCCGACCGCCACCGGCTACATCGCCGCACACACCCACAAGTACGGCACGGGCAAGCTCCCCATCCCCCTGGCCGACGGCCGCACCTTCACCCTCGACCTCGACGAGCTCCCGCGTCCGGAGCCCGAGGCGGACGCCCGCTGACGAGGCACTCCCCGTCGGCCAGGCCCGTGCCGTCGGCACCGCCGTCGCCGAACCTGGTCGTTCGTGGCTGGCCGGGGCAGACGGCGGGGATGGCCTGGCCGTTCGTCGATCGGGATCGGCCATGGAGCCTGCCGTGTGTCGTGGTTGAAGCAGGACGACGGTGCCACGTCGCTCTTGCGCGGCCATGACCTGCCTCCTTGCTCGTCCCGACGTCTCCAGCGTGCGTTCATCCGTCACACGTCAAGTACTTCACGTACGTGACGGATGAAGGCACGGTCGCTGGAGGCGGGGTTGCCGCAGACGGCAATACCAACAGGTAGGTGGCCTGCCCGACCTTATTCAGGACGCCAATCGTTGCAGGCGGCTGGTGGCTTCGGCGAGGACATCGTCCTTCTTGCAGAAGGTGAAGCGGACCTGGCTGCGGCCGGCGTCGGGGTCGTCGTAGAAGACGGAGTTGGGGATGGCGACGACGCCGCAGCGTTCGGGGAGTGCGCGGCAGAAGGCGAAGCCGTCCTTCTCGCCCAGGGGCGTGATGTCGGTGGTGATGAAGTACGTGCCCTGGGGTTGGTGGACCTGGAACCCGGCCGCGCGCAGCCCGTCGCCGAGCAGGTCGCGCTTGCGCCGGAGATCAGCGCGGAAGCTGTCGAAGTACGAGTCCGGCAGGCGGAGGGCTTCGGCGATCGCGTACTGGAAGGGGCCCGCGCTGACGTAGGTCAGGTACTGCTTGGCCGCGCGGACGGCGGCGACGAGACCGGGGGCGCCGGTAACCCAGGCGACGCCTCGTTCGCGCACTTATTCGCGTGAGGGCCCACGGGGCTACACGCGGGAGAGACAGTGAGCTGTTGTGTACACATGAGACACTCGGTACCCTTGGGTGCATGACGCAGCCCATGCCCATAGAGTCGATCCGCGATGTCCGGGCGCACCTGGCCGAGGTCGTGGAGCGGGCCGACCGGGACGACGTACCTACCGTCATCACCCGGCGCGGCAAGCAGGTCGCCGCCGTGGTGTCCATCGAGGTGCTGCGCAAGTACCAGGAGTGGGAAGAGCGCGAGATCAACCGGATCATCGACGAGCGCATGACCAACCCGGCACCCGGCATCCCGATCGAGGACATCATGAGGGAGACGCTGGCGCGCAGTGAGTGAGTACCGCACCGTCTTCCGAGCCGAGGCTCAGGCCGAACTCCGCAAGGTGCCGCGAGACATGGCCCTCCGCATTTTGGCCAAGCTGGCTGAGCTGGAGAACGACCCGATGGGGTTCAACACCACGCCCCTCGTCTCCCAGCCCGACCGCCGCCGCCTCCGGGTGGGCGACTACCGCGTGATCTACACAATCGACAACGGCGAACTGGTGGTGTGGGTCGTACACGTCGGGCATCGCTCCACCGTCTACGACACCTGAGCGCTCCTGGCATCGGAATATTCAGACCAAGACGGCGAGTGCAATCAGAGCATGCTCTGAGTATGGGCATGGTGCACACGGCACTCGAATCGGAATCCGTCTCGTTCACTGACCCGGCCCGGAACCCGTAGGCAGCCGCTGCCAGGGCCACCGTCCTGGGGTGCCTGCGTGTCACGCACCGGGATGCGCCCGACCTGGTGCTGACCACGACCATTCATGGCGCCTCCGGAGCGAGTTCCGGGCGTGTGAGGTACGGCAGGCAACGAGGAGAGGAATGCGACGACCGCCCTGTAGGGCAGCGGTCAGTGCGCAAACGCCTTGCGGAGCCGTTCCGCCGCGTCTGTCGGCACCTCGGTGCGCTTACAGAACGCGAACCTGACATAAGGGGCGCCCGCCTCTCGGTGGTCGTAGAAGACCGCGTTCGGGATGGCGACGACGCCGGTGCGCTCCGGCAGGGCGCGGCAGAGGGTGAAGCCGTCGTTCTCGCCGGGCGGGCGGATGTCGGTCGTGATGAAGTACGTCCCGGCAGGCTGAAAGACCCGGAAGCCCGCGTCGGCCAGACCTGCACTGAGCAGATCCCGCTTGGACCGCAGATCCTCGCGTAGGGCGGTGAAATATGTGTCGGGCATCCTCAGGGCCTCGGCCCCTGACGGAACGGACGGCGGTCGCCAGTTCCGCGGTTCCGGTAACCCAGCCCACTCCATGTTCATGCACCTGTTTTCCTGGCCGGCTGCTGCCCCGCCTGGAAATCAGAGCATAGTCAGAGTGCAGTCTGAGTATGGGCATCGTGCACTCGGTATCCGAATCGGAATCCGTCTCGTTCACCGATCTGTCCCGGAACCCGAAGGCGGTCGCCGCGAGGGCCGCCGCCCTGGGGTGTCTGCGTGTCACGCACCGAGACGCGCCCGACATGGTGCTGACCACGGCCATACACGCAGAGCGCAGCGAGGAGAACCTGACCACGGCGTCCCGGCTGTTGCTTGCCCTGATGAAGCAGGACGGTGGCGCAAGGTCGCTTCTGCTCGCGCTGCCTGAGGTGTTCCCGTGGGTGCGTCACCTGGACGACGAAGAAGTCCGGGAATTCACCGTCGAGCTCCTGGGTGCGCTGTCCGACGCAGCTGAGCTGGGCGCCAGGGAGGCTGTGCACCGAGCGATCGTCTCGTGGCGGGCAACTGTCCGCATCAACGCCGACCCAGACCAGCTCGGGGAAGCACTCCGTCCGCTCGGTGACGTCGACCTCGGCCCGGTCGAGGTGCATGGGTGAGCCCCAAGAAAGGCGATCGGGTCGGTGTCCCGTTGAGTGGCTGGAACGTCATCCACGGGACGACCGAGGCCGCGACCGGTTGGGAGGAGCTGTGCCGGGTGGCGCTGCCGAACGCGCATCGCTGCCTGGAAGCCGTTCGCACAGACCCGCTGTCGCGCGCCAACTGGAACCGTCAGCACCAGCTCCGCGGCAGGCACGCCACCAGGGAATGGAAGGGCTCCGAGCTGGAGCAGTGGGAGTACGAGATCACCAGCGGCGGCCGGGTTCGCTACCTGGTCAGCCCGGATACCTCGACTGTGATCCTGGTGTACGCCTCCCCGCGACACCCGAAGGACACTGAATAGCCCAACGGCCCAGGGCCCTATGCGCCCAGTGCCTTGAGGCGGCGCGCCGCCTCCTCCAGCACCGAGGTCCGCTTGCAGAACGCGAACCGCACGAACGGGGCGCCGGCCTCACGGTGGTCGTAGAAGACCGCGTTCGGGATGGCGACGACGCCCGCGCGCTCCGGCAGCGAACGGCAGAAGGCGAAACCGTCGGTCTCGCCGAGCGGGCGGATGTCGGTGGTGATGAAGTACGTGCCGGCCGTCCTGAACACCTCGAAGCCCGCGTCCGTCAGCCCCGCCGCCAGCAGGTCCCGCTTGGCCCGCATGTCTTCGCGGAAGGCGGTGAAGTACGAGTCGGGCAGGGCGAGCGCCTCGGCGACCGCGTACTGGAACGGGCCGGACGCCACGTACGTCAGGTACTGCTTGGCCGAGCGGACGGCGGCGACGAGACCGGGGGCGCCGGTAACCCAGCCCACCTTCCACCCCGTGAACGAGAACGTCTTGCCGGCCGACCCGATGGTGACCGTGCGCTCCCGCATCCCCGGGAAGGCCGCCAGCGGCAGATGCTCGGCTTCGTCGAAGACGAGGTGCTCGTACACCTCGTCGGTCACCACCAGCAGGTCCCGCTCGACGGCCAGTTCCGCGATCGCCGTCAGCTCCGCACGGGTGAGGACCGTGCCCGTCGGGTTGTGCGGGGTGTTGATGAGCAGCAGCCGGGTCCGGTCGGTGACGGCGGCCCGCAGCTCGTCGAGGTCCAGCCGGAACCGTCCCTCGTACGGCCGCAGCGTCACGGGGACACGCCTGCCGCCCGCCATCGCGATACAGGCCGCGTAAGAGTCGTAGTACGGCTCCAGGGCGACCACCTCGTCGCCGGGCTCCAGCAGCCCCAGCAGGGCCGCCGCGATGGCCTCGGTGGCGCCCGCGGTGACCAGTACCTCCGTGTCCGGGTCGAACGCCAGCCCGTACCGCCGCAGCTGGTGCGCGGTGATCGAGGCGCGCAGCTCGGGGACGCCGGGACCCGGCGGGTACTGGTTGCCGCGCCCGTCCCGCAGCGCCCGTACGGCGGCCTCGCGGATCTCCTCCGGGCCGTCGGTGTCCGGGAAACCCTGGCCCAGGTTGATCGAACCGGTCCGCACTGCGAGCGCGGACATCTCCGCGAAGATCGTCGTCCCGAACTCGGCGAGCCGCCGGTTGAGCACGGGCCGGGCGGCAGTGCCGGTGGGGTCTGCGGGGCTTTCGCTGGAGGTCATGGCCGTCATCCTGCGCCCAACCTCTGGAGTTCCTCAACTCTGCTTTGGGCCGTGAGGCGCGGGGGCATCCCCAGGTCACGCACGACCCACGGGGGGTCTGCACGGGGGAGGGAAAGGTGGTGGCGGAGGTGGAGATCTTCTTCTTCCTCGCCTTCGGGGCGGTCGTGCTGGTCGGCATCGTGTCGACGCTCGGCGGCGGTTCGCGTCGTCGTCGGCGCAGCTGGTGGGCGGACGGAGGGTCGTCCGGCGGCTCGTCCTGCGGCGGAGGCTCGTCGTGCGGGGGCGGCTCGTCGTGCGGCGGCGGGGGCTGCGGCGGTGGCGGCGACTGACCGCTTACCTCTGGACTTGCTCAACTCCGCTTTGAACGCCCGCACGCGGGGGCATCCCAGCGTCACGCTGGACGTCGAGGCGCCCACGGGGGCGCCTCGGAGGACTACGGGGGCCCACGGGGGCGTCTCGGGGGACCACGGGGACCACGGGGACACGGGGGACAACGGAAAGGGGGCCGACGCCATGGGGATCGGCATCGCACTGGGAATCATCTGCTTCGCACTGATCGTCGTGTTCGCCGTCATCGTGAGTTCCAGGGGAGCGGTACGGGCCGGTGCCTACGGCCGCCGCCGGGGCAGCTGGTGGTCCGACGCCGGGGACTCGTCCGCCGGCGGGGGCTGCGGCGGTGGTGCGTCCTGCGGTGGCGGTGGTGGATGCGGCGGCGGCAGCTGAGCCGGCCGGCTCGGATGCACCGCGCATGTGACAAGACGAGGCGCCCACGGGGGGCCGCTTCGGGGGACTGAGGAAAAGAAGGGGGGTGGCGCCATGAACGCGATCGCGATCGTGGCCATCATCCTGGGGGTCGTCTTCGTGGTGCTGGTGACGGTCTTCGTGGCCGTCAGCAGAAGCAACACCAGCGCGAGGCGATCGGGAGGCCGCCGTACGGGCGGACACGGCGGCGGGAGCGCCCGCCGCAGCAGCGGTGACAGCGGCACGCACAGCAGCAGCGACCAGAGCTGGTGGGTGCTCGGCGGTGCCGCGGCCGGCGGCGACGGCGGTTCGTCCTCGTCGTCGAACGACGACAGGCACTCGTCGTCCGGGGGCGGCGGTTCGTCCTGCGGCAGCAGCTCGTCGTCGTGCAGCAGCTCGTCCTGCGGCTCGTCGTCCGGGTCCTCCTGCGGAGGCGGGGGCGGATGCGGTGGAGGCAGCTGACACGGGGCAGCCGAGCTCCACGACACGAGCGCCCGCCGGGATCGAACTCCCGGCGGGCGCTCGTGTGTCCGAACCGCGGTGCCGTCGCACCTCCCGCCCGTGCGGGCCGACTGCCCCATGCGCACGCCTGGGCACACCTGGAGAGTCCGGTTGTCCGGCGGGCGCTCCCCTCCGGTCACGCGCCCGCCGGGATGAGCGCACGAGTAGCACTTCCATGGCAGGGGCGCACGCCTGGTTGAACAGTTGAGCTGTGCAGCCCTCGGGGGGATGGAAAGCACGTCAAGTTGGGTAAAAACGCTGTGGTGGCGCCACAGTTCATGATTCCCTATAAATCGCCAACGCAGCCCCCGGACGTCCCTCCCGGCAGGCCTGTCCTGGCTTGACCGGACCGCTGGGACGTCGTCCCCCACCCGACCTGGCTGACCGGGCCGCATCCCCCGGTGCCGAACGGGGTGCGCCGGACCACCCCTCTTCTCTTCTTTGCGTGCTAGCGGAGCCGACCCATGCTCACGACCCTGAACACGACCTACACCGACACGAGCGCGGCCGACCTGGCGTGGGCCCTGGGCCGCGAACCGCTGCCCGCGCTCGCCACCCTCGACCTCGAACTCGCTGGGGCAAAGCTTCAGTTGAGGCTCCTCGGCGCGTCCCACCAGGTGCTTCTCGAGGAGGACAGGGGCAGTCACTGTTCGGAGACGGTCGCCTGCATCCCGGGTTCCAGCACGCCCCTCCCGCTCGGCGTGGCCAAACGCGTGGGCGACTGGGAGTACGAATTCGCAGCCCGCGTCGAGGTGTTGTCGCCCGGCTCCTTCGCCGGCCGCGCCCAGGAACTCCTGGCGCTCGTCTCCGACCACCCCCACGGTCTCGCCGGTGTCTTCCCCGGCAGCCCGCACGCCTTCACGGCGATGCTCGCGCAGCGCCACGAGGGCCAAGTCCACTGGCGTACATGGCACGCGTACCCGCAGGACGGTCAACTGGTCGCCACGCGCACGAGGGTCGGGATGCGGGTGTCGGTGCCGCTGTGAGGGGCCCCGGGAGCCCAATGGCTCGGGGTGCGCCTCTCGTCGGCGGGTGCGGGTGGTCTTGGCGGGCGCGAGCGCGGGTGCCTGTGCGTGTGCGTGTGCGTGTGCGTGTGCGGGTGCGGGTGCGGGTGCGGGTGCGTGGTGGATTCTCGCGCAGTTCCCCGCGTCCCTGAAGGGTTCGGGCCTGCGGCCCGCCCATCGTCCTGAACAGCACGGGGCGCAGTCCCGGTCGCCTTTCAGGGGCGCGGGGAACTGCGCGAACAACCCCCAGGTGCCCGCACACGCCGACACGCCGACGGACCCGAACCCCCGAGCTATTAGGTGCCGGGGACATCGCAGATCACCCGTGTGGGTGACCCAGCCCCGCGCACACGCGACGGTAGCGTGCCAGGAGTGATCGAGCCGCCCGCCCCCGCACCCCAGGGCGCCCCACCCTCACGGCGCGGACAAGGATTCCCCGGCGGCGGCCCCGGAGGGGACCCCGCACGTCTCCCCGTCCGCCCCGGCGTCGGCCGCTTCCTCGTCCTCGCCGGCGTCTTCGTCTGTGCGGCCTGCGGACTCGTGTACGAACTCGAACTCGTCGCACTCGCCTCCTACTGGGTCGGCGACTCCGTCACCCAGGCCTCCGTGGTCCTGTCCGTCATGGTCTTCGCCATGGGCATCGGCTCCCTCGCCGCCAAACGACTGCGCCCCCGCGCGGCCTTCGGTTTCGGTGCCATCGAGGCCGCCCTCGCCCTCGTCGGAGGCTCCAGCGCCCTCGCGCTGTACGCCGCGTTCGCCTGGACCGGGGACTGGGGCGGCGGCTGGGCCGACGGCTCCCGCTATCTGGTCGTCGCCTTCTCCCTGGCCATCGGTCTGCTCATCGGCGCCGAGGTCCCGCTCCTGATGGAGTTGATCCAGCGCATCCGCCGCCAGGACGCGGGCTGCGCGGTCGCCGACCTGTTCGCCGCGGACTACGTCGGCGCACTGGTGGGCGGCCTCGCCTTCCCCTTCCTACTGCTGCCCTGGCTGGGCCAGCTGACCGGCGCCCTGCTCACCGGAACGGTCAACGCCCTGGTCGGCGGCGCTCTCGTCCTCGGCCTCTTCCGCCATGACCTCAGCCGCCGCGCCCGCCGGCTGCTGCTCGCCGCCAACGCCGCCGTCCTCGCCCTGCTCGCCACGGCCGCCGTGCACGTCGACGAATTCGAACGCGCCGCCAGACGCGCGGTGTACGGCAACGACGTCCGCGTCGCGGTGCGGACCGGCGTCCAGGAGATCGTCCTCACCGGCGGCCGCCACGGCCGCCCCCTCTCCCTCTTCCTCGACGGCCGCCTGCGCGTCAGCGACCGCGACGAACACCGCTACCACCGGGCCCTCGTCCACCCCGCGATCGACGCGGGCCCGCACGCCCGCGTCCTCGTCCTGGGCGGCGGCGACGGCCTCGCCGCCCGCGAGGTCCTGCGTCACGACGGCGTACGGCGGGTGGACGTCGTCGAACTCGACCCGGGCGTGGTACGCCTCGCCCGCACCGACCCGGCGCTCTCCGCCCTCAACGACCACGCCTACGACGACGACCGCGTCCACGTCGTCACGGCCGACTCCTTCACCTGGCTCCGCGAGGGCCGCCCGGCCGCCCCGTACGACGTCGTCATCGCCGACCTCCCCGACCCCGGCATCACCGACAGCGCCAAGCTGTACTCGCAGGAGTTCTACGGTCTGGCCCGCGAGGTCCTCGCCGACGACGGCCGGCTCGTCGTGCACGCGGGGCCGGTGGCCTCCCGCCGCCACGTCTTCTGGACGGTCGACGCCACCCTGCGCGCCGCCGGCCTGCACACCACGCCGTACCGGGTGGTCGCCCGCACCCCCGGCTTCGGCCCCCGCCCCGAGCCCGCGGCCCGCACCGCCGGCGTCCCGCGCGACCGGGGGTTCGTCATCGCCACGCGTGACACGGCGGGCGCGGGCCGTGCCGTGGACCTCGGCGGCACGGGCACCCGCCTCGGGGACGCCGCCCGCATCGACGGGCTGCCCCCGTCGACGCTGGTGCATCCGAGGTACGCCCCCTGAACCCGGCGCCACCGGCTCCGGTACCACGGGTACGGCCGCAGGGGGCCGAACGCGAGCAATCACGCGTATGCGCGGGTGCGGCGCGGCGCCTCGTGGGTAGGCTCCCCTGCCATGGAGCATGACGTGTTCGTTCCGGTTCATGTCGACCGCCTCCGGGAGGCGCTGTCCGACCCCGAGCGGGTGGCCCGCGCGGTCCCCGGGCTCCAGCACGACGCGGGCACCCCGCCCGTCGCCGGCCGACTCAAGATGCGTGCCGCCGGCCACACCATCACCTATCGCGGCGCCCTGCGGGTGTCCGGCGCCGACGACGGCTCGTACGCGGTGCAGGGCGACGCCACGGAGGTCCGCGGCAGCGGAACCGTACGGTTCGCCCTGGCCATTCGTCTCACCTCCGCCCCCGAGGGCACGACGATCCACTTCACCGGCACGGCCACCGCCGACGGCCGCGTCACCGAACTCCCCGCCGACGCGGTCACCGTGGCGACGGGCCGCCTCCTGACCCGCTTCGCGGAGAAACTCGGGAAGGCGGCCGAGCAGGACAAGCAGGATGAGGAGCAGCAGGCGGCCGAGGAACCGGCGGCGCAGGAGCAGGCGGCGGAGGAACCGGCGGCGCAGGAACGGACCGCCGCCGAGCCCGCGGGGAAGAAGCAGACCCCCGACGGTCCGGAGGGCGGTGCGCGGAAGCCCGCGGCCCACGGCGTAAGCGGCGACGACCGCGACGACGCCGGGGCCGATGAGCACGACGATGACGATGACGATGACGACGACGAGGCCGATGTCGGTGCCGGCGTCGGGGAGGTGCCGCCGGCCTCCGTCTTCGACGCCGAGGTGCCGCCGCCCTCACTGGATCCGTTCGCCGAGGACGACATCGTGGCCGGGAGCGAGCCTCCGGCCGAGGCCGCGCACGCCCGGCGGACGATGATCGGCCGCAGCGCAGAAGAGGTCGACCACGCGCCACCGCGGGGCCGCTACGCCCCCGTCCCGGCCCCCGAGACGGTCTCCGTCGGCACGGCCGCCCTCCGCTGGGCGGCCCCCGCGGCGGCCCTCGCGGTGGCGTCCGCGGTCATCGTGGCCCGAGCCCTGCGCAGGCGCCGCTGAGCCCCTCCCCCAGGGGTCCTTACAGGCCCAGGCCGAGCAGGGCCATCTCCAGGGGGAGGACCGGGCGCTCGGGCAGGGCGGGCGGCTCCTCGCCACGGCCCGTGTGCGTGGGCGGGACCGCACGCAGCCCCTTGACGCCCCCGGCGGCCCATCCCGCGTCCGTCGGCGGCAGCGACAACGTCATGCGCCGCCCGTCCGCCAGCGTGGTCTCGAGCCTGGCCGTGTCGTCCGCCTGCATGGCAACCCGCCTCTCGTCGCGTCTCACGAACATCGAGCCTCACCGGTAAGACGCCCGGGTGAGGCCAGGAGTTCCATGGCTCCCCGCTCCGGTGGCGCACCGTCAAATCGCCTGCCCGCCCCGACCCTTGAACGACGCGGCCGGGTCGGAGGAGCCTTGCTCGGAGCGAGCGTGCCGGGGGCCCGGGGCGGCAACCCCCAGTAGGGTTCGACAACGTGAGTAGCGAAGAGATCACGTTGGCCGCGGCCGACGCGCAGGCGGTCCTGACCCCGGCCAACGGCGGACGTGTGGCGAGCCTACGGATCGCCGGGCTCGAACTCCTGCGCCAGGGCGACCGTTTCGGCTGCTTCCCGATGGTCCCCTGGTGCGGACGTGTCCGCGACGGCCGCTTCCTCAGCGGCGGCGCCGTCCAGCAGATGCCCCTCAACGCCCCGCCCCACGCCATCCACGGCACCGCACGCGACCGCGCGTGGCGGGTCGCGAGCCGAACCGGCGCCGAGGCCGTCCTCACCTACGACCTCGTCGACCCGTGGCCGTACCCCGCCCGGGTCACCCAGGTGTTCACCCTCACCCCGGACGCCCTCACCCTCACCATGTCCGTGGAGACGTACGAGTCGTCGTTCCCGGCCCAGATCGGCTGGCACCCGTGGTTCAACCGGACCCTGGGCGACGGCGGCGAGGACGTACGGCTCGACTTCGCCCCCGCCTGGCAGGAGGAGCGCGGTGCCGACCACCTGCCCACCGGCAACCGGATCGACCCGAGGCCCGGACCGTGGGACGACTGCTTCGGTATGCCCGGCGGCGTCGACGTCACCCTCACCTGGCCCGGCAGGCTGGAGCTGAAGGTCGCCTCGCGCGAGGAGTGGGTCGTGGTCTACGACGAGCAGGCGGAGGCCGTGTGCGTCGAACCGCAGACCGGCCCCCCCAACGGTCTCAACACCCATCCCCGGCTGGTCACCCCGATCGAGCCGCTGGAGGCGACCACGACCTGGAGCTGGCAGCGACTGTGAGGACGGGCGAAACGGCCCCCTTAAGCTGGCTGCCATGACTGACGTGGACGTACGCGGCTCGCTGCTGCAGCAGATCAAGGACAAGGCCGTGGTGCACGGCAAGGTGACCCTGTCGTCGGGCCTGGAGGCGGACTACTACGTCGACCTCCGCCGCGTCACCCTCGACGGCGAGGCCGCCCCCCTCGTCGGGCAGGTGCTGCTCGACCTGACCGCCGACCTCGACTTCGACGCGGTCGGCGGACTCACCATGGGCGCCGACCCGGTGGCCGCCGCGATGCTGCACGCCGCCGCGGCGCGGGGCCGCCGGCTCGACGCGTTCGTGGTCCGCAAGGCCGCCAAGGCGCACGGACTCCAGCGCCGGGTCGAGGGACCGGACATCGCCGGCCGCCGCGTGCTCGTCGTCGAGGACACCTCCACCACCGGCGGCTCCCCGCTGACCGCCGTCGAAGCCGTCCGCGCGGCCGGGGCCGAGGTCGTCGCCGTCGCGACCATCGTCGACCGCGCGACCGGCGCCGCCGAGAAGATCGAGCAGGGCGCCGGGGTCCCGTACCGCTTCGCGTTCTCGAAGGACGAGCTGGGTCTCGACTGAGTCCCGTTCGTCGTACGAACACCGAGGTCAGGGGTTACCGCCCAGTTTCGGACACCCTGGCCGGAGCATCCGGTCACGTCTGGAAAGATGGGGCCGACGATGATGTCGCAACCCTAGGTCAGGGCTCGTAAGCACAACGCCACCCGCACATACAAGGAGCGGACCATGCCCATCGCAACCCCCGAGGTCTACAACGAGATGCTCGACCGGGCGAAGGCAGGAAAGTTCGCCTACCCGGCCATCAACGTGACCTCGTCCCAGACCTTGCACGCCGCGCTGCGCGGTTTCGCGGAGGCGGAGAGCGACGGCATCATCCAGATCTCGACCGGCGGTGCCGAGTTCCTGGGCGGCCAGCACAACAAGGACATGGTCACCGGCGCCGTCGCCCTGGCCGAGTTCGCCCACATCGTCGCCAAGAAGTACGACATCACGGTCGCGCTGCACACGGACCACTGCCCGAAGGACAAGCTCGACGGCTACGTCCGTCCGCTGCTTGCGGTGTCGGAGGAGCGGGTCGCCCGCGGCGAGAACCCCCTCTTCCAGTCCCACATGTGGGACGGCTCCGCGGAGACCCTCTCCGACAACCTGGAGATCGCCCAGGAGCTGCTCGCCCGCGCCGCCGCCGCGAAGATCATCCTCGAGGTCGAGATCACCCCGACCGGCGGCGAGGAGGACGGCGTCACCCACGAGATCAACGACTCCCTCTACACGACGGTCGACGACGCGATCCGCACCGCCGAGGCCCTGGGCCTGGGCGAGAAGGGCCGCTACCTGCTGGCCGCGTCCTTCGGCAACGTGCACGGCGTCTACAAGCCGGGCAACGTCGTCCTGCGCCCGGACCTCCTCAAGGAGCTGAACGAGGGCGTCGCCGCCCGCTTCGGCAAGGAGTCCCCGTTCGACTTCGTCTTCCACGGCGGCTCCGGCTCCACGGAGGAGGAGATCCGCACGGCCCTGGAGAACGGCGTCGTCAAGATGAACATCGACACCGACACCCAGTACGCCTTCACGCGTCCGGTCGCCGCCCACATGTTCCAGAACTACGACGGCGTCCTGAAGGTCGACGGCGAGGTCGGCAACAAGAAGACCTACGACCCCCGCACCTGGGGCAAGCTCGCGGAGGCCGGCATGGCCGCCCGTGTCGTCGAGGCCTGCAGCAACCTCCGCTCGGCCGGCACGAAGATCAAGTAACCCCCGCCCGACGGTTCTCCACGAGTGCCCGCAGCCGCCCGGCTGCGGGCACTCGTGCCGTCGGGACGGCTCGGACACGGACAGGCGCGCCGGGGCTTCGGGTGGGCGCTGCGGCCGGGCGGGATGGCTTCGGGTGGCCGTTGCGGCCGGGGCCTGATGGCTCTGGGCGACCGCTCCGGCCGGGCGTGACGGCTCTGGGCGACCGCTCCGGCCGGGCGTGACGGCTCCCGCCGGCTCTCGGTCGCGGCTGCCGCCCCCTGGCCCGAACGCCCACCGCACGGGATGATCCCTTCATGGCCGACGTACGGCTCGCCTCCCCGCAGGGCAAGTGGATCCTCCTCACCACGGTCCTCGGGTCGAGCATGGCCATGGTGGACTCGACGGTCGTCAACGTCGCCCTTCCCCGGATGGGGCGCGACCTGGACGCGGACCTCGCCGCCCTCCAGTGGACCGTCAACGCGTACATGCTCACGTTGGCCGGGCTGATCCTCCTCGGCGGTGCCCTGGGCGACCGTTTCGGCCGCCGCAGGGTGTTCGTCGTGGGCGTGGTGTGGTTCGCCGCCGCGTCCCTCCTCTGCGGTCTCGCCCCCGACGCGGGCGTACTGATCGCCGCCCGAGCTCTCCAGGGTGTCGGCGGCGCCCTCCTCACCCCCGGCTCCCTCGCCCTCATCCAGGCCTCCTTCCACCCGGACGACCGGGCGCGGGCGGTGGGCCTGTGGTCCGGCTTCGGCGGCATCGGCGCGGCGGTCGGCCCCTTCCTCGGCGGCTGGCTCGTGGACGGCCCCGGCTGGCGCTGGGTCTTCCTCCTGAACGTGCCCCTCGCCCTGCTCTGCGTCCCGATCGCCGTGCGCCACGTACCTGAGTCCGGCGACGGCCGAACCCACGGCCGTGGCTTCGACGTCCTCGGCGCGACCCTGGGCGCCCTGTCCCTGGCCTTCGTCACCTACGCCCTGATCGAGGCCGCGACGGGCTCGGTCCCGGTCGTCGTCACGGCCGTGGCCGGCGTCGCGGCGGGTGTCGCCTTCGTCCAGGTGGAGCGCCGCCGCCCCGACCCGATGATGCCGCCCGAGATCTTCGCGTCCCGCCAGTTCACGGCGGTCAACATCGTCACCCTCTTCGTGTACGCGGCGTTCGGCGGCTTCTTCTTCCTCGCCGCCCTCCAGCTCCAGGTGGTCTCCGGGTACTCGGCCCTCGCCGCCGGCACGGCCCTGCTCCCCATCACCGTGCTGATGCTGCTGCTGTCGTCCCGGGCGGGCGCCCTCGGCGAACGCATCGGCCCCCGCATCCCCCTCACCGTCGGCCCCCTGCTGTGCGCGGCGGGCGTCCTGCTGATGCTGCGGGTGGGCCCGGGCGCCTCGTACCCGACGGACGTCCTGCCCGCCCTCCTCGTCATGGGCCTGGGCATGGTCACCCTGGTGGCGCCGCTGACGGCCACCGTCCTCGCCTCCGTCTCCACCGAGCACGCGGGCCTCGCCAGCGGCATCAACAACGCCGCCGCCCGCGCCGCCGGCCTCATCGCCGTGGCCGCGCTCCCCCTGATCGCCGGGATGGGCCCGGAGGCCTACCGGGACCCCGCCCAGTTCGACGCCGCGTTCAGCACGGCCATGCCGGTGTGCGCGGCCGCGCTCCTGGCCGCAGCGGGCCTGGCCTTCGCCACGGTCCGCCGCCCGCCGCCCGACTGCCACCACCCGGAATGCCGCACCCACGCCTCGGTGACGGCTCCACCGCTGGAGGGGGAACAGGGCGGCCCCGGCCCCTCCGGGGAGTTCTCCGGGGAGTTCCCAGCGGAGGGCGGGCCGGGCCCCTCCGGGAGGTTCTCAGGGGAGGGCGAGACGGGCAGGCCGGGTCCCTCGCGGGAGTGAGAGCCGTACGCCGGTCCGGGGGCCCGCCCCACCCGGCCACCCCGGCTCCCCCCATGGGCCAGACTGGAACCCATGACGATTCACGAGAACCTCCTCGGGGGCCCGCCCCCGACGCACCTCCCCGACGACCCGGAGCCCCGCGAACTCCTCGCGAACGGCACGCCCCCGGCCGACGTCGCCGCGAAGTACCCCACCTCCTCCCTCGCCTGGGCCCAGCTCGCCGACGACGCGTTCGAGCGGGGCAGCGTCGTGGAGTCGTACGCCTACGCCCGTACGGGCTACCACCGCGGCCTGGACGCCCTCCGCCGCAACGGCTGGAAGGGTCACGGGCCGGTCCCCTGGGAGCACGACCCGAATCGCGGCTTTCTCCGCGCCCTGCACGCCCTCGCCCGCGCCGCCGGTGCGATCGGCGAGCAGGAGGAGTACGAGCGCTGCACCCAGTTCCTCAAGGACTCGTCCTCGACGGCGGCCCAGACCCTGAGCTGACCCGTACGGCCGACGTCCGCCGGGCGTGTTTTCGCAGGTCCGCCTGGGTGTGATCAGGCGGACCTTGCGATTTCGGGGGCGCATCCCCGACCATGCGGGTGGGGACCGGGGCCCCCGTGTCGGTAACGGCAGGGGCGGACCGCTACCCGGAGTACAAACAGGAGACAGCGATGTCCCAGCAGGCTCAGCCCGTCGAGGCTTCGGAGCCCGAGACCCCGCATCTCGACTTCCAGGGAACCACGCCGTACGAGGACTACGTCCAGGCGGACGTCCTCACCCACCTCCAGCACCCTCTCTCCGACGACCCCGGTGAGATGGTCTTCCTGGTGACGACCCAGGTCATGGAGCTGTGGTTCACCGTCATCGTGCACGAGTGGGAGACCGCCACCGCCGCGCTGCGGGGCGACGACGTCCCGACCGCGAGGGACGCGCTGAAGCGTTCCGTGCGCGAGCTGGAGGCACTGAACGCCTCCTGGAAGCCCCTCGGCCAGCTCACCCCGGCCCAGTTCAACTCGTACCGCGCCGCCCTCGGTGAGGGCTCCGGCTTCCAGTCGGCGATGTACCGCCGTATGGAGTTCCTGCTCGGCGAGAAGTCCGCGTCCATGCTGGTACCGCACCGCGGTGCGCCCCGTGTCCACGCCGAGCTGGAGAAGGCGCTGCACGAGCCGAGCCTCTACGACGAGGTCCTGCGGCTCCTGGCCCGCCGCGGATACGCGATCCCCGAGTCCGTCGTACGCCGTGACGTCTCCCAGCGCTACGAGCCGTCCCCCGCGGTCGAGGAGGTGTGGACCGAGCTGTACTCCGGCGACCCGGACCACGAGCTCGCCCGCCTCGGCGAGGCGCTGACCGATGTCGCGGAACTGGTCTGGCGCTGGCGCAACGACCACCTCGTCGCCACGCGGCGCGCCATGGGCGCCAAGGCCGGCACGGGCGGTTCCGCCGGTGTGGCCTGGCTGGAGAAGAGGGCCCGGAAGAACGTCTTCCCCGAGCTGTGGACGGCGCGCTCCCATGTCTGATCTCACCGGGACGAGCGAGCGGCCCGCCGACGAAGCCGCTCACACATACTCCGAACTGGCCGTCGAGGCGAGGAAGGCCGACGAGGCCGACGAACTGTCCGCCCTCCGCGACCGCTTCGTCCTCGACGACGCCGTGTACCTCGACGGCAACTCCCTCGGCGCGCTCCCGGCCACGGTCCCCGGCCGGGTCGACGACGTCGTGCGCCGCCAGTGGGGCTCCCTGCGCATCCGCTCCTGGGACGAGAGCGGCTGGTGGACGGCGCCCGAGCGGATCGGCGACCGCATCGCCCCGCTGGTGGGCGCGGCGCCCGGCCAGATCGTGGTGGGCGACTCCACCAGTGTCAACGTCTTCAAGGCACTGGTGGCGGCGGTCCGCATGGCCGACGAGGACACCCGCGAGAGCGAGAGCGAGAGCGGGAGCGCGGGCGGGGGCGGGGGCGGTGGGCGGCCGGTCCGGGACGAGATCCTGGTCGACGCGACGACCTTCCCCACGGACGGGTACATCGCCGAGTCGGCAGCCCGGATGACCGGCCGCACACTCCGCCCGGTGACCCCCGCGGAGGTACCGGACGCCCTCGGGCCCCGTACGGCCGCGGTGCTCCTCAACCATGTCGACTACCGCACCGGCCGCCTCCACGACCTGCCGTCCCTGACGGCGGCGATCCACGAGGCGGGCGCCTACGCCGTCTGGGACCTGTGCCACAGCGCGGGCGCCCTCCCCGTGGGCCTCGACGAACACGGCGTCGACCTCGCGGTCGGCTGTACGTACAAGTACCTGAACGGCGGGCCGGGTTCCCCGGCGTACCTCTACGTACGCCGGGACCTCCAGCCCCGCTTCGACTCACCCCTGCCGGGCTGGAACTCCCACACGGACCCCTTCGGCATGCGCCCGTCCTACGAACCGGCGGGCGGCGCCCTCCGGGGCCGCGTCGGCACGCCGGACATCCTGTCGATGCTGGCGCTGGAGGCGGCGCTGGACGTGTGGGACGGCGACGGCGACGGAGACGGGGGAGAAGGAGGGGACAGGGGCCGAGCCGGGGCCCGGGACGAGGCCGGTGCCGATGTCGGTCCCGGTGCCGGGCCGGCGGCCGGGGTGACGATCGAGGCCGTTCGGGCCAAGTCCCTCGCACTGACGGACTTCTTCCTGCGCTGCGTGGCGGCGTACGTCCCCGAGGGCCGCGTCGAGTGCCTCACCCCTATCGCCCACGCCGAGCGCGGCAGTCAGGTAGCCCTGCGCTGCGACGACGCCGGTGACGTCATGAAGCGGCTCATCCAGCAGGGCGTCGTGGGCGACTTCCGCCATCCCGACGTCCTCCGTTTCGGCTTCACCCCTCTCTACGTGGGCTTCGCCGACGTGGAACGGGCGGCCCGGGTCCTGGCTCAGACGCTGAACTCCGTCGGCTGACCATGCCCGCCGGCCGGTGATCGGCCCGCTCCGGCGGCGCGCGGCATCCGTGCACGCGCCGCCGGGGAGCGTTCGCGCGGGGCGATGCGACCGCCCGCCCCGCCCAGCACCGGCCGGCACCCCCGACCGGCGCGCACGCCGACCCCGCGCGTCCTCGGCACGCCCCCCGCCGCCGAGATCCCAAAACCCCCAGATCCGTCAACCCTGACCCGGCGTCATATCCCCGTGTCGACGCACGTCACTGGCCTGATACCGTCCCCGCCAACGGCAGGCGCCCCCACCCCCGAGCCGGCCCACCCCCAAACCCATCCAAATCCGTTTCACCCTTGAGAGGTTGGAGCATGCCGGACGACGACGCCGCAGCCCGCGATGCCGCCGAAGAGGCATCCGCCTTCTCGCACCCCCCGGTCGACCCGGACGCCACCGCCGCCTACGGCGACCACCCCGACCAGGTGATCGACTTCTACGCGCCCCGCGCCACCCCCGGCACCGCCTCGGCCGTGGCGGCTCCGCTGGTCGTGGTTCTGCACGGCGGTGCCTGGCGCGCCCCGTACGACCGCCGGCACGTCACCCCCTTCGCGGACTTCCTGGCCCGGCGGGGCTTCGCCGTGGCCAACGTCGAGTACAGAAGGGGAAGCGCACTGCCCGCGCAGAGCGGCCCCGGTGGCGGAGCCGGACCGGTCGCGGGTCGCTGGCCGGAGACGTTCGACGACGTGGCCGCCGCCCTCGACGCCCTCCCCGACCTCGTACGGGACGCCCTGCCCGGAGCCGACCCCCGCCGTACGGTCCTCACCGGCCACTCGGCGGGCGGCCACCTCGCGCTGTGGGCCGCAGCCCGTCATGTCCTCCCGTCCGACGCGCCCTGGCGCACGGCAGGCCCGGCCCCGCTGCGTGGCGTCGTCGCCCTGGCGCCCATCGCCGACTTCGCGGTGGCGGAGAAGCTGGACGTCTGCGGCGGCGCGACCACGCAACTCCTCGGCGGTCAGGACAAGTTCGCCGAACGCCGTCCCTACGCCGACCCGGCCCTCCTCCTTCCGACGGGCATCGCCACGACCCTGGTCCAGGGCCGCACCGACATCGTCGTACCGCAGCCGGTCGCCGACGCCTACGCGGACGCCGCGGCCAAGGCGGGCGAGGTCGTCGGCCTCACGCTCCTGGAGGACGTCGGCCATTTCCCCCTGATCGACCCGGCGGCGGACGCGTGCGCGGTGGTGGCGGAGGAGATCGCGCAACTGGCCTGGTGAACGCGGCGGCGTGCTGGTTCCGTCCGTCAGGCGTGCTGGTTCCGTCAGGTGTGCTGTGTGCTGTGCTGTGCTGTGTCGTGCGTGATGCCTGGTGCGGCGTGTTGTGTGATGCGTGCTGCGCGGCCTGCCGGATGCCCGACGCCGGATGCCCGACGCCGGATGCCCGACGCCGGATGCCCGACGCCTGATGCCGAATGCCTGATCCCTGACGCCTGATCCCTGACGCCTGATCCCTGACGCCTGATCCCTGACGCCTGATCGCTGATACCCGTAATACCTGAGAGCTACGTCGCAGGTGAGCTCTGTGGCGTGACGCCGACCACGACCTCCGATTCGTAGCTTCCTTCCCAGAACGCCGTCCGGTAGCCGGGCGGTCGAAGGGGAGGAACAGGGGACATGGGGGCCGTGACATGGCCGAGGGCAGCCCTGCTGCCACGGCGACCCAACCGGGGGGTCCGGGCGGGCGGGTCGAGCGGAGCGAGTGGTTCGGGCCGGCCGGACAGGCCGAGAGACCGGCCGGGCCCGCCGAGTCGGTCCGACCGGCCGCGTGGACGGCACCACTGGCCTGCCCGTCTCCGCCGCACCCTGCTCGCCCTCCTCGTCGCCACCGCCGTCATCGCCCCCGTCTCCGCCGCGGCGCGCCCCCGGATTCCGGCCCCGCCCCCCGCAACCCTCGCGCCCCTCACCCCGGGGACGCTGGAGGCGGTGTACGCGGCCAACCGCGCGAACGCCGGGAAGGCGGCCCGGATGGCCGAGGTCCACGGTGACCGTGCCCGGGCAGCGACGGACCGATCGATGGCGGAGCCCTCCCGCCAGTTCCTCGCGTTCGACGGCCGCGGCCCGGGCCGGGTGGTGGAGGTCATGGGCGACCTGCCGCGGGCCGACCACATAGCGGTACTGGTCCCCGGGTCGGACACGAGCCTCGACACCTACGGCCGCTTCCGCCGAGCCGCACGCGCGTTGCACGCCCGCACGGGTCCGGCCTCGGCGGTCATCACCTGGCTCGGCTACGAGACACCGGAGACCGTGAGCACGACGGTGCTCACCGGCACCCGTGCCGAGGAAGCGGCCCCTCGCCTGAGCACGTTCGTCAGGGAGCTACGGGGACTTGTCGGTGCCACGGCCGATGTCTCCCTGCTCTGCCATTCCTATGGCTCGGTCGTGTGCGGCAGGGCAGCGGCGGACCTGGACGACGTGAACAACCTGGTTCTGATCGGCAGTCCCGGCACGGGCGCGGACAGCGCGTCCGCGCTGCAGGCATCGGCACGCATATGGGCGGCCCGCGGGACCGACGACTGGATCGAGATGGTCCCGCACAGCCGAGTCGACGTTTTCGGCACGACCGTCGGCTTCGGCACCGACCCGACGTCCCCCGCCTTCGGCGCCCACGTCTTCACCGCGGGCGACGCCACCCACAGCGGCTACTTCACCCCCGGCTCGATCGCCCTCGAGAACCTCGCCCGCATAACCCTCGGCACCCCGCAGGAGGTAACTCATGCGTGATACGGGCACGCGGTCGGCCGCCGACGTCGCGGAGGCCGAGGTGGCAGCCGGCGCCGCCCGGCGCCCCGCACCCGCACAACGCCTCCGCCGGGCCGCCCACCGCCTGCACACCGCGACCCCGCCCACCCGGGACCGCGCGGTGGACGCCCTGCGAGCCCTGGCCATCCTCGGCATAGTCCTCGGCCACTGGCTGGTCACAGCCATCGTCCCGGCCGGTGACGGCACCCTCCGCACCACCAGCCCCCTCCAGCACATGCCCCGGCTGGCTCCCATCTCCTGGCTCTTCCAGACCCTCGCCGTCTTCTTCCTGGTGGGCGGCCATGTGGCGACGAGGAGCTATACCTCGGCCCGAGCCCGCGGCACCACCTACACCCGGTGGCTGCACACCCGCCTGAGCCGCCTGTTCACCCCGGTCGCCGCGGTCCTCACCCTCTGGACGGCGGTGACGATCGGCCTCCTGGTCACCGGCACGGCCCCCGACACCATCCACACCCTCCTCAAACTCGCCCTGTCCCCCCTGTGGTTCCTGCTGGTCTTCGCGGCGCTGACAGCGGCCACCCCTCTGGTCCTCCGCCTCAACCCGATATGGCCTCTTGCCGTGGTCCTCCACGTGGACCTGGCCCGCTTCGGACTGGGCGCCCCACCATCGCTGGGCTGGATCAACCTGGCCGCAGGCTGGCTGGTCCCCTACACAGTGGGCGCGGCATGGACGAGAGGGGAACTGCGCAGCCGTCGTGCGGGCTGGACACTCCTGATCTCCGGCGCGGCGGCGACGGCGGCCCTGATCGGCTGGGCCGGTTACCCGGCGTCGATGGTGGGCGTTCCCGGCGCCCCGGTCTCCAACCTGAACCCGCCGACCCTGGCTGCCGTCACCTTCGGCCTTGCCCAGTGCGGTCTGGCCCTGCTGCTGCGCGGTCCCCTCCGTCGCGCCTTGGGGCGACACCCGATGGCATGGGGTGCGGTGGCTCTGATCAACCTGTCCGCGATGACGGTGTTCCTCTGGCACCAGACCGCCCTGATGGCGACCACCGCCACGGCCCTGGCGGCCGGCCCCCTCCCCGGCCTCCACACGCTCCCCGACGATCCGGCCTGGACGGCTGCCCGCCTGGCCTGGCTCCCGGTTTTCGCCCTGGCTCTGCTGATCTGCTGGGCCGCCTTCCACATCCATGAGACAAGGACCCCGCGATCATCCCGCCGCTCCCGGCAAGACCCGGGAACAGCCCTGCCTGCGGCGCCGAAACCGGCCGCACACCACAAATCGCTCCCTCGCCAAAGCACTTCGCGGACCCATCTCCCGAAGGACGCGCGAACCGAAGCGGTGCGGCATGTCTAGGCTGTTCCGGATGAGTGCCGTGGAGAGGCGACTGACCAACGGGCTGCGGCTGTTGCGCGCGGACCTGCTGAGCGCTGACTCCCATCCGCTGCCCCCCTCCGTGTGGCTGCGCCGGCTTCCGCACGGCATGGTCGTCCTGATCGCGTTCGTCGAACTGCTGGCGAACATCGACCAGATCGGCGACGGCTATGAACTGGGCGTGCAATACGCGCTGCTGTGCTCTCTGGTGCAGTCCGCGGCGGTGGTGCTGGCCCTGTGGTGGCCGGTCCCGGCGTGGTGGGCCTCGATGGCGGTAACGACACTCGTCGCCCTGGGGGTACGGGTGCATCTGCTCACGCTGCAGCCGCAGTTCGGGTACCCCGTGCTCGCGCCGGCGACCGCCGGAGACATCCCGTGGCCATGGAGCCCACCTGGTCTCATCGCACACGCCGTGATCCTCTTCCTGCTTGCCCTGCGGCTGCCCGCCCGGGTGACTGTCGAGGTGTTGGCGTTGACCGCGCTGTTCACGTTCGTCGTGGAGGGCCTCGTCGGAGCCTCGAACTATTCGTCGACCAGCCCGCTCGCCCTCGTGTTGTTCCTCGGCGTCGTTCTTCTCGGCAGCACCATGCGGGGCCGCCGTGAAGCGCGTATGCAACTCGTCGAACAGGCCGGGATCACCGCCGAGGAACGCGCCCGCCGCACCCTCCTCGAAGAGCGCAGCCGCATCGCCCGCGAGCTCCACGACGTGGTCGCCCACCACATGTCGGTGATCTCCATCCAGGCACAGGTCGCCCCCCACCTGGTGGAGAACCCGTCCGAGGAGCTGAAGGAGAACCTCCACGGCATCCGCCAGAACGCCCTGGAGGCGCTCACCGAACTCCGCCGTGTCCTGGGGGTCCTGCGCGCGGAACACCCGTCGAACCCCGACGACCCGGACGCCATGGCGGCCGCCGCCGAGGGAACCGCCCCGCACGCCCCGCAGCCGACGCTAGCCCGTCTCGACGCCCTGGTGGAGAACACACGCGCGGCAGGCCTGGCGGTCACCGTGGAGATCGAGGGTGACGCACGCCCCCTGCCGCCGGGAGTGGAGCTGTCGGCGTACCGGATAGTCCAGGAGGCGCTCAGCAACGCCCTGCGGCACGCACCCGGTTCCACCGTCCGGGTGGAACTCACCCACTTTCCGCGCGGTCTGCAGGTCCGGGTGATCAACTCCCGTCCCCAGCGCCCGGCCCCGCCGTCCCACGGCGCCGGCCACGGCCTGCTCGGCATGCGCGAGCGCGCCGCCATGCTCGGCGGCACCCTCATGGCGGCCGAGACCTCCCACGGCGGCTTCGCGGTGGTCGCCTTCCTCCCGAGAAACGGCGCCCCCGGCAACGACACCACCGCCCCCACCACCCCTACCGGCGACGCATCCCCGGCCCACGGCCCCAATCCCCGAACGCGCAGGCCCCCAGGCGGTACGGCCAACGCGGGCACGACAGGAGAACGGACTCCATGACGAGCAGCACCATCCGCGTACTGATCGCCGACGACCAGCAGATGGTCCGCCAGGGCTTCTCGGTGCTGCTCAACACCCAGCCCGACATCGACGTCGTCGGCCAGGCGGTGCACGGCCTCGACGCCATCGACAAGGTCGCCGAACTCGCCCCGCAGGTCGTCCTGATGGACATCCGCATGCCCGAGCTCGGCGGTATCGAGGCCACCCGCCGCATCACCACCGAGAACCCGCACATCAGGGTCCTGGTCCTCACGACCTTCGACCTCGACGAGTACGTGTACGAGGCCCTGCGCGCCGGTGCCTCAGGTTTCCTCCTCAAGGACGCCTCGGCGGACCAGCTCGCCGAGGCGGTACGGGTGGTGGCGGCGGGCGACGCCCTGCTCGCGCCCGGCATCACGCGCAGACTCATCGCCGAGTTCTCCCGTCTCGGCACACCACCGCGCGCCCCGCTGAAGGACCGCGTCGGCGATCTGACCGAGCGGGAGACGGAAGTGCTGTCCCTGATCGCTCAGGGCTTGTCCAACGCGGAGATCGCCCAGCGCCTCGTCGTCGCCGAACAGACCGTGAAGACCCATGTGGGCCGCATCCTGGTGAAACTGGGGCTGCGCGACCGCACCCAGGCAGCCGTGTTCGCCTACGAGTGCGGCCTGGTCCGGCCCACGGGCTACTGAACGCGCGCCGACGTGGGCGGCCACGGGGGCGTCGGCGGGCGGTGCGGCGCGGCGGGCGGTGCGGCGGCCGATACGCGCGACCCGTAGTACCTGAGACGGACCCGGTCAGACCCTCCTCACTGGTGACGACGGCGACCCCGCCCCCCGCCTACCGTTTTCATCGTGACCGAGACGACTCACACCCAGCACACGCCACCGCGACGCGGTGCCAAGGAACGCAGCCCGGAGTTCAGACTGGCCGCGAACGCTCTGATCGGGCTGTGGCAGGACATGTTCCACAGCGCCTTCGTGTACCGACCACTGCCCCGCAGGCGCGTGGACGGCCCGTTCGTCCGGCAGCTGCCCCCGAGGTTCCGGGAGCGGGCCGTCTGGGCCCCGCACGCGGCGGTGGTCGCCGGTGCCCTGATCGCGATGTATGCCTCCATGGAGGGCAACGGAGGCAGTGACATCACCCAGCTGATCACGGGCATCCTCTCCCTGGTGGCGGTCCTGCTGACACTCGCCAGGCCCGTCGGCGCCTTCTGGGCCTCGATGGGCGCGACCCTGATCGGCACGGTGATCGGCAGCGACTTCAACGACTGGCCGTGGATCCCCGGCGCCTTCGTGACCCACGTCATCGTCCTCACGGTCGTGGCCCTGCGCACCAGGCCCCGGATCGCCGTGTGGATGTGGGGCATCACCGCGCTCTACAGCCTGCTCGCCGAGGCGCTCTTCTCCTCCCGCTATCTGAACTACGGCTACTACAGCGCCAACACCGGCCCGATGCTGACCGTCTCGGCCTTCATCCTCCTGTCGGTCTCCATCTGGCAGATACGGCGCACGGCCCAGCAGGAGGTCACCGCCCAGCAGACGGTGACCGAGCACGAGCGCTCCAAGCGCACCCTCCTGGAGGAGCGCACGACGATCGCCCGCGAACTGCACGACGTGGTCGCCCACCACATGTCGGTGGTCGCCATCCAGGCGGAGGCCGCGCCCTACCGAGTGGAGAACCCACCGCCCGAGCTGGAACAGGCGTTCGCCACGATCCGGGAGAACGCCGTGGCCGCGCTGACCGAGCTGCGCCGCGTCCTCGGCGTCGTCCGCGCCGAGGACTACGAGGCCCCGGACGCCCCGCAGCCCACCCTCGCCGACCTCGACGGACTGCTCGCCAATGTGCGGGAGGCCGGCCTGACCGTCGAGAAGGTCGTCACCGGAGCGGTGCGGGAGCTCCCGCAGGGTGTGGAGTTGTCGGCGTACCGAATAGTTCAGGAGGCCCTCAGCAACACCCTGAGGCATGCCCCCGGCGCGACGGCCCGCGTGGAGATCGGCTACGTCCTCGGCGGGCTGGGCCTGCGCATAGTCAACGGCCCCTCCCCGGAGGTGACCCTGGTGAAGTCCACGCACGGCGCCGGTCACGGCATCACCGGCATGCGCGAGCGCGTCACCATGCTGAACGGCGAGATGACCACGGGCGCGACGGAGGACGGGGGCTATGAGGTGACGGTGTTCCTGCCGGTGGCCAGTGCGAGCGAGGACGACGCATGACGATCCGGGTGCTGATCGCCGACGACCAGATGATGGTCCGTGAGGGCTTCTCGGTGCTGCTCGGCGCGATGCCGGACATCGAGGTGGTCGGCGAGGCGGTGAACGGCCGTGACGCCGTCGACCGCGTCCGGGAGCTGTCCCCGGACGTCGTCCTGATGGACATCCGCATGCCGGAGATGAACGGCATCGAGGCGACACGCGAGATCGTGGCGGCGGACGGCGGCGCCAAGGTGCTGGTGCTGACCACGTTCGACCTCGACGAGTACGTGTACCAGGCGCTGCGCGCGGGAGCCTCCGGGTTTCTGCTCAAGGACGCCTCGGCCCGCCAACTCGCCGACGGCGTTCGGGTGGTGGCCGCCGGTGAGGCGCTGCTCGCCCCGTCGGTCACCAGGCGTCTGATCACCGAGTTCTCCAGGCTGGCCGAGACGCCCCGACCGTCGGCGGCGGCCCAACTGGCCTACGGAGAGCTCACCGACCGCGAGACGGAGGTGCTCGTCCTGATCGCGCACGGGCTCTCCAACTCGGAGATAGCCGAGCGCCTGGTGGTGGCCGAGTCGACCATCAAGACCCATGTCAGCCGGGTCCTGGTGAAGCTGGGCCTGCGCGACCGCACCCAGGCGGCGGTCTTCGCCTACGAGGCGAGGCTGGTCACTCCCGGCTGACCCGGGCCGGACGAGCCCTTCGTGATAGGTTCGGCGCCGCCGTGCTTGGCCGCGAACCGAGGAGGTGAGACCGATCAACGCTGTGACAGGTCGGGGCTCCCTCCTTCGCATGGCCTAGGGAGCGCCCGCAGAAGGCATCCCGAAAGGCATGAATCGCTCATGCGCTTCAACTCCGAGACGTCGTCCGGTGGCGTCTGCGAACACCTCTTCACCCTCGACGAGATTCCCGGCGTGCTGTGGGCGCCGGAAGGCGCCGTCGGTACTCGTCCGCTGATCGTGATGGGCCATGGCGGCGGACAGCACAAGAAGGCACCCGGCATCGTCGCGCGTGCGCTCCGTTTCGTCGCCGAGTGCGGTTTCGCCGTCGTGGCGGTGGATGTGCCCGGACACGGTGACCGGCCCAAGGACGAGACGTACGACCGGATAGTGACGGAGAACCAGGCTCGGGCGGCTGCCGGAGAGGAACTGGCTCCGTTGATCGCCGGGTTCCAGGCGCTCGTGGCACGCCGGACCGTACCGGAATGGCGGGCGGTTGTGGACGCCGTGCAGGACCTCCCGTTCGTCGGCGCCGGGCCGGTGGGCTACTGGGGCGTGTCCCTGGGGTGCGGGCTCGGTGTCCCGTTCGTCGCCGCCGAGCCCCGGGTCCGGGCGGCGGTGCTGGGCCTGGGCGGAGCGCTGGCGTCGGCGGAGGCCGCCGGGCGGATCACCGTTCCGGTGGAGTTCCTGGTGCAGTGGGACGACGAGCGGGTGCCCAGGGAGCAGGGGCTGGCACTGTTCGACGCCCTGGGCTCGGCGGAGAAGACCCTGCACGCCAACCCGGGTGGCCACGGCGAGATGCCGCGGTTCGAACTGGACAGCACCATAAGGTTCTTCGCCCGTCATCTGAGCTGACACGACCGCCGCCGTGCGGCGCCGGCAGCTTCGGCGCCGCACGGCGGGGGCGGGCCGGGGGAGGAGAGGGAGGGGGAGGGGGAGGCGGCCCGGAAGCAGGTTTGTCGAGGTCATGCGGCGAGACGGCTCTGTTCAGCGGGGTGGGTCGCGGGTTAGCGTCCGTTCATGGCAGCTGCATCCGATCTCGCTTTCGATCCGTGGGACCCCGACTTCGTGGCGGACCCGTACCCGGCGTACGCCGAGCTGCGTGCGGGGGGCCGGGTGCGGTACTTCGAGCCCACGAACCAGTGGCTCGTCCCGCACCACGCGGATGTCTCGGCGCTGCTGCGGGACCGGCGACTGGGCCGGACGTACCAGCACAGGTTCACGCACGAGGACTTCGACCGCGGTGCGCCGCCGCCGGAGCACGAGCCGTTCCACACGCTGAACGACCACGGGATGCTGGACCTGGAGCCCCCGGACCACACCCGGATCAGGCGGCTGGTGTCGAAGGCGTTCACACCGCGCACGGTGGAGCAGCTGAAGCCGTATGTGGAGTCGCTGGCGGGCGAGCTGGTGGCCGGGCTGGTCGAGGCCGGCGGCGGTGATCTGCTGGCGGATGTCGCGGAGCCGCTCCCGGTGGCGGTGATCGCCGAGATGCTCGGTGTCCCCGAGTCGGACCGGGCGCAGCTGCGGCCCTGGTCGGCGGACATCTGCGGGATGTACGAGCTGAGCCCGTCGGAGGCGACGGCGAAGAAGGCGGTGCGGGCGTCGGTGGAGTTCTCGGAGTATCTCCGGGATCTGATCGCGCACCGCAGGGCGGAGCCGGGCGATGATCTGATCTCGGGTCTGATCGCGGCGTACGACGAGGGCGACCGGCTCACCGAGCAGGAGATGATCTCGACCTGTGTGCTGCTGCTGAACGCGGGCCACGAGGCGACGGTGAACGCCACGGTGAACGGCTGGTGGGCGCTGTTCCGCAACCCCGACCAGCTGGCGGCCCTGCGCGCCGACCACTCGCTGGTGCCGGCGGCCGTGGAGGAGTTGATGCGGTACGACACCCCTCTCCAGCTCTTCGAGCGCTGGGTGCTGGACGACATCGAGATCGACGGCACGACCGTCCCCCGGGGCGCGGAGATCGCGATGCTCTTCGGCTCCGCCAACCACGACCCGGCCGTCTTCGCCGCCCCGGAGAAGCTCGACCTCACCCGCAAGGAGAACCCGCACATCTCCTTCAGCGCCGGTATCCACTACTGCATCGGCGCGCCCCTCGCGCGGATGGAGCTGACGGCGTCGATGAGGGCCCTGCTGGAGAAGGCGCCCTCCCTCTCCCTCGCGGCGGAGCCGCAGCGCAAGCCGAACTTCGTGATCCGGGGACTGGAGGGGCTCCAGGTGGACCTGGCGTAGAGCGGACGCCTGCCGGGGAGCCGGCTCCGGGGGCACGTCCGCCACCGGCTCTCGAATCCACGCACGCCGACGTGCTCTGCCGATCGGACCGCGTCCGGCGCCCGTGCACCGCGTCCGGCGCCCGTGCACCGCGTCCCGCGCCCGTCCACCCCTCCGTCCCACGGTTCCGGTCCGTCCCGCGGTTCCGGTCCGTCCCCGCGTACGGGGGATGGGGCCCCCACCGTGGCTCTCGCAGGACCGCCCGTCAAGCCGACGGCCCCCTCACTCGCCCCCCGCCACCGCGCCCCACTGCCCGGTGGCTCCTGCCGGGGTGCACGGGTCCCCGTGTCATCCGCTCAACTCATGAGGTCCCGCCGCCGTAGCCCCGCCAGGCCCCCGGTCACCAGCACCACGGCCAGCCCGACCAGCGTCAGTACGGGTCCCCACTCCATCTCTCCGCCCGGAAGCTTCGGCAGATGACCGAAGGGGGAGAGGCCGAGGACGGCCTGGGGAGCGTCGAGCGCGGGGCCGATCCAGCCGATCAGGAGGACGGCTCCGGCCAGACCCCAGGCCGCCATTGCCGCCCGGGGGGCGAGGCCGTGCACGAGGACGGCGACCCCGCCCAAAACCCACACCCCGGCGACCTGGACGAGACACGCACCCAGGATCGGGCCGAACTCCTTGCCGTAACCGAGGGCGAAGCCCAGGCCGGCGAGAAGCATGATCCACACGGAGCCGGCGAACGCGATGGCCAGATGGCCGGCGGCCCAACGCAACCGGCCCACGGCGTTGGCGAGAAGGGGCTCGGCCCGGCCCGAGGTCTCCTCGCCGTGCAGCCGCAACACCGCGCTCACGATGTAGAGCGCGGCGATCAGACCGAGCATGCCGATCATCGACGCGAGAAACGCGTCCGTGAGGCCGGACCTGCCGCCCATGCGTTCGAAGATCCGGCGGGCGCCCTCGTTGTCGGCGACCAGGTCGGCCGCGCCCTCCGTGAGCCCGCCGTAGACGACCCCGGCGAGGAAGAACCCGATGCTCCAGCCGAGCACGCTGCCCCGCTGCAACCGCCAGGCCAGCGCGCCCGCCGTCGCCAGACGCCCCGCCGCCGGTCCCGGCCGGGTCGGCAGGAAGCTCATGCCGACATCACGGCGCCCGGCGAGTTCGTACGCCAGTACGCCCTGGACCAGAGCCGCTCCGGCGAACAACAGCAGCACCCACCACCGCTCGTCCGCGAACGAACGCTCGTTTTCCAGCCACCCCAGCGGCGACAGCCACGTCAAAGGAGACGAACCATCGTTCGCCGAAGCGTCGCCCGCCGCTCGCAGCACGAACGCCGCCCCCAGCACCGCCGCCGACAGCCCCCGCGCCAGCCGCGCGCTCTCCGTCAGCTGAGCGACCACCGCGGCCATCGTCGCGAACACCATCCCGACGCCCGCGATCCCCAGTCCGAAGGCCAGTGCGCCCGCCGCGCCCTGCCCGGCCAGTCCGGCCGTGACCAGCAGGGCCAGCCCGCCGTTCGCGATCAGCGCCGTCAGCAGTGCCGCCGTCAACGGGGCCCGCCGCCCCACCATCCCCGAGGCGACCACTTCCTGCCGGCCGCTCTCCTCCTCGTCGCGGGTGTGGCGGATGACGACGAGCAGGCTCATCACGGCGGCGAGGGCACCGGCGTAGACGCCGACGCGCCACGAGGTCAGGGCGCCGAGGGAGTCGTCGAAGACGGGCCCGACCAGGGCGCGCAGCGACGAGTTGGTGGTCATCTGGCGCATCAGGTCGGCGCGTTCGGCGGCGGTGCCGTACAGGCTCCCCAGGCTGTTCGGCATGGAGAGGACCATCAGCCCCGTCACCGCGACCCACACCGGCACCATCACCCGGTCCCGCCGCAGGGCGAAGCGCAGCAGGACCCCCGTACCGGCCAGCTGCCGTGCCCCACGGGACCGTACTGCGGACGCCGACCCCGACCCCGAACCCGAGCCCGAGCCCGAGCCCGAGCCGGACCCGGACGGGGACGGCGACCGGGACGGGGGCGTGGACGCGCTGCCGACGGCGGTCATCGCGTCACCGCCCGCTCCTGGGAGCCGGTGTCGGCGCCGGTCCCCGCCCCGGTGCCGCCGTCCGCCGCGTCGTCCTGGTAGTGCCGCAGGAACAGCTCCTCCAGGGTGGGCGGTGTCGAGGTCAGGGACCGTACGCCGGACTCGGTCAGCGAGCGCAGTACGGCGTCGAGTTTGTCGGTGTCGACCTGGAGGCGGACCCGGTTGCCCTGCACGTCGAGGTCGTGGACGCCGGGGAGGCGGGACAGGTCGCCCGGTGGGGAGGCGAGTTCGGCGGCGACGGCCGTACGGGTCAGATGGCGCAGGTCGGCCAGCGAGCCGCTCTCGACGGTGACGCCCTTGCGGATGATGCTCACCCGGTCGCACAACTCCTCGACCTCGCTGAGGATGTGGGACGACAGCAGGACGGTACGGCCCCGGTCGCGTTCCTCGCGGACGCAGTGCTGGAAGACCTCCTCCATCAGCGGGTCGAGGCCGGAGGTCGGTTCGTCGAGGATCAGCAGGTCGACGTCGGAGGCGAAGGCGGCGACGAGGGCCACCTTCTGGCGGTTGCCCTTCGAGTAGGTGCGGCCCTTCTTCGTCGGGTCCAGCTCGAAGCGTCCGATCAGCTCCGCGCGGCGCCGGGCGTCGAGGCCTCCGCGCAGCCGGCCGTAGAGGTCGATGACCTCGCCGCCGGACAGGTTGCGCCAGAGGGTCACGTCGCCGGGTACGTACGCGATGCGGCGGTGCACCTCGACCGCGTCCTTCCACGGGTCGCGGCCGAGGATCCGGGTGGCCCCGGAGTCGGCGCGCAGCAGGCCGAGGAGGACGCGGATGGCGGTGGACTTGCCGGCGCCGTTGGGGCCGAGGAAGCCGTGGACCTCGCCGGACGCGACGGTCAGGTCGAGGCCGGCGAGCGCGTGGGTCCGTCCGAAGGACTTGTGGAGTCCGGAGACCTCGATGGCGGGGTTGGCCTTCGTCATGCTCAGAACGTACGCTTACTTCAGAAATTTGTGAAGTTAAAGAAGCGAATGAACCGACAGTAGACTGGCTGGGGTGTCTGACCAGGGGAGATGATCCAGCGATGGCGGAATCGAGGTCCGGGTCCGAGGCCGACGGGGGGCCGCGCGCGGGCTCCGCGGATGTGCGGGCGGAGGCGGGCACCGCGGGGCGGGATCCCGAGTCGGTCTCGCGTTTCGTCGAGCACTTCGCCGCGCAGCTCGTGGAGGCCGGGGTGCCGCGGATGCCGGCCCGCGTCTTCGCCGCGCTCCTCGCCTCCGACACCGGGGCGCTGACCTCCGCGGAGCTGGGCGAACAGCTGAGGATCAGTCCCGCCGCCGTCTCGGGGGCGGTGCGCTACCTGGCCCAGGTGCATCTGGTGTCACGCGAACGCGAGCCCGGCTCACGGCGTGAGCGTTACCGCGTCCACAGCGACCAGTGGTACGAGGCCCTCACCAACCGTGAGGCGATCATCAAGCGCTGGGAGGACGCGTTGCGCGAGGGTGTCGCCAGCCTCGGCGCCGACAGTCCGGCGGGCCGCCGTCTCGCCGAGACGCTCGCGTTCTTCGAGTTCATCGAGGGCGAGCTCGAGACGATGATGGACCGCTGGCGCGCCCACCGCGACGAGGTCTTCGGCCGGGGCTGACCGCGACGAGGTCTTCGGCCGGGGCTGACCGAAGGGGACGCCCCGCCTGCGTCCGGCCCCACCGGAGACGCGCCCCACCCCGACGGCCCCGGAGGCGCCCCGGCCCGACTCGTACCCCGCGCCCCTGTGCCCGGGCAACGTCCCACCGTGGTGGCCGGGTGCCGTCCCCCCACATGACCCGGCCGGGCGCCGCTGCGTTAACCGCCCTCACCGGAGAGCCCTTCGAGCGGGCCCGGTGAGGGCGAGCGATACCCCTGGCCCGCCCCCGGGGGGCTACCGCTCCCTCGTCTCCTCCAGCACCGTCCGCCCCAGGAGGGCGTACCGCTCGGGCGCCCGGCGCTTGAGGTACTGCGCGTAGGCGATGCCGCCCACGGCGATCAGAGCGACGATCCAGGGCGTGGCTCTCAGGACGAACGAACCGGACTCCGGGCCCGCCGCGACGCCCATGTTCGACACCAGCAGCACCACGACGGCGAGCATCGCCACCCCGCCGACCAGCGGAGCGGTGAACGTCCTGAACCAGTGGCGGGACTCGGGGTGATGGGTGCGGAAGTAGGCGAGCACCGCGAAGGAGCAGACCGCCTGGACGACCAGGATGGCCATGGTGCCGAGGATGGCGAGCAGGACGTACGTACCGGTGTACGGGTCCTTGCCGGCCAGGGCGAACGCGAGGAGCAGGACGGCGGTCACGGCCGTCTGGGCCAGGCCGGCGATGTGCGGGGAGCCGTGGCGGTGGTGGGTGCGGCCGACGGTCCTCCGGAGCGACGGGAGGACGCCCTCGCGGCCCAGCGCGTACAGGTACCGGGCCGCGCAGTTGTGGAAGGCCATGCCGCACGCGAGCGAACCGGTGATCATCAGCCACTGCATGACGACGACGGCCCAGTGGCCCACGTACTGCTCGGTGGGGCCGAAGAACAGAGCGAGGGGGTTCGCGGAGGAGGCCGCGGCGAGTGCCTCCTGCTCCCCGTTGCCGATGATCGCCATCCAGGACACGAAGACGTAGAAGACGCCGACGCCCAGGACCGAGATCATCGTCGCCTTGGGGATGATCTTCTTCGGGTCGCGTGACTCCTCGCCGTACATCGCCGTCGACTCGAAGCCGACCCACGACCAGAAGGCGAAGAACAGGCCGAGCCCGGCGGAGGTGCCCTGGAAGGCGTTGACGGGGTTGACCGGGCCGAAGGTGAAGCCGTGCGGGCCGCCGCCGTTCAGGGCCACCGCCCCCGCCATCAGGGCCAGGATGAAGACCTCCGTGGCCAGCAGCACCACCAGCAGCTTCTCGGCGACCGACACACCGAACCAGGTGCCCATGGCGTTCACGGCCAGCATCAGGATCGCGAACGCCCACCACGGGACGTGCGTGCCCGTCTGGTCCTCCAGGGTCGTCGTCGCGAAGACGGAGAAGATGCCGATCAGGGCCGGCTCGAAGACGACGTACGCGAAGGTCGCGAGGAGCCCCGAGGCGAGGCCGGCCGTACGGCCGAGGCCGTAGGAGATGAAGCCGTAGAAGGCGCCGGTGGAGGTGATGTGCTTCGCCATGGACGTGAAGCCGACGGAAAAGATTGCCAGGACGACCATTGCGACGAGATAGCTCGCGGGGGCCCCGATGCCGTTGCCGGACGAGACGATGAAGGGCACGTTGCCCGTCATCGCGGTGATCGGCGCGGCGGTGGCGACGGCCATGAAGACCACGCCCAGCAGGCCCACCGCGTTGGGCTTGAGCCGGTGAACCGCGCCTTCGCCCCCGGCGCCCGTCTCGGACGCGTCCGGGGCGACGCCCTCTTGAACTGCCATCGGGTGGCCCCTTCCTGGTTGCCGCTGAACCGGAACTCTCTAGCCCGAATGAGTCGGCCAAGAGTCTCGACGCGTTAAATGTTTGTCAACCAGACCTTTAGAAATCGCCTGTCGGTTTTCTGGACTCGCCGAGTCCGTGATCGGCGGATAGCGCGTATACCGGTACAAACCTCGACGACCGCCACACGGAATCACCGCATGCGCCATCACATCCGCCGTCTCGCCCCCGCGCTCGCCGCGCCGCCCGCGCTCGCCGCGCCGCCTGCGCTCGCCGCCCGGCGCTCCCTCGCGATGGCGTCCGCGGCCGCCGGCGTCCCGGCTGCCTCTGCCCCCGCCGCAGTTCCGTCCCGGCCCGCCGCAGTCCCGTCCCGGCGCGTCGTAAGACCCGTCCCGTCCCGGCCATGTCGGGGGGCACGTGACCAACTGCCCCACCCCCGTGGTCAGCGGATGATCGTCCGCAGCGCGGCGATCGGCCGGCCGGTTTGTAGCCAGTGGCCCACGCGGGGGAGCCACCGTCGTCGTTGACGGCCGCCGTGATCCCCGATCGGCTGGGTGACCAGGTGACCAGGTGACCAGGTGACCAGGTGATCAGCCCCAGAGCGGGTGATCCAGGGCGCCTGACGGCCACCGGGCGCCCTCATGAAGGCGCCCGGCGCGCGAGGTGCCGGCGGGACCGTCGAGGTCCGCCCCGAGGTGCCGAAGGGGCCGTCCGGGCCGCTCCCCGGGGCGTCGGGTCCGGGGGCCCAGGCGTCGGGTCCGGGGGCTCCGGCGTCGGCCGGGTCACACCGGCAACGTCAGCCCCCACGCCCCCTCCCGCACCGTCCACGTCCGCGTCCGCACCGGCCCGGAGACCACCAGGGAGTCCGCCCGGTAGCGGAAGTCCGCGCCGGACACCGTCACCCGCTGCCCCACCGCCCGCAGCGGCGCGGCCTCGGCGCCCACGGACACCGGCCGGACCTCGACGTCCGCGCCGCCGTCCGCGCCGGGGGTGATCGACACGCCCTGCACCGGCTGGTCGAGGTCGACGAGCGTCACCCCGTCCACCTCCACCCGCAGCCGGGAGGGCCCGACCGCGGTCGGGGAGGCGACCCGTATTCGGGCGGGCCGCGCGACGACGCGCGCGATCCGGGGCGGCCGCGCGGACAACGTCCGCACCAGGGACTGCGGCCAGCTCCGCAACCACGAGTGATGCCCGGAGGAGCCGCCCCCCGCCCCCGCACCGGCCCCCGCACCGACGCCGGCTCCGGCCCCGCCGTCCGTCTCCGCCTCCGCGTCGACGGCCGTCGCCCCCGCGGGCGCCGGGATCCGCAGCGTGCCGAGCACCACCCCGTCGCTGTCGTCGACGAGCAGATCCAGCCGTTGTTCGACCCCGTCGAGCGCTGCCCGCGCGGCGGCCACCGCGCCGGTCGGCACGCCGAGCGACCGGGCCAGCCCCAGCGCCGGACCCACCGGGACCATCGACAGCGCGCACGCCGCCAGCTCCCGCTGCCGGTGCAGAACAGTCACCGCCCGCAGCAGAGCGCGGTCGTCCCCGACCACCACCGGCCGTCGCGAACCCCGCCGCGCCAGGACCCGCGCGAATTCGTCGGGCCCTTCCGGAAGGCACACTTTCGTACTCGCCGCACCCGCGCTGAGCACGTCTTTCGCGATCCTTACGGCCTCACCGTCCGTGTGACGGGCGAGGGGGTCGATGACCACGAGGAGCTGGTCGCCAGTCGCCACCTCTGTCCTGCCTCGCTTCCTCGGGTAGCATCTTTGTGCAAGAGCCCCTTGCGCTATTGCGCCAGGGGCTTCGTCTATTCCGGGGCATCCGGGTCCACAGTTTGCGGCCAACGACGGTCGCGGTGCACGCGGTGGGTATTCAAGCCACCGCGTGCGCCCCCGACCATGGACATGCCCCGCCCGGAAGGGGTGTACGCGCGTGCCCGCACTTGTGCTGCTCGGTGCTCAGTGGGGTGACGAGGGTAAAGGGAAGGCCACCGACCTGCTCGGCGGATCCGTGGACTACGTGGTCCGCTACCAGGGCGGCAACAACGCCGGCCACACGGTCGTCGTCGGCGACCAGAAGTACGCCCTCCACCTTCTCCCCTCCGGCATCCTCACTCCGGAGTGCACTCCGGTCATCGGCAACGGCGTCGTCGTCGACCCGTCGGTCCTGCTCTCCGAGCTGAGCGGTCTGAACGAGCGCGGCGTCGACACGTCCAAGCTCCTGATCAGCGGCAACGCTCACATCATCACGCCGTACAACGTGACCGTCGACAAGGTCACCGAGCGCTTCCTCGGCAAGCGCAAGATCGGCACGACCGGGCGGGGCATCGGCCCCACCTACGCGGACAAGATCAACCGTGTGGGCATCCGGGTTCAGGACCTGTACGACGAGTCGATCCTGACGCAGAAGGTCGAGGCGGCCCTCGACGTCAAGAACCAGATCCTCACCAAGCTCTACAACCGGCGCGCCATCGCCGTCGAGCAGGTCGTCGAGGAGCTGCTGGGCTACGCCGACAAGCTCGCCCCGTACGTCGCCGACACGGTCCTGGTCCTCAACCAGGCCCTCGACGACGACAAGGTGGTCCTCTTCGAGGGCGGCCAGGGCACGCTCCTGGACATCGACCACGGCACGTACCCCTTCGTGACCTCCTCGAACCCGACGGCCGGCGGTGCCTGCACGGGTGCGGGCGTCGGCCCCACGAAGATCAGCCGCGTCATCGGCATCCTCAAGGCGTACACGACCCGTGTCGGCGCCGGCCCGTTCCCGACGGAGCTGTTCGACGAGGACGGCGAGGCCCTGCGCCGCATCGGCGGCGAGCGCGGTGTGACCACCGGCCGCGACCGCCGCTGCGGCTGGTTCGACGCGGTCATCGCCCGGTACGCGACCCGGGTGAACGGCCTGACGGACTTCTTCCTCACCAAGCTCGACGTCCTCACCGGCTGGGAGCAGATCCCGGTCTGCGTCGCGTACGAGATCGACGGCAGGCGCGTCGAGGAGCTGCCCTACTCCCAGACCGACTTCCACCACGCGAAGCCGGTCTACGAGATGCTCCCCGGCTGGTCCGAGGACATCTCCAAGGCGAAGTCGTTCTCCGACCTGCCGAAGAACGCCCAGGCGTACGTCAAGGCCCTGGAGGACATGTCCGGCGCCCCCATCTCCGCCATCGGCGTGGGCCCGGGCCGCGACGAGACGATCGAGATCAACTCGTTCATCTAGAACACCGCGATACCCCCTGTATGTCCTCCGGCGGCCGGTCGCCCTCGACAGCCGGCCGCCGGAGGACATGCGAAAGCAGCGCATCCGAGTCGCGGACCCGCCGGTGTGACTAGCGCCAGCGGCGGCTCGGCGCTGAGCTTCGGCGGATGCGTGAGCAGGTCGGCCCCCTCACCATGCGTCGGCCCTGACCGTCTGACGTCTGACCGGGGGTCCGGGCCCGTGTTCCGCGGGCGATGCCGCGGGACACGGGCCCACGGGGGAGAGGAGCCCTTCCCGGTCGAGTGACGCGCCCCTCGACCGGCGGTGTCCCGGCTTCGGCGCTGCTTGTCTGAGCAGGGCGACGTCAGTAGGCGGCAGTGGCGATGAGTACGCAGCAATGCGGGAGCTGGCAATGAGTGAGGACTCGGTCCTCTACGTGATCGAGCTGGAACCAGAGGTACGCGCGTGGCTGGAGACTCTCGCACCCGCCGACTACCGTGCGGTCGAGCGTTTCGCGGATCGGCTCGCCGTGGAGGGACCGCTTCTGCCCTTTCCGCTGGCAAGCCACCTCGGTGACGGGCTGCGGGAACTCCGCGTCGATTCCTTCCGGGTCACCTACTGGCTGGCCCCGGGGCGCAGGGCGGTGCTGCTCACGGCGTTCAGGAAGACGAAGACGCGACAGGCGGAGGAAGTGCTCCGAGCACAGCGGGCGCGGAAGATCTGTGAAGCCGAGCATCCTCCGGCGGGCGAGCACGAGACCTACAGTAGGGGCGAGGAGGCATCATGAGCAGGGGCTACCACACCGGCTGGAGCGTCCCCCCCGAGGACCGGGAGGACCCCGCGTACAGGGCCGCCGGGCGGCGTATGGACTTCGCTCTCGCAGTTTACGAACGGCGCTCGGCGCTGGGGCTGAGCAGCGCGGAACTCGCTGAGCGGGCTGGGCTGGCTGTGGAGGAGATCGAGCGCATCGAGGAGAGCGGTGTCGACCCGACCCTCGAACTCATCGAGAGCCTGGCCGAGGCCCTGCACTCCGGCGCGCTCATCGACCCACGCGCGACACCGGAGTTCCGCTTCGAGAGTCGCGCGGCGTAGCTCGGAAAGGCACCCGCGAATACCAGGAGCTTCCCGCTTCCACGGACGCGTTCGTCTGGCTTCGTCTCGCTCAGGCCTCCAGCAGTCCCGCTCGTTCGAGACCACCGCCACAAACGGGCTCGCACCCCACGCGCCGCACCAACTCACGCACGCGTGCCAGGGCTTCCTGGTCGTCGGTGAGTTGCCTGCGCGTCACGATCGTCTTCCTACCGGATCCGCCCCCAGGCGGATCCGGATCGGCAAGCTGTCAGGACGGCACGGCGGGGCAGCTGGTGCCCCGGGGTGGGACTGCTAGGTCGGTGAGGTAGCTGTCCACGGCGTCCTCCATACACGGGCCACTGGTGACGCTGCCGTGGCCGTGGCCCTCGTAGGTGAGGAGCACGCCGCGGCGGCCGAGCTGCCGGGCCACCGAGACCGCCCACGGGTAGCCGGTGGCGGGGTCGTGGAGCGCGTTGGAGACCAGGATCGGCGGGGCACCGTGTGCGTCCAGCCGGTGCTGCGGGTTGGCGGTCGGCGCGCCCAGACACGCCGCTGCCATGTGGATCGGCAGCAGGTAAGGCAGGTCAGGCGCGGTCGTGTTCATCATGACGACGAGCGAGGCGTACTCCTGGTAGTCGCGCACCGGCAGGTGCCAGTCCGAGCAGAAGACCGGGGTGGCCGAAGGCAGCGGCTCTATCGAGGTGGGCGACGCGGGCAGCGGCTTGCTCGCGTCCATCCCCGCGATCGCCGTGGCCAGGCCCGCGTAGTCGGCCTGGTAGAACTTCCGGAACGCGACCTTGTTGACCAGGTCCGAAGCAGACAGCGAGGTGCCCGGCTTCGCCGGGTCCTCCAGCTCGCCGCGCCCTGCCCGGGCCAACAGGCCCTGCCAGACGGCGCGGACGTCGCGGGCGTGCAGCGCGCAGTCCGCGGCAGCGTCGCACCACTTCACGAACTCCTGGAATGAATCCTCTGCGGTGGCCGCCTCGGACTGCAGGAAGTCACGTGTGGTCGGGACGCTGTGGTCCATGACGCTCTCCAGCACCATCGCGCGCACGCGGCGCGGGTAGGTCTCGGCGTACTGTGCCCCGAGCAGCGTGCCGTACGAGCTGCCGTGGAAGGTCAGTTTCCGCTCGCCGAGGGCGGCCCGGAGGGCGTCCAAGTCCCGGACCGTCTGGGCGGTGTCAAGGTGGTCGAACACTGGGCCTGTACGGGCCCGGCAGTCGGCACGGAGCCGCCTGTTATACGCCATGGTGGCGTCGAAGTCCACCTGGCTCTTCAACTCCGGCGACGGCCGCTCGGCAAGCAGGTCACCGGAGCAGGTCACCGGGTTGCTGCCGCCCACGCCACGCGGGTCGAAACTGACGATGTCGAACCTGCGGCGGACCTCGGGGCTGAACCGGCTGATACGGCCCACCACCATTTCCACACCCGAATCGCCCGGCCCGCCGGGACCGAACACCATCGAGCCGACGCGTGCGCCGGGGTCGGTGGCCTTGCGGCGGGCCACAGCCAGGTCGAGTCTCGGCCCGTCCGGGTGGGCCCAGTCGACCGGCACCGAAAGAGTGGCGCACTCCGCTCCCGGCTTCGCCGGGTCGTCACACGGTGCCCACCGCAGGGCCCCGGTGGCAGACGGCGACGCGTGGACCGCGGGAGCGGCGGCGAGGCCGGTGATGACGGCCATGGCGGCTCCCACCACCATGGCCGTGCCCCGCGCGGCGATGCGCCGCAGTGCGGATCTGCCCCTTAACGGCATGGATCCTCCTCGTGAAGAGAGCGGTTGTGTCAGACGTGCGGGCCCGGCCGGGGCACCGTCGTCACGTTAGGTGCACTGCCGCCCATGTGGCGCCCCTGTCAGGGGTCTTTCCGGGTCAGGTCGGGGACCACTCAGGGGCGATCGGGGCGCAGGGCGCAAAAAGGTCAGGGCCGGGTCAGGGGAAGGGATCCCGTCGCAGTCTCAATCGATCTGTCGGCCACGACGCCGACCTCTGCAAGGAGGGAAACACCGTCGAACTGCTGACCAGCAAGCTCAAGGCCGCGGCATCGCCACCCGATACGCCAAGACCCCCAGACAGCTACTTCGTCGGCCTACTCCTGCGTGCCTCGATGATCTGGGTCAAAATCCTCACCCAGACCACCTATTGATCACGACTCGCGCCGCAGTCTTCGAGCGCTCGGAGCAGAAGCGCTCGCGGCGCCGTTCGTCGGCGATCGCGAGCACGGCGACCAACAGCCGGAACGCCTTGCGGCGTTCGTCGGGAGGGGTGAGCCGGACGATCCTGCCCAGCTGCTGCTCGATCCGGCCGCGCACGATCAGCACGGCAGGCGTGTGCGTGGGGCGCAGTCCGGCACGGCGGACGCTCTGCGGACCGTCCTCCTCGACGGGGCGGGCCTGAAGGCAGTGGCCGTGCAGATGCAGCAGAACGTCGTCCTGCGCCTGCGTGCCGAGGGCGTCGAACCACGCGATGCCCTCGGACATCGGACGCAGCCCTTGGGCGAGTTGGTTGAGCATCACATCGCGATCGCTCATGCCGGCCATCCCATGTGCAGTCCTTCTCCCAGGTGGTGACGCGCGGTCAGTGGAACCAGACGACGAGGCGGACGTTCTCCGGGCCGTGGAGGTCGGCGAGCGTCCGCATCACTGCCCAGACGGGACCCCGGTGAGTGGCGTTCCCCGCGGCCGTGGCGCGGGTCCGGGTGCACGCCCTGTCGGCAGTACGAAGAGGTCCATGGCGGCGTGCCATACGGAGTCCTCGTCGTCGGGGCCCCAGAGGCGGGCGCCGGGGCGGCATTCGATCATTCCGCTGAGTTCGGTGGACATGCGGGGCATGGTGCACGCGCCCCTCACGACCCGGCATCCGGTTTTCCCCGCCGCGTCCCCCGCCGCGTCCCCCGCCCCGGCCGCTTCCCGCCGCGTCGCCGGCCGCGCAGCTCATCGGACATTGTTCGCATCACGGGCATATCCTGAGGCTGTGCCCGGTGTGCTCCGCGCGGCCGGAGGGGGGTGGCGGAGGCCGGGAGGCCGGGGTCTGGAGTCAGGGAAGGTGAGTGCCATGCGTGTGTTGTTGAAGGCGTCCCTCGACACGGAGCGGTCGAGTGACATGCTGCGAAGCGGCAAGATGCCCCAGATGGTGCAGGAGCTCATGGAGCGCATCAAGCCGGAGGCCTCCTACTTCACCGTCGACGGGGGCCGGCGCACCATGTATCTGTTCTTCGACATGACCGACTCCTCCGACATGCCCGCGATCGCCGAGCCGCTGTTCATGGACATGGGCGCCAGCATCGACTACACGCCGGTCATGAACCTCGACGACCTGCGGAAGGGCCTCGCCAAACTGCGCTGAGGCGCACACGGCCCCCGCAGCCGTCCTCCACCTCAGCTGAAGATGATCATCGAGCCCTGGGCCAGGCTGCGGGTCGCCGCCGCGTTCAGGCCCAGCCAGACATGGCGTTCGCGGGCGAACGGGCTGGAGTCGAACGGCGCGGGAGCGGCCGGTTCCTCCAGGGACGTCGGCGCGAGCGGCGGGGCCGGGGCGAGCGGCGGGTTCGCCGGGTCGATCCCGATCGCCGGCGCCACGGTCTCCAGTTCCCGCAGCAGCCCCTGGGAGGAGCCCAGGGGGCCGTTGCCCGCGAGGAGTTCGTCGTTGGCCATGGGGTGCGGGAAGTCGACGGGGACATACGCGCCCGCGTGGTCGTAGTGCCAGACGAGATGCGACTGCTGGGCCGTGGTCTCGAACATCTCCAGCAACTGCTCGTAGTCGCCGCCCAGCTCACCGACCGGCGTCACCGGCAGCCCGCACACCTGCAGCAGGTACGCCCGGCGCAGGAAGTGCAGCGCGTCGTAGTCGAAGCCCGCGATCGGGGCGACCTCCCCGGTCAGTCCTGGCATGTACTGGTACACCGGTACGGGCGGCAGCCCGGCCTCGCCCAGCACCTGGTTGTAGAGCGCGAGTTCCTCGGCGAAGGGGTTGTCGGGCGTGTGGCACAGCACGTCGACGAGCGGGACCAACCAGAGGTCACAGGCCAAAGGAGCACTCCTCACAGTGTGGGCGGGGAAGAAGCGTAGTCGCTGAACGCCGCCTTCAGTCCCCTTCGTGCAGGTCCCATACCCAGACACCGCCCACCCACTTACCGGGACGCCCGACCAGCTTGTCCACGGTGACGCGCAACTGCTCGTCGTAGTACTGCGGCGCGAGGACCAGCGCGCCCGCGTGCCAGTACGCGAAGTCCTCGCGGGCCTGCGCCTGCCAGGCCTCCCCGATCACCGGGGTGCGGCCGGTGTGGCGCACCTCCCGCAGCAGGGCGGAGGTGTGGCGCGGGACGGCGCCGTAGATCCCGGTGCGGTCCTCGCCGTAGGGGCCGTTGAAGTACCCGCCGGGCATCCGGAAGCCGAAGCGGGCCGTGGTCTGCCAGTGCAGGGCCTCCGCGTTGCCGGGGTCCGGCAGCGGCACGGGGACGAGCGTCTCGCCGGCCGCCGTGTCGACGTACGAACGCCAGGTGCCGTCCGCGATGAACGCCGGCACCTCCGGCCGTTCCACCGACTTCAGCGGGGCCGGCACGACCGGCAGCAGCGCCAGCGTGATCGCCAGGAAGCCCACGTACCGGGTGCCGAGGCCCGGCGTCGCCGCCAGCCGTTCGCAGGCGAGCGCCAGCAGCATGCCGAGCACCGGCGCGCAGACCATCGCCACCCGGCCCTCGATGACCGACTCGAACAGCGGCCGGTCGGCGAGCAGCGCCCACGGGCCGGGCAGCACCAGGTCCGTCTGCGGGAGGCGGATCCGGGAGCCGAGGGACAGGACGGCGGCGGCGACCGCGGTGAAGCCGAGCGCCTTCACCAGGGGGCGCTCCCACAGGCGTACGACGATGCCGAGGGCCAGCAGCACCAGGGGCCAGCCGTAGAAGGCGTTCTGCTCGGTCGGGTTGAGGGAGAGGGCCTCGGCCCGCTCCCGGTCGCCCGCGAGGAGCGAGCGCTCGGCGAAGGAGAGCAGGGCGAGGGGGCTGTTCCCGGCGTGGTCGCCGTGCCCGATGCTCTTGTAGCTCTGCGGGCCGAAGAACTGCCAGGTGAGGAAGAAGGCCACCAGGGGGAGCGCGGTCAGGGCCGCGACACCGAGGCCCTTCAGCAGAGGGCGCCAGGAGGCGCGGGCCACGTCCCGCCGTACGGCCCCGTACGCGGCGGCGAACAGCAGCATGCCCATCGCGGCGAGCAGGAGGGGCTCCTCGCCGAGGAAGATCTGGTACGCCGCCATCAGCCCGAGGACGACACCGTCCCGTACCGTCCGGGCACCCGTGCACAGCCGCAGGGCCCGGTCGACGATGAACGGGATCATGAACAGGACGATGAAGTTCGGGTGCGCGTTGGCGTGGCTGACCATCGGGGGCGCGAACGCGGCGAGGGCCGCGCCGGTGAAGGCCGCGCCCCGGTGCCGTACGAGCCGTCGCACGAACAGCCGGTACCAGGCGGCGGCCGTGGCGGCCAGGCCGAGCGTCATGACGAGGCCGAGCGTCACCGCCGGACCCAGGGCGAGCGTCACCGGGGCGAAGGGGACCGACAGGCCCAGCATGACCGTGTTGGCCATGAGGTTCACCCCGTCGGGGAAGCCCTGCATGTCGGTGAACAGGGGGTTCCTGAGGTGGACGAGGTTGTCGGCGGTGACGGCGAAGAACCACTCCCACTGGTTCTGGTCCTGGAGGGAGTCGGGGAGGTAGCGGCCGTTCGGGTCGATCCAGCGGCCGGCGTAGAGGGCCACCGCCATCAGCAGGAAGACGAGGACCGCGAGGACGTCGGCGGGGCGGAGGTGCCGGGCCGCCGACCGCACCGAACGGCCCTTGAGGGAGGCGAGTTCAGCGAGGACGCGGGCGTAGTCCCGCGCGCGGATCTTCGAACCGGGCTGATGGGACCAGCGGATGGGCACCTCGGCGACGGACCAGTCGGCGCGCCGGAAGTGCCGCAGTATCTCGACGTCTATCCCGAACCCGTCGAGCCGGGAGGCGGCGAACGCCTCGCGGGCCCGCTCGCCGTCGAACAGCTTGAACCCGCACTGCGTGTCGCGGATTCCGGGCACCGCGAGCCCGCGTATCAGCAGGTTGCCCGCGCGGCCGAGGTTCTCGCGCAGCCGGTGCTGGCGCTGCTCGATGTGTGCCCCCGGCGCCTCGCGGGAACCGATCGCCGCCGCGTGCCCGTCGCTGAGTGCCTTGTCGAGCCGCTCCAACTCCTCGATCGGCGCGGCGAGATCGGCGTCCGTGAGCAGGACGCGGCGGCCGTACGAGGCGCAGACGCCGAGGCGCAGGGCATGCCCCTTGCCCCGGTTGCGGGGTCCGCCGCCGATGAGCTGCACCCGTGAGTCGCGCTCGGTTACGGCGGCCACGACCTCGCGCGTGCCGTCCGTCGAGCCGTCGTCGACGACGAGGACCTCCCAGGTCTCGGCGGCCTCCGTCGCGGCGAGGTGGGAGACGATCGCGTCGAGGGTGGGGCCGAGGCGCCGCTCCTCGTTGTAGGCGGGGATGACGACGGACAGATCGACGCCGACCCGGGGGCCGGCGCCCGTGCGGGCCCCGCTCATCCCTCGGCCAGCCGTTCCACGAGCGTCATCGAGTGGTCGTCGTACTCGGCGATGATCTCCTGCGCGGTGAGCGCGTCCCGGCGGGTGAGCGCGTCGACGAGGTCGGTGTACCTGTCCCACAGCCGGCCCCTGAGGTCGTCCGCCCGGCGCAGGTGCTGCACCGCGCACACCCAGGACTGCACCCGCAGCCGGTGCAGGAAGTCGGAGAGGTAGGGGTTGCCGAACAGGACGATCAGCTCGCGCCAGAACCGCAGGTCGTAGCCGATCAGGATGTTCAGATCGCCGGCGGCCGCGGCCCGTCGGGCCTCCTCGCCGCGCCGCCGTACCCCGGCGAGTGCCGCGGCGGTGCGGGTGTCCATCTTCCGGTCGCCGAGCCGGCGGAACATGCCGTCGCCGATGAGGATGCGGGCCTCGACCATGTGCCGGTAGTCGCCCAGCGAGTACTCGTGCACCTGGAAACCGCGGTGCTGCACCGCGTCCAGCAGCCCCTGCGCGGACAGGTCCACCAGCGCCTCGCGTACGGGGGTCGCCGACACCCCGTACTGCTCGGCGATCTCCTTCACCGTGAACTCCTGCCCCGGCTTCAGTCTGCCGGCCAGCACCTCGTCACGGAGCGCGTCCGCGAGCTGCTGCCGCAGGGTGCTACGAGTCACGGCGCCATTGCCGCCGCCGGTGCCGGGCATCGTGGTCCGGTTCCCCCATCCGCGTACGCGTACGCATTCCTGTGCGTGGTCTCTGCGTTCTCTTACGAGCACGTCACCTTACGCGTTCGGGTTCCGGGCAGGCTGTTTCGGGCTCGCCGTCACGGCCCCCGCGTCGTACCGGCACCGACCGGCACGAATCGGCCACCTGGCGTGCGGTTTTCCCCCGCGGGCCGCCCGGTGGGGGAGGCGGGATCGACGGCGCGGCAGATGCGGAAGGGCGCCCCCGGGCCGTGGGACCCGGGGGCGCCGTTCGGTGTTCGTCGGCAGGACGGCCGCCGGCTCACCGGACGGGCCGTCACCGGCGTCAGACCGTGAACTCGTCCGCCGCCGTCAGCGCCGTGTCGAGGGCCGCGAGGCCCTCCTTGGCCTCCGCCTCCGTGATGTTGCACGGGGGGACGACGTGGGTGCGGTTCATGTTCACGAAGGGCCACAGGCCCTGCGCCTTGGCGGCGCCCGCGAAGGCCAGCATCGGGGCGTTGGCCTCGCCCGCGGCGTTGTAGGGGACGAGGGGCTCGCGGGTCTCCCTGTTCCTGACCAGCTCCAGCGCCCAGAACATGCCGACGCCGCGCACCTCGCCCACCGACGGGTGCCGCTCGGCCAGTTCGCGCAGCCCCGGCTCGATGACGGACGCGCCGAGCGCCGCCGCGTTCTCGACGACGCGCTCCTCCGCCATGACGTTGATCGTCGCGACGGCGGCGGCGCACGCCAGCGGGTGCCCGGAGTACGTCAGGCCGCCGGGGTACGGGCGCCGGGCGAACGTCTCCGCGATGGCCGGCGAGATGGCGACGCCGCCGAGGGGGACGTAACCGGAGTTCACGCCCTTGGCGAAGGTCATCAGGTCGGGGACGACGTCGAAGAGGTCGGCCGCGAACCACTCGCCGGTCCGGCCGAAGCCCGCCATGACCTCGTCGAGGACGAAGACGATGCCGTACTTGTCGCACAGCTCCCGCACACCGGCCAGGTAGCCCGGCGGCGGGACCATGATCCCGGCCGTGCCGGGGATGGTCTCCAGGATGATCGCGGCGATGGTCGACGGCCCCTCGAAGGCGATCGTCGTCTCCAGGTGTTCCAGGGCGCGGGCGCACTCCTGCTCCTCGGTCTCCGCGTAGAAGCGGGACCGGTAGAGGAAGGGCGCCCAGAAGTGCACGACCCCGGCGGTGCCGGCGTCGGAGGCCCAGCGGCGGGGGTCACCGGTGATGTTCACGGCCTGCTGGGTGCCGCCGTGGTACGAGCGGTACGCGGACAGCACCTTGGGGCGGCCCGTGTGCAGGCGGGCCATGCGGACGGCGTGCTCGACGGCGTCGGCGCCGCCGTTGGTGAAGAAGATCTTGTCCAGGTCGCCCGGGGTGCGCTCGGCTATCAGCCGGGCCGCCTCCGAGCGGGCCTCGATCGCGAACGCCGGGGCGAACGTGGTGAGCTTCGCCGCCTGCTCCTGGATGGCCGCGACGACCTTCGGGTGCTGGTAGCCGATGTTCGTGTAGACGAGGCCGCTGGTGAAGTCCAGGTACCGCCTGCCTTCGTAGTCCCAGAAGTACGACCCCTCGGCGCCGGCGACTGCGAGCGGGTCGATGAGTTCCTGGGCGGACCAGGAGTGGAACACGTGCGCACGGTCCGCCGCCTTCACCGCGGCGCCGAGCTGGGGGTTGGGCTGAGGCGTCATGGGGCGAGGGTAGGCCGCGGCGCCGCGGCGCCGATATCGGCGTCCTGTCTGCGGCAGGGCTCCGCACCGCGACAGTGTGTCGCCCCAGGGGGTCCCGTCGCCGGACCCGCACTCGCCGACGCACCCCCGGTCCAGAGTTCACCGGCAACTTCCATTGACAGCATCCTGGCAAAGTGCCAGTATGCTGTCATAGCAGCGAACGGTCCCGGAGGAGAAGCCATGACCAGCAACCCCGTCCACCTCGCCGTCTACGACACCTACGCCGACTGGGAGACCGGCCACACCACCGCCTGGCTGGCCCGCGCAGGCCATGAGATCCGCACGGTCGGCCCGGCCACGAACCCCGTGCGAACCATCGCCGGCGTCCGGATCCAGCCGGACGCCGCCCTCGCGGACCTCCGCCCCGAGGACAGCTCGCTGCTGATCCTCACCGGCGCGGACCTCTGGGACACGGGCGACGACCTCGCACCGTTCGCCCGCAAGGCGCGGGAGTTCCTGGCCGCCGGCGTCCCCGTCGCCGCGATCTGCGGGGCGACCGCCGGACTCGCCAGGGAAGGGCTGCTCGACGACCGCGCCCACACCAGCGCGGCCCCCTTCTACCTCGCCGCCACCGGCTACAAGGGCGCCGACCACTACGTCGACACCGACGCCGTGACCGACGCGGACGGCCTGCTCGTCACCGCAGGCCCCACCGAACCCGTCGCCTTCGCCCGCGAGGTCTTCCGGCTCCTCGGCGTCTACGAGGGCGAGGTCCTCGACGCCTGGTACCGCCTGTTCCACGACTCCGACCCGGAGGCGTACGCCGTCCTGGAAGCCGCCGCCCGATGAGCCGCGCACGGCAGGACCTGCTCAGCCGCACCGCTCTCGGCGTCTTCCGGCTCAACGGCCAGTTCCTGTCCGTCGCCGAGGAACTGGCGCGCCCGGCGGGGCTCACGGCGGCCTGGTGGCAGGTCCTCGGCGCGGTGCTCCCCGAGCCGCTGCCCGTCTCCGGCGTCGCCCGCGCGATGGGCATCACCCGCCAGAGCGTGCAGCGCGTCGCCGACCTCCTCGTCGACCGCGGCCTCGCCGAGTACGTCCCGAACCCGGCCCACCGCCGCGCCAAGCTCCTCACCCCGACCCCGGCGGGACGCGCCGCCGTCGAGAAGATCGACCCCGGTCACGCGGCCCTCGCGGACCGTCTCGCCGAGGCCCTCGGCGAGGAGCGGTTCGCGGAGACCGTACGGGTCCTGGAAGACCTGTCGGCGGCGCTGGAGGACCTGTCCGCCGGGCGTGAGGCTGTTACGGAACCGTAGACACCGCCCCGCCCGCCTCCTCCCGCCTCCGCACTACGATCGGTTCGTTGCGCACGTTCGGCACGTTCAGCATGTACACGGCGTAACCGTACGTTCGCGACAGGCGCGCCTGCACATGCGTGTCTGCACGTCCGCGCGTACACATGCGCAGGGGATCGCACGGGGGGAGAGGCGGGGGCGGTGGCCATGGAGAATCTCGGGCCGGGGGATCCGCAGCGGGTCGGGGCGTATCGGCTGCTGGCGCGGCTGGGCGCGGGCGGGATGGGCAACGTGTATCTGGCGCGGTCCGACCGCGGCCGCACCGTCGCCGTCAAGCACGTACGGCGGGAACTGGCCGTGCAGGAGGAGTTCCGGGCCCGGTTCCGGCAGGAGGTGCAGGCCGCCCGGCAGGTCGGCGGGTACTGGACCGCGCCGGTGCTGGACGCGGACACCGAGGCCGACATCCCGTGGGTGGCCACCGGCTACGTCGCCGGCCCGTCCCTCCAGACCGTGGTCGGCAGGGACCACGGCGCGCTGCCCGAGCGGACGGTGCGCATCCTCGCCGCCGGACTCGCCCACGCGCTGGAGGACATCCACGCGGCCGGGCTCATCCACCGCGACCTCAAGCCGTCCAACGTCCTCGTGACGATCGACGGGCCCCGCGTCATCGACTTCGGTATCGCGCGGGCACTGGAGACGGTCACCGACGGCGGCCTCACCCGCACCGGCGCGCTCGTCGGCTCGCCCGGCTTCATGGCGCCCGAGCAGGTGCGCGGTGACCGCATCACCCCCGCCTGCGACGTCTTCTGCCTGGGCTCGGTCCTCGCCTACGCCGCCACCGGCAACCTCCCCTTCGGCGGCGCGAACTCCGGTGTCCACGCCCTGATGTTCCGTATCGCCGAGGAGGAGCCCGATCTGGAGGGCCTGCCCGAGGGCCTCTACGACCTCGTACGGGACTGCCTCCGCAAGGACCCCGCCGCCCGCCCCACGCTCGCCCAGATCCTCCAGCGCACCGGCGCCGAGGACACGGTCTTCGCGGGCCGCTCCCGCGACCCCTGGCTCCCGAGTGCCCTCGTCGCCCAACTGGGCCGCCACGCCGTCCAGTTGCTGGACGCGGAGGACCCGGAGGAGCACCCGCCCGGGGGAGAGGGGCAGAACGGGGCGGGGGCCGCGGCCGGGGTCGGCCGGGGGACTCAGGGAGCGTCCGGGGGTCCGGCCGAGGGCGGACACCCGGCGGCGCCCGACCCCGCCGGGCAGCCGCCTTCCGCGGCCTCCCCCGCCTCCGCTGCCGCCGCCTCCGCCGGGTTCGCGGCCTCGGGGGCGCCCGCCTCCGCCGGGGGCGTGCCGACGCCGCCGGGCGCCCCGCCATCCCCGTACGCAGGCCCCTCCGCGGCCGGGCGACCCGAGGGCGCCCCCGGTCACCCCTCCGCCGGGCCCGAGGGCGGTGCCGTGCCGCCTCCGCCCGCCGCGCCGCCCGCGTACGGCTTCCCGCACCGGCAACCGGGGCATCCGCAGCACCCGCAGCCCGCGGCCGGGTACGGTCAGCCGCCGGGCGCGGCCCCCGGCTACGGCTATCCGCAGGGCGCGGCGCAGGGCCAGGCCGGGTACGGCGCGTACGGGCAGCAGCCGTACGCCGATCAGCGGGCGTACGGGGGGCAGCCGCCGTACGGCGGTCACCAGGGCCCGGGTGCCGCCGGCGGCCTCGGCGCGACCCTTCCGTACGGGCCGCCCCCTCTCCAGGGGCCCGGCGGCCGGCCGAGACCGGAGCGGAGAGGAGCCCGGCGTTCCTCCGCGCTGCTCGTCGCGGTCGCCCTCGTCGTGGCCCTCGGCGCGGGCGGCTCGGTGTACGCGCTGATGAAGAAGGGGGAGGAGGGCGGCAAGGAGAACGACGGCAGGGGCGGGCCGACGACGAGCGGTCCCGAGACCCCCGGGCCCACGACGCCCGAGCCGACCGACCCGGAGACCTCCCCGGACCCCACCACCGAGTCCCCGGACACGGGCACGATCCCGGAGGAGTTCCTCGGCACCTGGAACGCGGCCCTCGACGGCTCCGACGGCCCCGACACCCGTGAACTCGTCATCCGGCAGGGCGAGGTGGGCGACACCGTGCTCTCCCTCACGGCGGACGGACCGCTCGAAGGGGGCGGTACGTACCACTGTGTGTTCGAGGCGGAGCTGAGCGAGGCGCCGGACGACGACGGCCCCCTGAAGATCGGCCCCTCCACCGTCACCGAGGGCGAACCGGCGACCTCCTGCTCACCGGGCGCCGCCACCACCGTCACGCTCCTGTCCGACGGCCGCCTGCGCCGCGTGGACACGGCGGGCAAGTCGGTGACGTACACGAAGGGCGGCTGAGCCGGGGCCGCTGCGCCTCACGGCTCGGGGGTGCGCCTCCGTCGGCGGGTGCGGGTGGGTTGTGGCTTCTCGCGCAGTTCCCCGCGCCCCTGACGGGTCGGGCCTGCGGCCCGTCCTTCAGGGGCGCGGGGCGGCGACACCTGCGGCTCGGCCGCGTGGGCGCGATCAGCCCCCACGCACCCGCGCCCGGCGTACCGCGGCGCCGCCCCCGGCGGTCATCGCGCCTCCGGCGGCCGCTGCCGGGGCATGTTCGGCCGTGCTCCCGGTGGCAGCGGCAGCCGCCCGCCGGGAGGGAGCTCGGCGGGGCGGCCGGCGGACCCCCCGGTCTGGATGCCGAGCGGCGCCGCACCGGCCCGGAACTCGACCATCCAGTCCGCGGTCTCGGCCCGCACCAGCTCCGTCACGTCCTCCGAGAACCGCCGCAGCACCCCGAGGCACCGCTCAGCCGCCTCCCCGGCCGTCCCCTCCGTCGGCCCGAGCACCTCCCGCGCGCTCTCCGAGGCCCAGTCGAACTGGAGTGCCTGGAGTCGCCGCTGTACCGCCTGCGCCGTGGCGACATCCCTCATCCACCCGGAGGTGAGCCCGAAGAACCGATCCACCGCCAGGCAGGCCACACACACCAGCAGTGCCAGATACCCCCAGGGCGCCATACCGCCCACCACCCCGGTGACGTCCAGCAGCGGCAGCACCGCCCCCACCAGCGCGCCCGCCGCCGCCCCCACCCGCAGTACCTGGGCCGCCAGCCGCTTCCCCATGCGGTCCGCGAGATACCACGCGGCGGTATCCAGCGCCGCACGCTCCACCCACCGGTACAGCTCGTCCAGCCGCTCCGCCGGCACCGCCCAGTCCCCGTGCGGAAAGGGCCGCCCGGTCAGATCATCCACCCACGGCCCGGCCTCCCCCGTCCACGGCTCCGCCCACAGCCCAGGTCCCTCACCCCGCCCGTCCTGGGGGGACCCCTCGGGCTGCATATCCGGCTGGCTCACCCGGTACTCCCTAATGACGACGCTGCTCACGACAGTGCGAGACGCGCGTACGCACCCCCGTGTCGCGGGCCGTGCGCACGGCCCCTTCCTACCTCCCAATGGGTGGCGAAAACCCCGGTTTCAAGGCTTTTCCGCCTGGAAGAGGTCCTTGATCAGGTATACGAATTCCCGCCCCATCACTCGAAAGAGTGGCGCCGCACGGGCCGGGCCGACCACGTAGGCTCGTGAGCGACCGCAAGAGAGCGAGACGAGGGAGCTGAACGTGATCCCCGGTGGTGGCCAGCCCAACATGCAGCAGCTGCTCCAGCAGGCCCAGAAGATGCAGCAGGACCTGGCGAGGGCACAGGAGGAGCTCGCGAACACCGAGGTCGAAGGCCAGGCGGGCGGCGGCCTGGTCAAGGCCACGGTCAACGGCTCCGGCGAGCTGCGCGCCCTGAAGATCGACCCCAAGGCGGTGGACCCGGAGGACACCGAGACCCTCGCCGACCTGATCGTCGCGGCCGTCCAGGCGGCCAACGAGAACGCCCAGAACCTCCAGCAGCAGAAGCTGGGCCCCCTCGCCCAGGGCCTCGGCGGTGGCTCCGGCATCCCCGGTCTGCCCTTCTGAGCCGAATCTCCCCCCATCTCCCCTCCGTCGAGTCCATCCGTGCCCCGTACCGCCTTCCTCGGACCGGCGGCGGCCGACTACGGTACGTACTGAAAGACACCAGGAAGGACGGCAGTCCGTGTACGAAGGCGTGGTCCAGGACCTCATCGACGAGCTGGGGCGGCTGCCCGGCGTCGGTCCCAAGAGCGCGCAGCGGATCGCCTTCCACATCCTTCAGGCGGAGCCGACGGACGTACGGCGTCTCGCGCAGGCCCTGATGGAGGTCAAGGCGAAGGTCCGCTTCTGCGCGACCTGCGGCAACGTCGCGCAGGAGGACCTGTGCAACATCTGCCGCGACACCCGCCGCGACCCGTCGGTCATCTGCGTCGTGGAGGAGCCGAAGGACGTCGTCGCCGTCGAGCGGACCCGTGAGTTCCGCGGCCGTTACCACGTCCTCGGCGGCGCGATCAGCCCCATCGAGGGCGTCGGCCCCGACGACCTGCGGATACGGGAACTTCTCGCCAGGTTGGCCGACGGCACGGTCACGGAGCTGATCCTGGCCACCGACCCGAACCTGGAGGGCGAGGCCACGGCCACGTATCTCGCCCGCATGATCAAACCCATGGGCCTCAAGGTCACCCGCCTGGCCAGCGGCCTCCCGGTGGGCGGCGACCTGGAATACGCGGACGAGGTGACCCTCGGCCGCGCCTTCGAGGGGAGACGATTGCTGGATGTCTGACGCCACGCTGCACGCGACCGGCCAGAACCCGGACGACTTCGCCGTCCAGATCGCGGACCAGATCGAGAGCTTCCTGGTCGCGGTCACCGAGGTGGCCAAGGGCGACGAGCCGGACTCGGCCGTGCCCTTCCTGCTGCTGGAGGTCTCCCAGCTCCTCCTGGCGGGGGGCCGCCTCGGCGCGCACGAGGACATCGTGCCGGACGAGCGCTACGAGCCCGACCCCGGCCCCGAGCCGGACGTCGACGAACTGCGCGAACGCCTGGCCGCCATGCTCGACCCCGTCGACGTCTACTCCGAGGTCTTCGACCCGTACGAGCCCCGCAAGGCGCCCGTGCCGGCCCGTATCTCCGACGACCTCGTCGACGTCATGACCGACCTCCGCCACGGCATGGCCCACTACCGCGCGGGCCGCACCAGCGAGGCGCTGTGGTGGTGGCAGTTCTCCTACTTCTCCAACTGGGGCTCCACGGCCTCGGCGACCCTGAGGGCCCTGCAGTCCCTCGTCGCCCACGTCCGCCTCAACCAGCCCCTCGCCGAACTCGACGGCCTCGACACCGACCAGGAACTCATGGGCGACGAAACCCTGGAGTTCGAGGCGGGCAAGGTCATGGCGGAGGAGATCGCCGGGCCGCTGGGGCTGCGGAAAGTCAAGTAGACCGCCTCGTGAGCACACGGCGGGGCCGCCCGCCCACACCCCTTTGGTTTTGGTGAGGGCGCTCACCCCGCCGCCGAGCGAGAGCGGCGGCACGAGCGGTCCCGGCCGCGGGGCGGCGCCGCCGAACGGCCTCCACGGGAAAGTGATCCGGCGGAGGCGGCCGCGGATACCGCGTCCACGGCACGCCTGATGGGGGCCGGTACCGGCGGTAGCGTATGCACCGCCGTACGTACTGCGTGCCTCCCCCCTGACAAGGAACCGGACCATCGACGTGACCGTCCTCCTGCTCCTTCTCATCGCCGTGGCCCTGACCGCCGCCGTGCTGGGCCCCCGCGCACTGCTTCGGGCCCTGTGGCCGGAACGGGAACCGGTCGTCGCGCTGTGGGCATGGCAGTGCCTCGTCGCGGCGGCGCTGCTCAGCTGCCTCGCGGCGCTGGTGCTGGGCGCGGCCGCGGTGTTCGAGACGGTCCGGACGCATGCCTTCGCGCCCGCGCCGCCGGCCGTGACCGCCGCGTACGACCTCACGGCCGCGCCGCCCTGGACGGCCGTCCTCACCCTGCTGCTGGCCTGCGGCGCGGCGTGGAGCGGGGCCATGCTCGCCCGGGAAGTCGTCGAGTCCCGGCGCCGACGTCACATCCGCCGCGCCCATCTGCGCGAGCGCGCCCCCGACCTGCCGGCCGGGCTGCCCGACGCGCAGGGACCCCTGCTGGTGCTGGAGGACGACTACCCGGACGCCTGGCTGATGCCCGGAACCCCTCCCCAACTGGTCGTCACCACGGGCGCCTTGGCCAAGCTCACCGACCGTCAGCTGGACGCGGTGCTCGCCCATGAACTCGGCCACGCCCGCGCCCGCCACGACTGGCTGCTCCACCTCTCCACCGCCCTCGCGACCGGCTTCCCGCGCGTCCCGCTCTTCGCGCACTTCGCCGACCAGACCCACCGCCTCGTCGAACTGGCCGCCGACGACACGGCGTCCCGCCGCTGCGGCCACCTCACCACCGCGCTCGCGCTGATCGAACTGAACCAGCACCGGGGCGTGTTGAGCTGCTCCAACACCCGCCGCCTGCTGGGCGACCGGGTGGAGCGGCTCCTGTCGCCGCCGCCCCGCCTCGACCGCCTGCGCCGCGCGGGGACCACCGCGGCCGCCGCGCTGCTGGCCCTCGTCCCCCTCCTCATCGCGTTCGCCCCGGCGCTGGGGACGCTGTAGCCGACGGTTCGCGGGCGGCCGGAGTGTCCACCAGGGCGTCGAGCAGCAACTCGGGCGCGACGTAAGGGGTTTCGCGCGTCGGCTTGGACCACCAGCGCAGGCGCCATGTGTTCCCCTCCAGCGCGGTGATGCCGACGAAGGTGACGGTACGGAAGTTCGTCACCCCGAAGCGGTCACCGCCCTGACCGTCCGCATACGCGACTCCAAGAACCCCGCCGGCCCCACCCTCACCCTCGGTGCCCCGGCCTGGCAGGCCTTCGTTTCCGCAGGTCGGCCCGGGGCTTGAGCCTCGGGACCCGAGCTCTTCCCATGGGGTTTCCAAGATTCTGGGCTGGGTGAAAAACCAACCCAACCAACCAAGCCCGTACATGAGTTGAAGAGGTGTAACCCGAAGGGGTGACATTCCGTGATCGGCTTGCTTCGGAACGTAAAGCCGCTCTAGGTTCGCGGCAACCGACCAAATAGATCGGCCCCGGCCGGTGCGCCAACACCAGTGCCAGGGCCTAGACCTACGGATCGAAGAGGACTCGATCGTGGCTTACGCCCAGCCTAGTGCTGCCCTGCCTTCCCCGTCCCACCCGATGGCCAAAACGGGTTACGGAAAGCGTTCCGTGGGTGACGAAGACCCGCACGCGGACGCGACGTTCGCACATCTGAGCCCCCGCGACGCCGAGATCGCCGTCTTCATCGACCACCTTGAGGACGGCCACGCCATGGGCCACAAGGTGATCGCCGCCGAACACCCCCGCTACGGCCAGCAGGCCGTGCGTACGTCCTCGGGTCGGCTCGTGCTCGCCGGCCATCTGCGGTGGATCAAGGAGCACATCACCATCGAGGACGGCTCGATGCGCTGGGTGACGCGCACGTACTGGTCGCGTACCCCCAGGTCGGTGGAGTGGTGGGCGAACTTCGCGCGGGAGCGCGACGGCAGGGACGTCACGGAGCACTATCAGTCGGGACTGGCTCGGGTCGAGGAGAACGAGCCCACCGAGCAGGCGGACGAGCCCGCCGAGCAGGCGGACGAGCCCACCGAGCCCGCTGAACCCATCGATACCACCGAGCCCACCGAGGCCACTGAGTGCGCCGAGCTCGCCGAGGCCGGGGCGCCCGCCGTGGCGCCCGGCGCCGCATACCGCACCCTCGCCGAACTCCGTCTCGTCGAGCCCCGTATGCCGCTGTCCGAGGCCGACTGCCACTCCCTCGAATCCCTCGTCTCCCAGTGGCTGTCGCGTGGCGCGACGCCCGACGAGGTCACCAAGGCACTGACCGACGGGCTGCCGTCCGAGGTCACCAACCCGGGCGGACTCGCCCGCAGACGATTGGAGAGCAAGATGCCCCCCATGCGCCCGAAGAAGGCCAAGATCCGGCAGAAGCCCGCCGCCCGCGCCCGCCGTGCCGTGGTCACCCGGGTGATCATGGCCTGCGGTCTGTGCGACGCGGACGAGCGGACGGCCGAGATCGTGAACGGGTTGTGCCGTGAGTGCCTCGCGGAGTGCGAGCTGGACGGCCCGATGCCGGTGTACGGGTTCGTGCCCGACACGTTCCTGCCCGGCCCGAGGAGCGGGGAAGCGGGCGGCGGCGGGGGCGGCCTGCCGGGCATGGACGAGGTCGTGGACGTCACGGCCCGGGTGGAGGAACTGCGTCGCGCCGGACGGCTGGGGCGCTGGAAGTGACCCGGTCCGCCGACGTACGGCCGTCCGTGGAGCCCGCCGGGTAACCAAGTGGTGATCATCCGTAAGTTGGTCACCCCTTGTACCGGTCCTGTATCTCCGTTGCACGGGCCCTAACGGGCTCCACGCGAATCTGGAGTCACTTCCACCGCACACCAGGCGGAGGCAGTAAAACCCCACATTCGCACAGGAGTTACGATGACCCGCCAGAACCGGATACGCGCCGCCATCGTCACCGCCACCGCCCTCGTCACCGCCGGCACGGTGACCGCCGGCGTCAGCATGGCCGGTGCCGAAGCCGCTCCGAAGAAGCCCTCCAAGAAGGAGATCGCGGCGCTCTTCGACGGCTGGAACAGGTCGCTGCAGACCGGTGACCCGAAGAAGGTCGCCGACCGCTACGCGAAGGACGCGGTGCTGCTGCCGACCGTCTCCAACAAGGTCCGCACGAACCGCGCCGGGATCGTCGACTACTTCCACCACTTCCTGGAGAACAAGCCCAGGGGCAAGAAGATCCAGACGATCATCAATGTCCTGGACGGCAACTCCGCGATCGACACCGGCACTTACCGGTTCACGCTCACCGACCCGAAGACCGGCGACAAGCGCGTGGTCAAGGCCCGCTACACGTACGAGTACGAGAAGCGCAACGGCGTCTGGAAGATCGTGAACCACCACTCGTCGGCGATGCCCGAGGGCTGATCACCGGCGCCCCTACCGGTGGCTGAGCTCGACCCCCCGGCTCAGCCACCCCCCTGCCGCGCCGCCCGCAGGGTGAGCGCGACGCACAGGCCGCCCCCGGGCGCGTCCTTGAGGACCACGGTTCCGCCGTCGTCGGTGACCAGTTGCCTGACGACGGCGAGGCCGAGGCCCGAACCGGACTTCCCGGTGAGGCCCTGACCACGCCAGAAGCGGTCGAACGCGCGGGACTTCTCGGCGTCCGACATACCGGGCCCCTCGTCCAGCACCGACAGCACCACCTCGTCGCCCCGGGGCTCCACCCGCACGGTGATGGTCGCACCGTCCGGCGAGACCTCCAGGGCGTTCGACAGCACGTTGTCCAGGACCTGGTCCAGATGACCGGGACTGGCCAGCACAAGCGGCCGGCCGTCGGCACTCCCCCCGAGCGCGATGGTGACTCCGCGCTCGTCGGCGGCCGGTCTCCACACGTCCAGGCGCTCCTGGATGACCTCCCGCAGGGACAGCGGTTCCGCCGCCGTGACCTTCGCCTCGGCCCGGGCCAGCACCAGCAGCCCACTGACCAGACGGCTCATCCGGACCACCTCGGCGGTGGCCTGCTCCACGTCCTCCCGTACGAATTCGTCGTCCACCCCGTCCGCGATGTTGTCCAACGACAGGCGGAGGGCCGTCAGCGGCGTGCGCAGCTGGTGCGAGGCGTCGGCCACGAAGATGCGCTGCGAGGCGATCAGCGTGTCCAGGCGCTCGCTCGCCTGATTGAGCGTGCGCGCCAGGGTCTGAGTCTCCTGCGGGCCCGTGATCGCGGAACGTGCCTTCAGGTCACCGTCGCTCATCCTGCTCGCCATCTCGTTGAGCTGGCGCAGCGGAGCGGTCAGCCGCCGCGCGGCGAACACGCCGATGCCGGCGGCCGCCAGCAGGACGAGTACGGCCAGTCCCGCCCGGAAACCCCAGATCTGCCACAGCCGGTCGGTGAGGTCGTCGGTGGAGAACCTGATCCGGACGGCACCGACGACGTCGTCCCTCCCCTGCCTCCCGTCGGCCCGCGTCCCGTCCGTCTTCCCCCCGTCCGCCTCGCTCCCCTCCGCCTCGCTCCCCTCCGCCTCGCTCCCCTCCCGCGAGCGTTCGAAGGCCGGAACGGTGACCACCAGGTTCTTGCCCCATATGAAGTCGGAGCCCCAGTCGACGGTCTTGTCGCCCCGTTCCAGGGCCCTGGCCAGCGCCGCATCCGGCGTCGGCCGCCGCAGCGTCTCCCGTGCGCACCTGCCGGTCGTCGAGACCTCCACCTTCTCCTGGTCCTTCGGATACGCCCCGGCCATCCTCGCCAGCGCCTCGCAGGAGGCCGTGTCACCGGAGCCGAGGAGCCGGGCCATGGTCTGGGCCTCGCGGGTGATGGACTGGCTGGTGTCGTTCCGCAACTGGCCGGTGAGAGTGAACGCCACCGGCACCGTGAACAGGGCGATCGCCACAGCCACCAGGAGCACATAGCTGCGGATGAGCTGACGGATCATGACGCGCCGCTGCTCCCGCGCGCGCCGCCCGCCGCACCGGCGTTCTCGTCGGCGCCGTTCACGATGAGCCGGAAGCCCACCCCGCGCACCGCCTCTATGGTGATCGCCCCCGCGAGCTTGCGCCGCAGCGCCGCCACATGCACGTCGAGCGTCTTCGTCGGGCCGAACCAGTTCGCGTCCCAGACGGCCTCCATGATCTGCTCACGCGACATCAGCGCGCCCGGCTCCTCGGTGAGGAACGCCAGCAGGTCGTACTCCTTGGGGGCCAGCCCCACCTCCGCGCCGTCCAGGTGCACCCGCGCCGCCTTGCGGTCGATGGTGAGCCGGGAACCGTACCGGTCGGGGCCGGCCGGGGGCGCGTCCGCGGGGCGGGGCTGCACACGGCGCATCACCGCCCTTATCCGGGCGATGACCTCGCGCACCCCGAACGGCTTGGAGACGTAGTCGTCGGCGCCTAGTTCGAGGCCGACCACCCGGTCCGTCTCGTCGCTGCGGGCGCTGATCACGATGATCGGCACGGCACTGCGGTCCCGCAGCGCCCTGCAGACGTCGAGCCCGTCGGTGTCGGGCAGCCCGAGATCCAGGAGCACCACGTCGTACGGGCCGTCGTACGACAGCGCCGCCCCGCCCGTGCTCACCCACTCCACCTCGAAGCCGTATCGCTGCAGCCCGCGCCGGAGCGACTCGGCGACCGGCTCGTCGTCTTCCACCAGAAGTACGCGCACAGGCGAACCATAATCGTTGAACTTTAAGATGGTTGGGGAAGTCCGGCGGCGCCCGCGGTCGGACGCGGAAGCCCGCGAGACGGGCCACGGGCCGGCTGGTCCCCCCGAGTGACCTCGCCCACTTTAGGACTGCGGTGTGCCCGGGGCGGGCAGGGACCACCCCGGAGCGGCCCGGCCACCGGCGGTCTCCCGGCGAAGAAGCCGGGGCGAAATCCGGCGGAGGCCCGCAGGAATCCGAGGTGATCGAAGGGTGAGCGGGACATCTCACCATGCGGGAGCCCGGAGGCGGATTTCGGCCGCTCGATAGACTGAGCCGACCGCAGTACGTGTGTATGTGCGGATAAGGGACGAAACCGAGCGAGGAGCGCACGTGGGCCTTGTCGTGCAGAAGTACGGAGGCTCCTCCGTAGCCGATGCCGAGGGCATCAAGCGCGTCGCCAAGCGGATCGTGGAAGCCAAGAAGAACGGCAACCAGGTGGTTGTCGTGGTCTCCGCGATGGGCGACACGACGGACGAGCTGATCGATCTCGCCGAGCAGGTGTCTCCGATGCCTGCCGGACGTGAGTTCGACATGCTGCTGACCGCCGGAGAGCGTATCTCCATGGCCCTGCTGGCCATGGCGATCAAAAACCTGGGCCACGAGGCCCAGTCGTTCACCGGTAGCCAGGCAGGCGTCATCACCGACTCGGTCCACAACAAAGCCCGGATCATCGACGTCACGCCCGGCCGTATCCGGGAGTCCATCGACCAGGGCAACATCGCCATCGTCGCGGGCTTCCAGGGCGTCAGCCAGGACAAGAAGGACATCACCACGCTGGGCCGCGGCGGGTCGGACACCACCGCCGTGGCGCTGGCCGCCGCACTCGACGCCGAGGTCTGCGAGATCTACACCGACGTCGACGGTGTCTTCACCGCCGACCCGCGCGTCGTGAAGAAGGCCCGGAAGATCGACTGGATCTCCTTCGAGGACATGCTGGAGCTGGCCTCGTCCGGCTCCAAGGTGCTGCTCCACCGCTGTGTGGAGTACGCCCGCCGTTACAACATCCCGATCCACGTCCGCTCGTCCTTCAGCGGACTCCAGGGCACGTGGGTCAGCAATGAGCCAGTCGTCGGCAAGACGCAGCAGCAAGGGGAACAGAAGGTGGAGCAGGCCATCATCTCCGGTGTCGCGCACGACACCTCCGAGGCCAAGGTCACGGTCGTCGGCGTTCCGGACAAGCCGGGCGAGGCCGCCGCGATCTTCCGCGCCATCGCCGACGCCGAGATCAACATCGACATGGTGGTGCAGAACGTCTCCGCCGTGACCACCGGCCTCACGGACATCTCCTTCACCCTCCCCAAGACCGAGGGCCGCAAGGCGATCGACGCCCTGGAGAAGAACAAGGCCGGGATCGGCTTCGACTCCCTGCGCTACGACGACCAGATCGGCAAGATCTCCCTGGTCGGCGCGGGCATGAAGACCAACCCCGGCGTCACCGCCTCCTTCTTCGAGGCGCTGTCCGACGCGGGCGTGAACATCGAGCTGATCTCCACCTCCGAGATCCGCATCTCCGTCGTCACCCGCGCCGACGACGTCCCGGAGGCCGTGCGCGCCGTGCACACCGCCTTCGGACTCGACTCCGACAGCGACGAGGCCGTCGTCTACGGAGGCACCGGTCGATGACGGTCCGCTCGTACGGTCCGCCCGGCGGCGGCACCGGCCGTTGATGGCCGTCGCCGCCGGGCGGACCGGAAGGCCGACGCTCGCGGTCGTGGGGGTGACCGGGGCCGTCGGCACCGTCATGCTCCAGCTCCTGTCCCACCGCGCGGACATATGGGGCGAGATCCGGCTGATCGCCTCCCCCCGCTCGGCCGGCCGCAAGCTGGCCGTGCGCGGGGAGGAGGTCGAGGTCCTGGCCCTCTCCGAAGAGGTCTTCGACGGGGCCGACGTCGCCCTGTTCGACGTACCCGACGAGATCGCGGAGCGCTGGGCGCCGATCGCGGCGGCCAAGGGCGCGGTGGTGGTGGACAACTCGGGCGCCTTCCGGATGGACCCGGAGGTGCCCCTCGTCGTCCCCGAGGTCAACCCGCACGCCCTGCGCGTCCGGCCGCGCGGCATCGTCGCCAACCCCAGCTGCACCACCCTCTCCATGATCGTGGCCGTGGGCGCGCTGCACGCCGAGTACGGGCTGCGCGAGCTGGTGGCCTCCTCGTACCAGGCGGTCAGCGGCGCGGGCCGGGAAGGCGTCGACACCCTGCGCCGGCAGATCGCCCTCGTCGCCGGTACGGAGCTGGGGACGAGCCCCGGCGACGTACGGCGGGCCGTGGGCGACGACACCGGGCCGTTCCCGGAGCCGGTGGCGCTGAACGTGGTGCCGTGGGCCGGGGAGCCGCGCGCGGACGGCTGGTCCTCGGAGGAGATGAAGGTACGGGACGAGACCCGCAAGGTCCTGGGGCTGCCGGCGCTGCCGGTCGCCGTGACCTGCGTACGCGTGCCCGTCGTCACCGCGCACTCCCTGACCCTCCACGCCCGCTTCGAGAGCGAGGTCACCGTCGCCAAGGCCCGGGAGATCCTCGCGACCGCACCCGGTGTGGTCCTCTTCGACGACCCCGGGGCGGGGGAGTTCCCCACCCCCGCGGACGTCGTGGGCACCGACCCCACCTGGGTCGGCCGGGTCCGCCGGGCCCTCGACGACCCCACCGCCCTCGACTTCTTCGCCTGCGGCGACAACCTCCGCAAGGGCTCCGCGCTGAACACCGTGCAGATCGCTGAGCTGGTGGTGGGCGGACGGATGTGAGAAGCGGCCGGGGGTGCCCGGTCGCGTCGCCCGCGCTCGGGTGCGGAGTGCGGCACGGCAGCCCCGTTCCGGACCCGGCGTCCACCGGGTGTTGTCCGGGGGTGCACTGTTCGTTGGCCGTGAGTGCACCGTCCCGCCAATGGGTCGCGCGGCGCCCGGTGTTGGGATAGACCGGATGTCGCTGGGCGGGGGTGCCGTCGGCTGCCGTGGGCGTTGTCGGTGGCGGCGTGTAAGTTCTTCGAGTCGGCGGTTCGGCGGTCGAAGGATTTCCGGTCGGACAGCCGTGTGATTTCCGGGTTGATTCAGGCCTCCTGGTGATCGAGGATTTTTGCTCCCCGTCCGCCGCAACCGCGCGGCGGACGGGGAGCGTCTTTAACGAGCGCCCTTCGGCGGGGCTGGGCGCTGCACGGACTCGGGGCATAGGGGAAGAGCTGGTACGCATGAGGGCGTTCGACGCGCTGTACGCGGTTCGGTCGGTCGTGCCAGGTGATGCGCGAGCCGCGCGGCCAGGCAGATGTGCCGTACGAACAGGCGCTCGGTCTGACGCAAAAGTGATGCCTGTCGCGTACAACCCCCAAGGGGGGATACGGGTCCAACAGGCGTGGCAGAGGTACTCGATTTCACCGCGGTACAGACGAGGGGCACCGCCCTTCGTCCACCCCGCCGTCCCCGCATGCCCGGGCCTCCCGGCGGCATGCCGGTGATCGCGCCCATGCCAGCGGCGCGGCCCACCCGCATCCCCGGCCAGCGCGACGGCGGGGAGGACACGACCACGCTGCCGGCCTCCGGCACGACCGTCGACCATCTCACCGAGACCTACCGCGCCCACTACCGCTCGCTCCTCGGCCTCGCGGCCCTCCTCCTCGACGACACCGCCTCCTGCGAGGACGTCGTACAGGAGGCCTTCATCCGGGTGCACTCCGCGCGCAAGCGCGTCCGTGACCCGGAGAAGACGCTCGCCTATCTGCGCCAGACGGTCGTGAACCTCTCGCGCTCCGCCCTGCGCCGCCGCATCCTCGGCCTGAAGCTGCTGTCCAAGCCGATGCCGGACATGGCGAGCGCGGAGGAGGGCGCCTACGACCAGCTGGAGCGCGACTCCCTCATCAAGGCGATGAAGGGCCTCCAGCGCCGTCAGCGCGAGGTCCTCGTGCTGCGCTACTTCGCCGACATGACCGAGGCTCAGGTCGCCGAGACCCTCGGCATATCGCTGGGCTCGGTCAAGGCGTACGGCTCCCGTGGCATCGCGGCCCTGCGCGTCGCCATGGAGGCGCCGGCATGAGCGGCGACGCCAGGCACGACGGGCACGACGGGCGCGACGAGCTGGGCGTCCGCAGGCGGGCCTCCTGGGGCCGCCGGGACGACGAGCGCACCGAAGGGCAAGAGCGGGACCGGCGCATCGGGGGGCGCGGGCTCGACGAGCACGAAGACACGCAATCGCACGCTGGGAACGGAACTGTGAATCACGGCCCCGAAGAACAAGGCCCCGCCAAGGGCCAGGGTCTCGAAGGCCGCGGTCCGGACGAGCCGGCTCCGGACGACACACGCGCGGACGACCAGGCCCCCGACGAGGCGCAGACCAACGACTCGGTGACGCGCGAGGCGCGCTCGGACGACGCGGGTCCGCGCGAGGCGCGCTCGGACGACGCGGGTCCGGGCGAGGCACGCTCGGGTGACGCGGGTTCGGGCGAGGCGCGCTCGGACGACGCGGGTTCGGGTGAGGCACGCTCTGCTGACCTGGGTCCGGGCGACGCGCTCGACGACCCGAACCCGGGCGGGACGGGCACGAAGGACGCGAAGGGCCCGGACGGCCCGGACGGCCCGCACGGCTTGAACGGTACGAAGCCGGCCGGGGCGGCGGCGGATCTCCTGGCCTTCGGCCTGTCGGCGCCGGCGCCGGAGCCGGGCCGTTCCGGTCCTGGAGGGCCGGACGGTGCCGGTCCCAAGGGGTTCGGCGGCTTCGACCCGGACGAGCTGATGCTGCGGAACCTGCTGCACCAGGCCGTGTCGGAGATCGAGCCCCGCGACGGCACCCTGGACCATCTGCGGCGGGCGGTACCGGCCCGGCGGGCGCGAAAGCGCCAGGCCGTCGTCGGGATGGCGGCCGCCGCGCTCTTCATCGGCACGGCGATCCCCGCCCTGGTCCACGTCTCCAACTCCACCGGCTCCGACCCCAACCCCTCGGTCGTCGGCCACGGCTCGGCGACCCACGGGAGCGAGGGCCAGTCCAAGGGGCAGACCGGCGGCAGTGGTTCGTCGGGCGGCTCCTCCGGCGGCTCCAAGGACTCCGGCAAGGGCAGCGGCAAGGGCAAGGGCGACAAGGGCAAGGGATCGTCCGCCGGCGTGCCCGGCGGCACCGAGGCGACGCCCACCGCCGCGAGTGCGGCCCCGTGCACGGCCGGGCAGCTCAGCGGCAGCGGCGGCGTCGGCTCCCCGGACTCCGGCGGCGCCGTCTACGGCAGCTTCCGGGTGTCCAACATCTCGGGCTCCAGCTGTACGGTCGCCGGCGCGGGCGCGGTGAGCGCGACGCCCCAGGGCGCCGCGGACCCCGCCAGGATCACCGTGGCGAACCACGTCGCGGGGGACGCTGCCACCGGGCTGCCCGACCCGTCGCTGTCCCTGACCCAGATGGTGCTGGAGCCGGGGACCGCGTACGAGGTGCGGTTCGCATGGGTGCCCTCCGAGCCCTGTCCCACCACCAGCGGCGGCACCACCGACGGCGGCACCGGCGGTACGGATCCGACTCCGGACCCGACGCCCACGCAGGAGGACCCGGGCGCCACCGCCGACGGCGGCAGTTCGATGTCCACCCAGCTGGTCAGGGAGGACGGGGTGGCCGACGGCAGCATCGTCATCTCCCACACGGCGGAGGGCGGCGTCGCCACGTACTCCACCGGCGTCGGCAACGCCTGCGCGGGCACGGTCTACCGAACGGGCCTGCTGACGGCGTCCTGACCGCGGGCCCACCGGACCGTGCGGGACCCGCGCCCGGCGGCACCCGCACGGGGGTCCGTTGCACAGAAGCGCACCTCCCGCCGCCGGTCCGGTCCTCCGCGCGGGTTCGGCGCCGCGGGGCGGCTCGGCCCCACCGGATGGCTCGGCCCCTACTGGGCGGGCTCCGCTTCCCGCGAACGGTCCTCGTCGGAACGGCCGTCGTCGGAACGGCCGTCGCCGGACCGGCCGTCGTCGGACCGGCCCTCGCCGGACCGGCCGTCCTCGGTTCCCCGGCCGTCCTCGGAGGCCCCCTTCTTCGGGTCCGTCGAGCCGCCCCCGTCCGGCACCAGGCCCAGCTGCTCGTCCCGGATGAACTCCACCTCGCGGCGCAGCAGCCGGAACCACATGAAGACGACGAAGCCGGCGAAGACGAACCACTCGCCGGTGTAGCCGAGGTTCTGGAATGCCTTCAGGTCGAGCCCGGTGTCCTGCGGTGCCGTCGCGGGCACGGCCTTCATCCCCGAGTCGCCCTTGTCGAGCGTGACCCACGCGTCGTACAGGTCGTCGGGCACCAGGTTGACCAGCGTGGCCGCGCTGATCGCCCCCGTCTGGCCGGCGGGGAGACCGCCCTGCACGGGCACGCCGTTCGAGCCGGGCGTCTCGGACGCCTGGAGCGCACCGGTCACGGTGACCTCGCCGGTGGGCGCGGCCGGGGCCCGGTCCGGGTCCGCGGTGCCGGGCAGCCAGCCCCGCACGACCGGCAGGGACCTGCCCCCGTCGGTGCGCAGCAGCGTCAGGACGTAGAACCCGTCCTTGCCGTCCAGCTCGCGGTGGGGGACCAGGAGCTGTTCGCCGTACCGTCCGGTCGCGGTGGCCGCCTCGCCGGAGGTCTCCTTGTCCACCGGCAGCAGCTCGTCCAGCGGCCGCGCCGGGGCCCGGTCCGCGGGGTCGACGCGCTCGGTCGCCGCGCGGTGGTCCTGCATCCGGTCCTCGAACCGGCTCAGCTGCCACGACCCCATGAACACGCAGAACGGGATGGCGAGCAGCACGAAGACGTTGATCCCCCACCATCGGGGCGTCAGCAGAAACCGGTACACGCCTTCCACCGTACGGTGCCCGCACCGCCCGTCCGGCCGCGGGGTCGGCCGGGCGGGCCGCCCGGCGGGCCGGTTCACTACCGCTCGACGAGGTGCTCCCGGCCCGCCGGCGGCTCGTGCGGCTCGGGCCGGAAGACGGTGACGGAGGTGATCCGGCCGTGCTCGTCGCCCGTGAAGAAGGAGATCGCGTACATCTCCTCCGGCCCCGCCGTGACGTGTATCCAGCTGACGGCCCGGCCGGGCCGTCGGCCCCGAGCCGCCCGGCCGCAGTCGAGCCTGACCTGGATTCTCACCGGTTGTCCACAGGGGCGGGGTCGCGGTCCGGCGGAAGTTTTCCACAGGCTGGGGGCCTAGGCGACGCGATGTCCGGCGGGCGGGGCAATATGGGGCCATGACTGAGAGCAACGGGTCCACCCCGCAGCAGCAGAGCGGGTCCATGCCCGACTGGGAGAAGAGGTTCCGGGCACCGAGGGTGTCACTGCCGGACTGGGCGGAGGACGCACCGCACCGCTCGCTGTTCGTCTCCAACGCCACGGGGACGTACGAGCTGTACGCGTGGGACCGTGTGACCGGCGAGCAGCGCCAGGTCACGGACCGGGCCAACGGGACGACGGACGGGGTGCTCTCGCCGGACGGCGAGTGGATCTGGTGGTTCGACGACAAGGACGGCGACGAGTTCGGCGTCTGGCGCCGTCAGCCCTTCCAGGGCGGCCCGGACGAGGAGGCGACGCCGGGTCTGGACGCGTCGTACCCGGCGGGCCTGGCCATCGGCCGCGACGGCCGTACGGCGGTCGTCGGCCGCTCCACCGACGAGGACGGCTCGACCATCCATCTGGTCCGGCAGGGCTCGGCCCCCGTCGAGATCTACCGGCATCGTGAGTCGGCGGGCGTGGGCGACCTCTCGCACGACGGCTCGCTGATCGCCGTCGAGCACACCGAGCACGGCGACGCGATGCACTCGGCGCTGCGCGTGGTCCGCCCGGACGGCACGACGGTCGCCGAGCTGGACGACACCAAGGGCGGCACGATCGAACTGGGCCTGGAGGTCCTGGGCTTCGCCCCCGTCGACGGCGACACCCGGCTGCTCATCGGACATCAGCGCAGGGGCCGCTGGGAGCCCCTGGTCTGGGATGTGGCGTCCGGCGAGGAGTCCGACCTCGGCCTCGCCGACCAGCTGGAGGGCGATCTGAGCGCCGAGTGGTATCCGGACGGCTCCGCCCTGCTCGTCGTCCACAGCTTCGAGGCCCGCAGCGAGCTGTGGCGCTACGAGCTGTCGACCCGCCGTCTGGAGCGCGTCGAGACCCCGAGAGGCACGGTCTCGGGGGCGACGGCCCGGCCCGACGGCAGCGTGGAGTACCTGTGGTCGTCGGCCGCCGAACCGCCGGTCGTGCGGTCCACCACGGGTGAGGTCGTCCTGGACCCGCCGGGCATGAAGTGCCCGGGCTCGGTGCCGGTGGAGGACGTGTGGGTGGAGAGCCCCGGCGGCCGGGTCCACGCGCTCGTCCAGCGCCCCGTCGGCGTGTCCGGCCCGTACCCGACGCTCTTCGAGATCCACGGCGGCCCCACCTGGCACGACAGCGACTCCTTCGCCGCCGGCCCGGCCGCCTGGCTCGACCACGGGTACGCGGTGATCCGCATCAACTACCGCGGCTCCACCGGGTACGGCCGGGCCTGGACCGACGCCCTCAAGCACCGGGTCGGCCTGATCGAGCTGGAGGACATCGCCGCCGTCCGCGAGTGGGCGGTGAGCACCGGCTTCGCCGACCCCGACCGCCTCGTCCTGACCGGCGGCTCCTGGGGCGGCTACCTCACCCTCCTCGGCCTCGGCACGCAGCCGGACCTGTGGAGCCTCGGTATCGCCGCCGTGCCCGTCGCCGACTACGTCACCGCGTACCACGACGAGATGGAGGCGCTGAAGGCGATGGACCGCACCCTCCTCGGCGGCACCCCGGAGGAGGTCCCCGAACGCTTCGCGGCGTCCTCCCCCCTGACGTACGTCGACGCGGTGAAGGCCCCGGTCTACATCTCCGCCGGGGTGAACGACCCGCGCTGCCCCATCCGCCAGATCGACAACTACGTCGACAGACTGGCGGCCCGCTCCGCCGTCCACGAGGTCTACCGCTATGACGCGGGCCACGGCTCCCTCGTGGTGGACGAGCGCATCAAACAGCTCCGTCTGGAGCTGGACTTCGCCGAGCGCCATCTGGCGGCGGGTGCCTGAGCTCTGTCGTCGGATCAGGTCGAGGGACGCCGACGCCGCGGACGTGCGTGCCGGACCGCGTCTGCGGCGTGATCCGAACGACAGGCCCTGGTGCTGTGACCGGAAGGGCTCACCGCTCAGGCGGCCGCCAGTGCCGTCGGCTCCCGGGACTGCGCGGTGTCCCGGGGCGCCTCGGCCGCGACGAGCAGCTCCAGCAGGGTCGTCCGGGCCCGCGCGACACGGGAGCGCACCGTCCCGACGGGGCACGCGGTCAGCCGGGCCGCGTCCTCGTAGGGCAGCCCCAGCACCTGTGTGAGTACGAACGCCTCGCGCCGCTCGGCGGGCAGCGCGGCCAGCAGGTCGGCCAGCGCGATCCCGTCGTCGAAGCCGGGCAGCCCGCTCGGCTGGGCCCGTTCCACGGCCAGCCGCCAGTCCGGTACGTCGGCCGGCCGGGGCCGGGCGGCGGCGTACCGGAAGCTGTCGGCCACCGCCCGCCGGGCGATGGACAGCAGCCAGGTACGGGCCGAGCAGCGGCCCTCGAACCGGTGCAGACTGCCGAGCGCCCGCAGGAACGTGTCCTGGGCCAGGTCGTCCACCACCTGGGGATCGGCGCAGAGATGGGCGACGAAGCGCCGGACGTCGCGGTGCAGCGCGCCGACGAACCGCTCGACGGCCTCCGGGTCGCCGCCGCGCGCGGCGAGCGCCCAGGCGGTTATCGACTCGTCGCGCGACGCCGGGGACACCGGGGACGCCGGGGACGCCGGCATGGGGACGGGGACGGTCGAGGGCGTGGTGGAGGTAGGGGTGGTCACCTGAAGTCCTTCTCGGGTCTTCCGGGACGCGCGGACGCGGCGGCCGGTGGACATCACGGCGCGCGCGTCGGCGATCCGGTGGGGAAAGGCGGCCGTACGGGGGCGCCGACATGAGTGGCGCGGGTACGGCCGAGGCCCGAGGCGCGCGGCTGCGCGTACGAGGTGCGGGCATGCGCGAAGGCACGGCCCGCACCGCTGCCCCGGGGCACCGGTTGCCGTCAGCTGACAGCGATCCCGGCGGGCGGTCCCCGAGAGGTGAGGGCGTGGACGAGGAGGAGACGACGCGGCGAACGATCCGAGCGGCTGCGGCGCACCCGCGGACGCGGCCGGTCCGGCGGCGGGGCCAGCGCGAGCGACATCCACAGCGGTGCGGCCAGCCGGCCGGCCACGGCCCGCAACAGCCCGAAGGCGGCGCGCTCGCCGTACGCCAGCCACACCCCGCACAGCAGCGCGGCCAGCAGATGCGCGGCGAGCATGCCGGACGAGGCCGAGAACGGCCCGTCCATCAGATACCCGGTGTGGTCCCCATGGCTCATATGACCGGCCGAGCCGGTGTGGACGGTGTGGTTCGCGTGGGCCGAGCCCAGGTCCACGGGGCTCGCACCGCCGACGCCCGTGCCGGTGGAGCCGGCCCCCGCCGGGTGCGACGGCTGCGCGAACGAGAACCCGGAGTGGAGGGCGGTCTGGGCGGCGAGCACGACGGACACGATCAGCGGGAGTCCCCGCTCACGGCCTGCCAGGCACCAGCCGACCGCACCGGTGGCGAGGGCCGCGGAGCCCATGGCCCACCAGGGGACCGGGCTGCCGGACATGGTGACGTGGCCCAGGGCGGCGAGCAGCACGCAGACGGCCGCGAACATCGCGGCCCGGACTGCGCGGGAACACCGCCCTGCGATCATGGCGCCCCATCCTCGCATTCGGACACCGGTCGTCACCCCCGTCCCCCTTGAGTACGGATGTCCACCCGCGGTCGCACTCACACCCCCGACTGTGACCCGGATCACGCGCGAATCGGCCGACTTCATGAGGCAGGCTTCTGCTTCGTGGGGAGCCCTTCGCAGCAGAGCAGCCGGCCCGGTCCGGCCCGTCAGCCCGGTCCGGTGGCCGGCCCGAACTCCCGGGCGACGCCGGACACTCCGGCCGGCCCACCGAGGCCCGGCATCCTCGCCGGACTCGGCGGACAGCGCGGTCCTGCCGATCCCGGGGCGCACATGGTCGTCTGCGGCGACGACGGGCTCGCGCACCGGCTCGCCGCGGAACTGCGCACCGTGTACCGGGAGCAGGTGACGCTCGTGGTGCCGCCGACCGCACGGGTCGCTCCCCGGCCGGTGGTGGGCCGCACCCGGGCCGCCACGATCCTCGACCGGGTCTCCGCGGCGGTCAACCGGGCGGCGGGCAACGGCGATCCGGCGACCGCCGACCGTACCGGGGCCGGGAACGACCGGAGCGGCGCTCCGGGCGTCGCCGCGAACGGCGAGCGGCTTCTGGAGGCCGACGAGGCCACGGAGGCGGTCCTCGCCGAGGCCGGGGTGGAGCGGGCCGCCGCGCTGGCACTCGTCTACGACGACGACGAGACGAACATCCGGGCCGCCCTCACCGCCCGCCGGCTCAACCCGAGGCTGCGGCTCGTCCTGAGGCTCTACAACCGCCGACTGGGCCAGCACATCGAGGAACTCCTCGACCAGGCGGCCGCGTTGGCCACGGGCGGCGAGGCCGACGGCGGGGTCGACGGGTTCGGCGCCTCCACCACCGTCCTCTCCGACGCGGACACCGCCGCGCCCGCGCTGGCCGCGACCGCCGTCGCCGGCACCACCAAGGTCGTCCAGACGGACGGGCTGATGCTGCGTGCCGTGGAACGCCCGCCGGGCCACACCGCTCAAGGGCCGGGCCGTGGCCTGTGCACCCTCGCGCTGCTGTCGGCCACCACCAACGACCCGGCGGGCGCGGACGGTTCGGAGGGCAGCGGCGAGCGCGGCCCGCGACTCCTGCCCGACGAACGGGCCGTGGCCGAAGCCACCGGGCGCGGGACCATCGTCCTGGACACCGTCCGCTACGCGGGCCCCGCGCTGCCGCCGGGCCGGTCGGGCGGTGGCCCGTTCGGCGCGATCGGCGCCTTCAGGTCGCTGTTCTCCCGGCGGCTGCGATGGTCATTGGCGGGACTGGTGGGCTGTGTGTTCGCCCTCGCCGTCGCGCAGATGGTGACCACCGGGGAGCATCCGCTGCGGGCGACGTACGTGACCCTGCTCGACCTCTTCGCGATCAACGATCCGGCGACCGGGGGGAGCGACTCCCGGCAGATCCTCCAACTGCTCTCGGGGCTCATGGGCTTACTCCTGCTGCCCGTGCTCCTGGCCGCCGTGCTGGAGGCCCTGGGCACCTTCCGCAGCGGCTCCGCCTTCCGGAAGCCGCCGCGCGGTCTCTCCGGCCATGTCGTCCTCCTCGGCCTCGGCAAGATCGGCACCCGGGTCCTGGCACGCCTGCGCGAACTCCACATCCCCGTGGTGTGCGTCGAGGCCGACCCCGAGGCCCGCGGGCTCGCGGAGGCCCGGCGGCTGCGGGTGCCGGTGGTGCTGGGCGACGTCACGCAGGAGGGCGTGCTGGAGGCCGCGAAGATCCACCGCGCCAACGCGCTGCTGGCCGTCACCAGTTCGGACACGACGAACCTGGAGGCGGGTCTGTACGCCCGTTCCGTACGCCCTGACCTGCGCGTGGTCCTGCGCCTCTACGACGACGACTTCGCGACCGCCGTGTACCGCACGCTCCGGGCCGCCCACCCCCACGCCCTCACCCGCAGCCGCAGCGTCACCCACCTCGCGGCGCCCGCCTTCGCCGGCGCGATGATGGGCCGCCAGATCCTCGGCGCGATCCCCGTGGAACGCCGCGTCCTGCTCTTCGCCGCCGTCGAGGTCCGGGGCCACCCCCGCCTGGAGGGCCGCACCGTGGCCGAGGCGTTCAGCGCGGGTGCCTGGCGGGTCCTGGCCCTGGACCCGGCCACGGATCCCGCGGAGCGGGTCACCGTCCCGGCCACCGGGTCGGGCCTGATCTGGGACCTGCCCTCCACGTACGTGCTCCGCGCCGAGGACCGAGTTGTCCTGGCCGCGACCCGCCGCGGCCTGGCGGAACTGCTCGGCCGCCGGACCCGCTCCACCCCGTAGGGGCCCGGGGGCGCCTCATGACGCGAGGGCAGGGTTTCGCCCCTGCTTCTCAGGCTGAAGGGCGGACTGCAGGCCCAGCCCTTCAGGGGCGCGGGGAACTGCGCGAGAAACCACGACGCGCCCGTACCCGCAGAGCGCGCCCGCACCCGCAGAGCGCGCCCGCACCCGCAGAGCGCGCCCGCACCCGCAGAGCGCGCCCCCACCCCGAGCTAGAAGGCGCCCACCCCCTCCGCCTCGTGCTCACACCGCTCCTCGACCCCGTACGTCTCCCACGCGGGAAACGGGTCGTCAAACCCGTCGGAACCCCCTGCCTCCCCGTCCCGCACCAGGCACTCACCCAATGCGGAACGCAACGCCTCCGCCCGCAACCCCACCCCGATGAACACGAGTTCCTGCGCATACCCGGTGTCCTCGCCCCGCGCCGCCGAGGGCTCGAAGCGGGCCACGGACCCCGCCTGCGACCACAACCCCACCACCCGGGGCCGACTCGCCAGCGTGAAGAACCCCTTGGACCGCAGCACCTGCCCGAAGCGCCCGCTGTCCAGCTCCTCGGTCACCAAGGCCCACAGCCGACCGGGATGGAACGGCCGCCCGGCCCGGAAGAGGGTCGACGAGATCCCGTACTCCTCGGTCTCCGGCACATGGTCCCCGTTCAGCTCCCGCACCCACCCGGGCGCCTCCTGCGCCCGCTCCAGGTCGAACAACCGGGTCCCGAGGACCTCCGCCACCCGCACTCGCCCGTACCTGGCCGGCACGACCCGCGCGGCCGGGTTCAGCCGCGTCAGCGTCGCCGCGAGCCGTTCGGCCGTCGCCGCGTCCACGAGGTCCAGCTTGTTGAGCACGATCACATCGGCGAACTCGACCTGGTCGATGAGCAGATCGCTGACGGTCCGCTCGTCCTCCTCGTACTGGTCGAGCCCCCGTGCCGCCAACTCGTCCCCGCCCGCCAGCTCCGGCAGGAAGTTCACGGCGTCGACGACGGTGACCATGGTGTCCAGCCGGGCGAGATCCCCGAGCGTGGCACCGTCGTCGCGGGCGAAGGCGAAGGTCGCGGCGACCGGCATCGGCTCGGAGATCCCCGAACTCTCGATGAGCAGATAGTCGAAGCGCCCCTCACGGGCCAGCCGGTCCACCTCCTCCAGCAGATCGTCGCGCAGGGTGCAGCAGATGCAGCCGTTGGTCATCTCGACCAGCCGCTCCTCCGTCCGCGACAGCGCCGCCTCACCGCCGCGCACGAGGGCCGCGTCGATGTTGATCTCGCTCATGTCGTTGACGATGACCGCGACCCGCAACCCTTCGCGGTTGGCGAGCACATGGTTGAGCAGCGTGGTCTTGCCCGCGCCGAGGAAGCCGGAGAGGACGGTGACGGGCAGCCGGTCGAGTCCGTCGTACGCCGTGGACACCGTGCTCAGCCCTCGGGGTGGAGCAGTCCGCGCTCGTACGCCCTCAGCAGCCGCTGCGGTACGAGATGGGTGACGCCGTCCACGGTGAAGGGCACCAGCTGCGGCGTGCTCGCCTTCCACTGGGCGCGGCGGTGACGGGTGTTGCTGCGGGACATCTTCCGTTTGGGCACGGCCATGGGGTCCTCCTCGACGAACGGCGGAATGCCGCACGCGACGCTACATGAAAATGAATCCCATTACGAAACCTGCCTGTGGTGCGCATCGCAGTGCGGCGCCTGAGCGGAAGCGCCCCCGCCGCCGTATGGGAGGGGAGGTCGAACCGACCCGCGCAACACAGCCGTACGCGTACGGAGGTACCGTCCCCCGTGGCCATCACCAAGGAAGCCCCCGACCGGCCCGGCCCCGGCGGCAAGGGCGGCTCGAACGCACCGCACGACCCGAACCGAGACGCACCGCAGGACTCGAACGCGCCGCACGATGCGGACGCGCCGCACGAACCGCACGATTCCCGCGGCCGGCACCTCAACTCCCCCCTCCTGCTCACCATGCTGCTGGTCCTGGCAGTCGCCGCGCAGGGCCCCCTCCGCCGCGTGCTGGCCGCGCCGGTGACCCAGAGCTGGATGACGGTGTTCGTGGCGGTGGTCGTCCAGGCGTTGCCGTTCCTGGTGCTCGGGGTGCTGCTCTCGGCGGTGATCGCGGTGTTCGTGCCGCCGTCGTTCTTCGCCCGCGCGCTGCCGAAGCGGCCGGCGCTGGCCGTTCCCGCGGCGAGCGTGGCCGGTGTGGTGCTGCCGGGGTGCGAGTGCGCGTCGGTGCCGGTGGCGGGCGCGCTGGTGCGGCGCGGGGTCACGCCCGCCGCGGCGCTCGCGTTCCTGCTCTCCGCCCCCGCCATCAACCCGATCGTGCTGACGGCGACCGCCGTGGCGTTCCCGGGGAACCCCGAGATGGTGGCGGCCAGGTTCGTGGCGAGTCTGCTGGTGGCGTGCGCGATGGGCTGGCTGTGGCAGCGGCTGGGGCGCGGCGAGTGGATGCGCCCGCCGGAGCGGCCGTCCTACGAGGGTCTCGGCAAGGGGGCGGCGTTCTGGGGCTCGGTGCGGCACGACGTGATGCACGCGGGCGGGTTCCTGGTCGTCGGCGCCATGGCGGCGGCGACGCTCAAGGCGGTCGTGCCGGCGAGCTGGCTGAACGCGGCCGCGGACAACCCGCTGATCGCGATCCTCGCCCTCGCCGTGCTGGCCGTACTGCTGTCGATCTGCTCCGAGGCGGACGCGTTCGTCGCCGCCTCGCTGACCCAGTTCTCCCTGACCTCCCGGCTGGCCTTCCTGGTCGTCGGGCCGATGATCGATCTGAAACTCTTCGCCATGCAGACCGCCACCTTCGGCCGCGCCTTCGCCCTCCGCTTCGCCCCCGCCACCTTCGCCCTGGCGATCCTGGTGTCGGCCCTCGTCGGGGCGGTGCTCCTGTGAACCGCCACGCCCAGACCGTCGTTCTCCTCCTCACCGGCGGAGCCCTCCTGCACGCCGGCTCCACCGACCTCTACCTCCGGTACGTCAAGGCGGGCCTGCAGCCACTGCTCATCGGCGCGGGCGTGGTGCTCATCGCGGCGGCGGTGGCGACCCTCTGGTACGAACGCAGGGCGGCACGAGCCCGGCAGGAGCACGCGCCGGAACCCGACCGGCACGCCCACCGCGAACCCCGCGTCTCCTGGCTCCTCGTCCTCCCCCTCCTCGCCCTGGTCCTGGTCGCCCCGCCCGCCGCCGGCTCGTACACCGCGATGCGCACCGGCTCGGCCCTGCAGGAGCAGCCCTGGGGCTATCCGGAACTCCCCGCCGACGGCCCGCTGAAGCTCAGCGTCGCCGACTACGCGGGCCGAGCCGTGTACGACAAGGGCCGGGCCCTCACCGGCCGGCGGATCAAGGTCGCCGGCTTCCTCGCCCTCGACGGTCACGGCGCCCCCTACCTCGTCCGTATGGCCCTCAACTGCTGCGCCGCCGACGCCCAGCCCGTCAAGATCGCCCTCACCGGCGACCTCCCCCCGGTCCTCCAGCCGGACACCTGGATCGAGGTGACCGGCGCCTACACCGCGAAGCGCACGAAGGACCCGGTCAACGGCACGGCCGTCCCGTACCTCTCGGTCACCTCCACCCGCCCCGTCAAGGCCCCGCAGGACCCCTACGACGAGGCATGGAACGGCTGACACCGGCTCACCGGCGACCCGCCGTCACGGCCGCCCGTCCTCTCGGGGAGGCCCTCGGCCTGGATAGCTGACGGATCGTCAGTTATGGTCGCCGACAACGCCGTACTCCGAGAGGTGAGTGCCGTGCCGACACGTTCCCCGAGCCCGCAGCCGCCCGGCGCTCCCCGCTGGGTCGCGATGTTCTACGAGCCCTCGTCGTCCTCCTGGCGGGTGGGCGCGGAGTCGCCGTACCGTTCGCCCGTGCTGTACGCCGTGGGGGAGATGACCCAGACCCTGCGGGCGCGCGGCGAGGACCCGGCCGTCACGGTATGGGGGCCCGAGGACGGGCCGGACGGCGGCGACTGGGCGCGGCACGATCCGGCGGCCCTCGCGGCGGGCACCGCCGCGCCCCGGGCGCCCGCCCCGGCCGCCCAGGCACCCACCGCGAAGTCCGGCACGCTCGCCGAGCGTATGACCGGCCGGCGTCAGCAGGTGCTCATGGCCGGCCTGGGCAAGGCCGGCCTCTACGACCTGGCGCCGGACGACGTGGCGGCGGTCCGGGCGGTCGTCGACGGTCTGGACGAGACCACCGTCCGCAGAGTCGCCCACTGGCTCACCGTGGCGGCCGCCGGCCGTCAGGGCCTGTCGCCGTGAGCGTCCGACCGGGCCGCGCTACCCGGGAGGGCGTGGCGCCAGAACCCCTCAGGGGCTGTCGACTTGCCGGTACCCCCCGCCCGGCAGCGGGTCATGGCTGTGGACGAGCGGGTCCAGACGGTCCGGGTAGGTCCAGCGGAACGTGGCCAGGGCGCGGGCGCGGGCCTCTATCACCGCCATACGGGCGGCTCGTTCGGCCTTGTCGGTGTGGGCCGCCTGGCCGGTCGCCTGGCCCTCCCACTTGCGGTAGAGGAGGCCGACCTCGGCGGAGAACCAGCCGCGGCTCACGGAGTTGAGCGCGAGGAGCAGCCCGGTGTCCTCGGAGGCGGGCAGGGCCATCCAGCCGCCGAGCGCGAGCGCCAGTTCGCGGCGGACGAAGAGCGTCGCGGGATGCACCGGCGACAGGAAGTCGTGGGCCGCCCAGTGGTCGAGTACGGCTCCGCGCTCCAGCGGTCCGTGGTCGGGGTCGCCGGGGAAGCCGAGGGTGGAGCCGTCGGGCAGGACGTCCAGGACGCGTGAGGTGGCCCAGCCGAGGGTCCGGTCGGCTTCGAGGGCGGCCAGATCGCGGGCGAGCGCGCCCGGTGTCAGCCGGTCGTCGGCGTCCAGGACCTTCACATACGCGCCGTCCGCCGCCGAGAGGGCGATGGTGCGGGCGACCCCGGGACCGCCGGGGCGTCCCTGGCGGAAGGTCACCCGGGGGTCGTGGGGGACGTACCGGGCGACGGCGTCGGAGATGCCGTCCTCCTGTATGACCCAGTGCCACTCCCAGCCGCCGGGTAACCGCTGGTCGCGCAGCGACGCGTAGGCGTCGGCGAGGAAGGGGGCCGAGGGGGCGTGGACGGCGGTGACGACGACGATGCGCCGGGTCACGGCAGCACCCACCACCCTTCGCGGTGTCGCGTCGATCGGCCGCATGACAACGCCCGGCCGCTGGCGACGGGGGATGCACCAGCGACCGGGCTATGGCCAAGGCTAACAAGGTCGCCCCTGCGACGGGAGGCGACTGCCGGACTGCGTTGACAAGTTGTGATCGGGATCACGCCGGAAAGAGGCAGTAACCAAACGTTTGTTAGGCGTCGAAGGGGTCGGCCGACCCCCGCCCGGGCGCCCGCCATGCGCCCCGCCCCGCACCCGTCCCCGCAGGTCGGCGGCCCTTGGCGCCTACGGGCGCCCGTCAGGAACCCTCGCACGGCGGTTCGTAGGACAGCCGCGGCAGGTACTCGTTCCACTTAGCCCGCGTCAGCACGCCCCGCGTGGCGGAGCAGATGTGCCGTACCGCCGCCTCCACGTCGAGGTTCCACAGCCGTACGGTGTCGGCGCCGCTGGAGACGCCGAGCATGCCGCTCCTCGGACTGAACGACAGGAAGTTGCCCGTCTTGGCGTTGGGGCTCATCGACTGGCCGATGGGAGAGGCGCCGGCGGGGTCGGACACGTCCCACAGCCGGACCGTGTTGTCGTCGCCGCCGCTGGCCAGGGTCCGGCCGTCCTCGCTGAAGGTCAGCGACACGACGGCCTCGGTGTGGCCGGTGAGCGGCTCGCCGAGCCGGGTCGCTTCGGCGGGGTCGGACACGTCCCACAGCCGCACCGTGTCGTCGTCGCTGCCGCTGGCGAGCGTGGAGCCGTCCGGGCTGTACGCGAGGTCGTTGACGGGGCCGCGGTGGTCGGTCAGGGGCTCGCCGAGGCGGGCGGGGCGCCCCGGATCGGCCACGTTCCACAGCCGTACGGTGCCGTCCGCGCTGCCGCTGACGAGCGTACGTCCGTCGGGGCTGAAGACGAGGGAGAGGATGTAGCCCCGGTGGCCGGTGAGCGGCCTGCCGAGCGGGACGGCGCGGGCCGGGTCGCTGACGTCCCACAGCTGGACGGTGTGATCGTCGTACGGCGTGGCCAGTGTGCGCCCGTCCGGGCTGTAGGCCATCGCGTCGGAGTACCGGGTCCGCAGCGTCAGCGGCTCGGCGTGGGGGACCGGGTGCGCGGGGTCGCCGACGTCCCACAGGTGCACCGCCCGGTTGCCGGTCACGATCGCGAGGGTGCGACCGTCGGGGGAGAAGGCGAGGGAGCGGTTGCCGCCGTCCTTGACCAGGAACGGCCTGCTCAGGGCCACCGGCCGACCGGGCTTCCGCACGTCCCACAGCCGGATCCGGCCGTCGCGCCCGGCCGTGGCGAGCACCCGCCCGTCCGGCCGGAACACCCCTCTGTGGCCGACCATGTCGGCCGTCGGTATCGACCACAGCCGGACCTTGCTGTCCCCGCTGCCGGTGGCGAGGGTCCGGCCGTCCGGGCTGAAGCCCAGCGCGTACATCTCGCCGCTGGCCCCGGCGAGCGGCTCTCCCACCTGCGACGGGTACGCCGGGTCCCGGACGTTCCACAGGCTCGCCGTGCTGTCCGCGCTGGCAACGGCGAGCGTCCCCCCGTCGGGGCTGAACGCCACCGACCACACCGGCCCGGTGTGCCCGCTGAGCGGGGCGCCGAGCGCGTCCGGGTGCCGCCGGTCGGCGACGTTCCACAGCCGTACGGTGTTGTCGGAGCTGCCGCTGGCCAGGGTGCGCCCGTCGGGGCTGAACGCCACCGAGTGCACGGTGCCCGTGTGACCGCCGAGCCGGCCGCCGAGGGCGGCCGGGTGCCGCCGGTCGGCGACGTTCCACAGCCGTACGGTCCGGTCGTCGCCCCCGGCGGCCAGGGTCCTGCCGTCCGGACTGAACGCCACGGAACGCACCGGGGCGTCGTGGCCGGTCAGCGGCCTGCCCAGGGGCTCGGCCCGGGACGGGTCGGACACGTCCCACAGCCGTACGGTCCGGTCCTCGCCGACGGACGCCAGCGTCCTGCCGTCCGGGCTGTAGGCGATCAGGTAGATGGTGCCGTCGTGGCCGGTCAGCGGCGCGCCGAGCGACCGGGGCGAACGGGGATCGCGCACGTCCCACAGCCGGACGGTGCCGTCGTCGCCGGCGCTGGCGAGCGTACGCCCGTCCGGGCTGAACACGGCGCTGCTCACCCAGCTCGTGTGCCCGGTGAGGGGCTTGCCCAGGGCCTTCGGACGGGACCGGTCGGAGGCGTCCCACAGCCGTACGGTCCGGTCGTAGCTGGCGGTGGCCAGGTACTTCCCGTCCGGGCTGTAGGAGGTGAGGTAGACGGCGCCGGTGTGGCCGAGCAGCGCGGTGGCGAGCGGCGCGTTGACGATCGAGATCAGCCGGTTGTTGGTGCCCTCGTCGCCGGGCCGGAGCCCGTGGGCCACCAGGTCGAGCTGGGCCGACAGCGACGGATCGGTGTACTGGACGCGGTCCGCCTCGGCGACCACCTGCTCGAACACCGCGTCGTTGCGCTGCTGCCACGCCACCACCGCCGAGCCGACGGCCACCAGGGCGAGGGCAACCAGGGCGGCCACCGCGCTCCGGCTGATCCACACCGTGCGCTTGCGCAGCCTGACCGAGGCGGCCAGGAACTCCACCGCGCCGCGGGTCAGCAGGGTGTCGTCCGCGGACCGCGCCCAGCTGCGGGCCTGCTCCAGCCGCGAACCCCGGTACAGCAGCGACGTGTCCCGGTCCGACTCCTCCCAGGCCCGGCCGTCCTCCTCCAGCCGCTGGCGCAGCAGATGGTCGTTGCGCCCCTCGTCGATCCAGCCCCGCAGCCGGGGCCAGGCGTGCAGCAGCGCCTCGTGGGTGATCTCCACGGTCTCCGCGTCGAGCGTCACCAGCCGGGCGCGCACCAGCGCCTCCAGCGACTCCTCCGTCTTGCCCGGATCCGTCGACTCGTCCGCCAACTGCCGCCGGGTCCCGCGCCGCCGGGTGGCCTGCGTGTCCTCACCGAGCCGCACCAGCCGCAGCAACAGCAGCCGCGCCGCCGTACGGGCCGCCGGGTCCAGCCCCGACCAGGCCCGCTCGGCGGTCGCCGCGACGGCACCCTGGATACCGCCGGCCGCCCGGTATCCGGCCAGCGTCAACCGCCCCGCCTTGCGCCGCTGCCAGGTCACGAGCAGCGCGTGCGACAGCAACGGCAGCACGCCCGCGTCGTGCGCGCCCCGCGGCCCGTCCGCGCTCACCTCCCGCACGATCAGCTCCGCCAGCCCCGGCTCCAGCTCCAGTCCCACGGCCTTGGCCGGACCCGTCACCGCCTCCCGCAGCTCCGCCGTCGTCAGCGGCCCCAGCACCATGTGCCGGTGCTGCAACGCGTCCGCCAGCTCCGGATACCCGAGGCACTCCTCGTAGAAGTCGGCCCGGATGCCCAGCACGACCAGCACGGGCGCGACGTCCCCCACCGCACCGGGCGTGCTGGCCGCGTTGAGCAACTGGATGAACGTACGCCGGTCTGCCTCGTCGGAGGAGAGCGTGAACGTCTCCTCGAACTGATCGACGATCAGGACGGGGCGGGCGGCGGAGCCTTCGCCCCCGGCACCGACGGAACCCACGCCTGCGGCGTCGGCGGAGCTGCGCTGTCCGGTGCCGGCGGCGGATGCGCGGCGCCGGACCCAGGCCGCGACGGCCTCCCGTACCGCTTCGGTGAACATCGGGGTACCGGGCTCGTACGCGGCCGACACGACCTGTGCGAGTTCGGGGATGCGACGGGTCAGCTCCCCGACGGGGTCGGCCCCGGGGACGAGCTGGAGGACTTCGCCACCGGGCCCGTTCTCGCCGCCGAGCGCGCCTTCGCGTAAGGCGGGCACCAGCCCGGCGTTGAGGAGTGAGGACTTCCCCGCCCCCGACGCGCCGACGAGCATGACCGGACCGCCCGTCTTCTCCACCGCCCGCAGCCGGCCGACGAGCGCCTCCGTACTGCGCTCCCGCCCGAAGAACCAGCGCGCGTCCTGCTGCCGGTAGGAGGCCAGCCCCCGGTACGGGCAGACACCGCCGGGCACGGCCGGGGCCTCACCCGGAGGCTGCTGTTCCTGTTCCGCGGAGGCGCCGTTCGGGGCGGGCCGCTCGCCGGCCGGGTCGGCCACCGCCCGCTCCCAGAGCCGCTGCCAGTGGGCCAGGTCGTAGAGACCCTTGGACACCGGCGTGGGCCGCGCGCGCCGCGCCTCGGGGATCAGGACGTGCAGAACGGCGGCGAGGGCGGCGAACTGGGCGGGCACGTTCCTGGCCCGCCGCCAGTCGCTGATCCGCTGGGCGGAGACCCGCACGGGACGCCCGCGTTCATCGACCCTTTGCAGGCGAACGACCGACTCGGAAACACTCTTGAGGGGAGGATTGCCCGCTTCCTTGTACAGCAGTGCGAGACGTTCCGCGAAGGCCGTGCGTGCCCCTGAGTCGTAACTCAAGGCCTCCACCCCTTACTTCCCCCGCTGCTGGACATCCGGACCGGAAAACTCACTTTATACGCCTGACCTGCGGCGAAGCTGTCCGGACGCCTCCGGACCCTCCTCATGGCTGGCCCCGACTGGCAGGATCACGACCAAGCAGCCACCGCTTCGGGTGGCGCCCTCGCAGGCCACCAGCGCAGCGCTCGCAGAGACGACTCATGCCGCCGTTCGTTTTAGGTCAGCTTCACCGACGCGATCACCGACATCGACCGGCGTGATCACCAAGACACACGGACGTGATCACCATCGATCCGTCCCCCGGTACCTCGATCCGGTCCCCTGACACGGATCGAGCGCCCCCGCACCGTTCGGCACCGGTCCCCACGTGGGGAGGGACCGGTGCCGAACGAAGCGCGGCCGACGCCCGCGGGATTCGGCCGGTGCTGACCGAAGAGGACGCCCTGCCTGCCTCGGGCCGCACCGCAGGCTCACCCCGCCACGCAGGCTCACCCCGCCCCGCCCGCCCTGCCCGCCCCGGAGGCGCCCCGCCCCGGCTCTGCCCTACCCGGCCCGGGGCCCCGACCGCGTTCGCCCGGCCCGGGGCCACGGGCCACCGGGCCGTCTCAGCATCTCGGTACGGCGTCCCAGGCAGTGCATGTCTCCGCAGCTCAGGGTGGGTGAGACGGTTGCGCCGTCGCGGGTCGGGCGGTGGTGGTTGCGGTGGCTCCCGGGTGTCTTCGAACCTGTGGGTGTCGCACCGGCCGGGGTCGATCCGAAAGCCCCGAGCAGCCTGCTGACGTCTCCCGCCCCCTGCCTGCCTACCAGGCATCGGTGTGCCTGTACCGGGTGCACATGCCCATCGGGAAAGCCGACGCGGGCCGGCAGCGACCCCGTGAAGAACCCGAGATGAAGAACCCGAGATGAAGGACCCCACCACATGAGCAGCAACACCCACGCACGCCGTCGTCCGGGCCGCCGGGCGGCCGTCGCCGCCGGACTCGTCCTGGCCGTCGCGCTCGGTGTGTCGACGCAGGCGGCAGCCCAGACCGCGGTCCCCGCCCCCGCCGACGCATCCGCGAAGGCGTCCACCGCGCCGCGTTCGGTCACCGGCTTCAACGGCGACGTGGTGACCCGGGTCGCCGACTTCTACGGCGCGTACGTCGACGCGAAGGACGACGCGGCGGGCCCGGACGCCAAGTTGGCCAAGGCGCTGCGCGCGCACTACCTGGCGCCGGCCTTCGCGAAGCGCCTGGAGGCGTGGGAGAAGAAGAACAACGCGGATGGTCTCCTGCGCGCCCGGAACGTCCCGGTGGAGTGGACGGTGAGCGAGGGCGGCAACGGCCTGGAGGTCGTCGTCACCCTGACCTTCGGCGGCGGGGAGTCGCCGACGACCACGACCGGACTCGTGGTCAAGCAGGAGCCGACGGGCGGCATCACCGGCATCCGCACCACGAGCACCGCCCCCACGAAGTCGTCCACGGGGGCATCCGCGAGGGTATCCGCGAAGGCGCCCGCCGCGGTGCGGTCGGTCAGCGGCAGGACTGGTGACTCGCTGACCCGGGTCGCCGACTTCTACGGCGCGTACGTCGACGCGAAGGACGACGCGGCGGGCCCGGACACCAGTTTGGCCAAGGCGCTGCGCGCGCACTACCTGGCGCCGGCCTTCGCGAAGCGGCTGGCGGCGTGGGAGAAGAAGAACAAGGTGGACGGCGTCCTGCGCGCCCGGAACGTTCCGGTGGACTGGACGGTGAGCGAAGGGGGCAACAGCCGCGAGATCCTCGTCACCCACTCCTTCGGCGGCGGGGAGTCGCCGACGGTGACGACCGACCTCGTCGTGGAGCTGGAGCCGGTGTACGGCGACGTCACCGGCATCCGCACCACGAGCACCCGCTGACGCCCCACCCTCCCCACCCGCTCTGCCCGCCCGCCCGGCCCGCCGCCGACCGCCGGCGGGCCGGGCGACACCGCTTCGTCAGCCGTCGGTCGCCTCCATGTCGGCGGCGGGGATCGGGACCCAGCGGCCGGGGCGGTGATAGATGCGGTCGTACCGGTAGCCGTCCAGCCCCCCGGTGCTGGTGCTGCGGAAGGGACGGCCGTGGTCGTCGATGCGAACCGTGCCGGTACGGCCCTGCGAGGACCACGTCAGGTCGAGGTACCACTCGCAGGTGCACGACTCGTTGAGCGCTGTGACCACAAAAACCTCGGGCTCCTGCAGAGACACCCGGTAGGGGAAGTCGATCGCGGGGATCTTCGTGCCCGCCCCGTTGTCACCGGGCATCGAACGGGCCCGGGGCCGGTCCGCGTCGAGGTCCACGGAGAAGTAGCGCGGGACGATGCCGGCGCCGCAGCCGTCGCCCAGGGAGTAGACGGTGCCCCGGTCGGCGGCGGGGACACCGCGGTTGACCACGCGCACATGCAGGGCGTTCAGGACGACGGCGGCGGAGCCGCGTCCCTGCACGGTGATCTGCACACCGGTGGCGCCTCCGTGCACCGCACGCTGGGAGGAGACCCACCCCGCGATGTCCTCCGGATGCGGCGGTGGCGGGACCCTCCCCGGTGGCTTGGCGACGACGTAGGCCTCGCCGCAACCGTTGAGTCCGTGTGTGTGGAAGTCGGCGGTCCAGGTGAGGGGCGCCACGGGCGGGGCCGTGCGTGCCGCGGCCCGGTTCGCCTCGAGGCCGCCGTCGTGCGTGGCCGACGCGGAGGGAGGCCCGGCGGCGGATGCCGTGAGACCGAGCAGCGCGACGACGAGGGAGGCGGCCAGTGCCATCGACCGCACGGGGCGTGGCCGGGGACGCCCGCCGGAAAGCCGGGACAGGGACGACGGCAGGGGCGACGGCAGGGACGACGGCAGGGACGACGGCAGGTTCGACTCGGCACGCCGTGTGGCCGAGGGGATCGTCCTGGGCGCCACCACGTCCGGCCTGTCCCCGCCGGCAGGAACGGCCGATGCGACATCCCCGGCGACGACCGGCACTTCGCCCGTGCCGGGGTGGGGCGTCGACGCCTGCTGACCATGGGAAGGGCGGGGTCGTTGCCGCGCTGCGTGGGCCATGATCCACCGGCGGTGCAACTCCGTGCGCTCTTCGGGGGAGGCACCGCAGAGCGCGGCGAACCGCTCGATCCCGGCGAAGTCCTGCGGGACCGCCTCTCCGGAGCAGTACCGGTGCAGGGTGGAGGCGTGCATGTTCAGCCGACGGGCCAGTGCCGCGTAGCTGCGGTCGGTGCGTTCCTTCAAACGCCGCAGCAGCAAAGCGAATTCCGCTACGTCGTCGTGACTCGAATCCATGTGGTCCGTACTCGTATCCGCTTGTCGACCCGTACAGGCCGGTCCCGATGGGGCACGGCGCCCCCGGCGCTCCCCGTATCTGCACGCCCATACGCACGGGACGGTTCCAGCGTCGCGGAGGAGATCTTCCGGAGGTGGCGGCAACGCCGACGGGGCCTCACCGATGCGGCAGGGCCACCTTGACTGCTCAACCCGAGCAGTCGGCAGCCGACCTCCGGCCCGCCGTCACCCGCTCGGCTCGCGGCAGTGGGAGCTCTAAGCCGGCAGCCGACGCACCGCGTCGTCGTCCGTCACTTCGTACACGTCTATCCGCAACAGCGTGCGAACGTGCGCCGCAACGCGCGACACGGCCCTCACGGACGAGGACGGCACCACCAGCGCGTACCGCGTGCGGGGTCCCTGGTCCGTCATCCGCCGCAACAACTGCCCGTAGGCGATGTCGGCGTCGATTCCCTTCTCACCGGTGCGGCCCTTCGCTTCGCAGATCAGCCGCTCGTCACCACGTACGGCTTCGAGATCGGTCCAGCGGTCCGTGGGCTCGACCGGTGTCCACCCCTCGGCGAGAAGCCAGGTACGGAAGGTGTCGATGACCCGGTCCTCGTCGCTGTGGCGTGCCAGGATCCTCTTCAGCGCCGCGAGGTCCGTCTCCCGGTTGCGGCGCAGTCGACCACGACCGTCCGCGTCGAGGTCGGCCGGCCGGATCACGATCAGCCGCAGTCCGTGCGCGGGAATCTCCGTATCGCGCCGGGCATCGTAGAGTGCCCGCTGCTCGCCCCGGTGGACGCCGCTGACGGTGAGCCTGTCGGGCTTGTCGAAGTGGGGCACCGGCTGGTCGTGCTGGAGTTCCCGGTACTCGACCACGAGTTGGTGGCCGGGCCAGTAGGCGTCGACCGGCAGCCTGGCCCGCCGACCGCCCGCCCCCGGGTCGCCCTGCAACCAGTCGAACTTGTGCTGGGTCAGCGCGGTCTCGCCGAGCACCTGGTTGCACAAGCCGACCACGTACGCCTCGTCACTGCCTTCTCTGGTTCCCATGGGCGCGCATCATCGCATCGTTCGCACACATCGGATTTCAGAGGTCATCCTCATCCACGGGCTCGGGTTCGCGTATGTAGGCGACATCGAGGACATAGCGTTCGGTCACGGGGCAGTTGTTCCACGCCTGCGCGAGGTGACCCTCGAAGGTGTCGTCCGTGAGGTGGTCGAGGCTGCTCTCGTAGTAGTCGGCGGTCGCCTGACGCCCTTCCCACCAGGCGTGGCCTTCGTAGACGCCGGGTCGCGGCAGGTTCAGTTCTCCAGCAGGTCCGTATTCGAGTTGGTTGACGACGAGAACGCCGGTTTCGGACTCGATACTCACGGGGACCTGCCCTTCCGCGTTGACGGGTGGGGCCGGCGGGGTGTCCCAGACGCGGATGGTGATGTCGACGTCGATGTCCGGTTGAAGACTGAGGATGTACAGGTGGTAGCCGTTGCCTGCCACCACCTGCCGGTGGGCGGCAGCCATCGCCTCGTCGTCGCTCAGAAAGGCGTCGGCGTCGTACACCTCCACCACCCTGCGAGCCGGTTTGGCCTTGCAGCTGTACTCGACCAGGAGCGCCATGAGCCGCTGCCCTTCCGCTGGTTGGGGACCTGCTTACCGTTCGGGACCTGAGATCCGCGGGTCGGGAAGGGGCCCGGCTCTGCGCCCCATGCCACAGGACACCGCTTGGCAAGGTACCGACAACCCCGGTACTCGCTGGTGCTCGGCGTGCTGCGTATCACCATGGTGGCTGAGCGACGGGTCCTTGAGTGGCGGCGTGACAATCGGGCGTGAAGCCCATGCCCAGTAGCCCCCTGGTTGCTCAGCCCTTCCGTTGTGCCCCTGTGATGTCCTACATCGGACCCCTTCGCGTGACGCTGAGCGCCCAGCGGTAGAGATCGGGGACGCGGAACGACCGGGCGTCGTCGTCGCTCTCGTTGAGCGTGAGGAGGCCGGCTTCCCTAGCCAGGGTGATCAGGTCTTCGGGTGTCTCACCGAGGGCGTCGCGCAGAGCTTCCTCGCCGATGGGAGTGCGGCCGTAGTCCTTGAGGGCGTCGGCTACCGCTCGGAGTTCCTGGAACTCCTCGTCCAACAGGGCCGACAGGGCAGGTTCGCTCACCCTCTCCAGGCTGAGGGCGAGGCTGCGAGGGCGCAGGACCGAGCGGTCGTAGGCGCTGCGCTTCTCCTCCTCCCGCTCCCAGTCCAGCGCGGCAGCGAACAACTGCAGCAAGGACCGGGGGGAATGGTCGCCGTTGCCGTCGGCGAGGCGGTTCCAGACCCAGTTGGAGGTGAACGCGGTGCGTTCGCCTCGCATACGCTCGCCGACGAGTGAACTCCAGGCCATGTCGACCTGCTCGGGGGTCCAAGAGGCGACGTCGGTCTCCACGAGGGACTTGTCGGCGGTGCGGAGGATGTCCCGGAAGGCGACCGCGTGGACAGCGCGCTTGAGGACGACCTTGAAATACTCGCGCTGATCCTCCCACTGGAGCCTACGGGAGAGACCGTAGAAGTGGCTCTTGTTCTCGAAGCGGAGGCTGCTCCAGATGTCCTGGCGCACGAAGATCTTGAGGCGGATTCTGCTGAACTTGGGTGCGAGGTCGGCCTGTTTGGCCAGGAGGCCGGCGATGGCATGGGATCGGCGCCTGCGCTGGACGGGTGTGTTGCCGAACGCGGTGTCGAGTCCGTCGAACAACAGGAGAAGCTGATTCTCTCCGTTGGCATCGACCTTGCGTAGCCAGTCGACACACCGGAGGGCTCCCAACGGGTCCTGCAGGACTTCGAGGACCGCGTGGGTGGCGGCGAAGTCTCCCGGTTCGAGATCCCGCATCGCGGGATGAGGTGCTCCGGCGTCGTGCGTCGCGTCTTCGGTGCGATACACGGCCAAGGCAATCAGGATCTGCCAAAAGGTGCCCCAGTCCTGGCCGCTCGTGGCGAGGTGCCGGTCGATGGCGTCGTAGTTGTCCGGGCCGAAGGACCAGTCCGGGCGATCACGGAAGCTGGGGGTCGTGACGGCGACGGGAGTCCAGCCCGGCAACTCGCCCGCGGCCAGCCACCGGAACAGCGCAGTCTTGCCTGTGCCCTTCCGGCCCAGGATGAGGGGAGTATCGGGGTCGGCCGTCTCGCTCACCTGACGGGTGACGACGTAGTCCTGAAGGAACTGCTCGCTGTCCAACTCCTCGGCCGTTCCGGTGGAGAAGGACAGCTGTGCCAGAGCAGTGGCCTTGCTCTCCGAGGTCTGGCTCTGCAAGCTGCGCTTCTGGGCGGGCTCCGGGACGATCTGCAGGATCCAGTCGGCGATGCGGGCATAGGGAGCGAGGCGGACGCTGTCCGAGCTGACGGTGTCCGAGAACGAGACCTCGGCGTTGTAGGGGACGACGTGAGTGATCTCTTCCGCGGTCAGCACGGGAGCGCCCTGCCGGGCTTCGTTGAAGGGCTCCAGCCACTTGTCGATCCAGGACTTTGCCCGGTCTGCGAGCCGGGGGGCGCTCTGGCCCGGGGGCATCGGGGACACCACGAAACGGGGCTCGGGCGTCAAGGGGAGGGGCGTCTGACGACGCGTGGTCGAGCTGAGCAGTGCGCCCGTCAGCAGTTCGGTGCCGTTCCGGGCCTGGCTGTGGGGATGGAAGCAGACCACGGCCATGTCGGAGACATCGAAGAGAAGTGGTGCCGCTACGGGGCTGACACCGGTGCGCGAGTCGATCAGTACCACGTCCGGGCGGAGCGTGGACTGCCGGGCGTCGTCGATGAGCCGGTGAAGCGCGTTGACGCGTTCGCGATACCAGATCTCCGGCTCCAGGGAGCGGAGCCGGGCGGCGTACGCGCTGTCAATCCGGCCGGCGGGCATACAGAACAAGCGGCCGTTGTCGTCGACCGGGACAACGTGGTCCAGGACCGAAGGGTCCTCGCCGAACTCGTAGGCGAGAAGAGCCGTGACCACGCCGAGGTCGGACTGCCTCTCCTGCGAGATGCCGAAGAGGGTGTCGAGGCCGGGCGCTTCGAGGTCCATGTCGATGCAGAGCACCTTCAGACCGTGCTCAGAGGTGAGACGGTGGGCTACAGCCGCCAGAGCAGTGCTGCGCCCGACACCACCCTTGAGACTGTAGAAGGTCACAACCGGGGCGGAATCGAGGTCCTGGTCGAGGTCGCTGGCGAACGTGATCTGTGTCGGCCTGGCCTCCTCGTTCCCGATGCGGTCGAGCGCGGTGGACCAGGCGGGAGGAGGAGCGGCTGCCGTCGTCAGATCGCCGTACCAGGGAGCTTCGGACTCCGTGAGCAACTCCCAGGTATGGACTTGGCCGGCGATCCGGGGAGGCACGTGCTCTCGGAATCGGCTGAGGCGGTCCGCCTCCGGGAGCGAGGCAAAATGTTCGGAGACAACACGCACGACGAAGCCCCCGGCGTCCGGAACGACGCTGATGTCGGAGCCGGGAAGTGCGGCCTGGACGGCCTTTACGACGGCCTGGGTCACATCGTCCTCTGACATGGCCTCCGGCCTCTCGTTCACCGCTGTCCCCTTCCACGGCTCCAGCCTCGGGAGCCTGCCTGTCTGACGCGTGTCGCCACCCAGCCTGCCAGCTGCTGGCCTCCGCGGAGCAGGTCGTCGGCGTCGACACCCGAAGGAAGAGTGACCTTGTACCGGAGTTCCGTGTCCCAGTGATCAATGAACAGCGAAGCGTGGCCATAGGGCTTGGTGAACCCGGCACTCTGCCATAGGCCGCGGAGGTTGTGCCCCTCACGGCCGCTGCGGGGGAAGGGGATGCCCTTCAGATGTAAGAAGTGCTTGAGCCGACACTCCACGACGTAGCCGGCCAGGTAGACGGCGCCGAGAGTCCTCTTCGACTCGGCGAGCACCTGGGCCTCGGCGGCCCGTACGTTCGCCACTTCGTTGAAGTTGCTCATCCCGCCCCTATCCCCCTGGCTACGCTGGGTGATATTACGCGCAACCCTAAGGGGGCGTCAGGTGAACGGTCCCCCTGACGCGTTCCCCTCGCTTGCAGGAGGCGGTAGTGCTGATGGGGCTTCCCTTCTAATGGCTCCCAAGAGGGCTGCAGAAACCACTCAGGGGCCTGATCCACTCGCTGGATCAGGCCCCTGACCTGGTACTTCTCTGTCGGGGTGGCGGGATTTGAACCCACGACCTCTTCGTCCCGAACGAAGCGCGCTGCCAAGCTGCGCTACACCCCGATTGTCGCTGCTCGTCGCGGCGACGTCGTTTACTTTAGCCCACCGGGGGCTGGAGACGAAATCCGGTTTTCGGGGCGGCGGTCATGGCGGGCGGGGCGGCCCCGGCGGGGGCGGACCGCGTCCGGGCGGAGGTGGTCGACGGCGACCAGGAGGAGTGCGAGGGCGTAGAGGGCCAGGCCCAGGAGCAGGGCGTTGCCGAGGACGCTCTTGTAGCCGTGGCGTCCGACGTCCAGGAACGGATAGAGGTACGGCGCCGGCCAGTCGGGGGTCAGCAGGGCCGCGCGGCTCAGTGTGAACGTCAGGAACGCCATCGGGTAGAGCGTCCAGATCATGGCCTCGCTCAGCCGCAGGGGCGCCGGGCGGGTCAGGAAGATCCAGTCCGCCACCACCGCTGCGGGGATCACCGTGTGGAACGCCAGGTTCGTCACCGCGTGCCAGCCCGTCGGGGCGACCGGTGCCCCCGTCGGCGTCACCGTCATCGAGAAGGCGGTCGCGTCCCTCGTCAGTACGAGGTGGTAGACCAGAGCCGCGGTCATGGCGTACAGGACCGTGCCGCCCGTCACCAGCGGTGGCAGTGGGCGGCGTGCCGTCCAGGCGCGGCGGGACTCCGCGGCGAAGACCAGCGCCACCAGCACCGTGACCTGGACCGAGAAGTGACTGAGGGCGCGCAGGGGGCTGCCGGTGGTCGTCTCGACCACGACGGCCGCGGCCGCTGCCAGTGCCACCAGGGCGCGGAACGCCGCCGTCAAAGGGCGCCGAGTCGGTGCCACCACCGCCGCCGCGGGCGCGACGGACGTCACCGGTGCGGGGATGCCCGGGATCGCGGGCAGGTCTGGGATGTCCCTGGGTATCGGTGCGGTCATGCGGCCACGCTAGGCCGCGCCGATATACCGGGCGATTCGGGCGATCCGTACGGGTGGTCGCCGAGCGGGTGTCCCGCTCGGCCGCGCGATCACCGCCGGTTGGGACGCTCGGCTCGGCCTGTCCGGTCGGTAGCCCCTAGCGGTCCCGCTCCACCAGCGTCAGCAGGGACGCCTCCGGCGGGCAGGCGAAGCGGACCGGGGTGTAGCGGTTGGTGCCGCAGCCGGCCGAGACGTGCAGGTAGGCCGTCTGGTCCCCGACCGTGTGCGTGGAGAGGCCCTTCACGCGGTCGGTGTCGAGGTCGCAGTTGGTGACGAGCGCGCCGTAGAAGGGGATGCAGAGCTGGCCGCCGTGGGTGTGGCCGGCCAGGATCAGGGGGTAGCCGTCGGCGGTGAACGCGTCGAGGGAGCGCAGGTACGGCGCGTGGACCACCCCGAGGGAGAGGTCGGCCGACTCGGAGGGCCCGCCGGCGACCCGGTCGTAGCGGTCCCGCTTGATGTGCGGGTCGTCCAGGCCGGTGAGCTCCACCGACATGCCCTCGATCTTCAGTGTGCCGCGCGTGTTCGTGAGGTTCAGCCAGCCGGCGCCGTCGAAGCCGTCGCGCAGGTCCTCCCACGGGTTGTGGATCGCGCCGACCACCGGCTTGTTGCCGTTCAGGCCGTGGCGGCCCTGCACCTTCTCCATCAGGTACCGCGCTGGGTTGCGCAGCTTCGGGCCGTAGTAGTCGTTCGACCCGAAGACATACGCCCCCGGGAACTCCATCAGCGGGCCCAGCGCGTCCAGCACCTCCGGGACGCCCTCGGTGTCCGACAGGTTGTCCCCGGTGTTGAGCACGAAGTCGGGACGCAGCCCGGCCAGGGAACGCAGCCAGCGCTGCTTCTTGCGCTGTCCGCTCACCATGTGGATGTCGGAGACCTGGAGGATGCGCAGCGGCCGCATGCCCGGTGGCAGCACCGGCACCGTCACCCGCCGCAGCCGGAACGAGCGGGCCTCGAAACCCGCCGCGTACAACACACCGGCGGCACCGGCCGCCGCGATCCCCAGAGGTACTCCGTAACGCGCTCGCATACGTCCATCGTGTCAGACCCCGACGAGGAGTCGTGCAGCCTGTGGACAACCGTGTTCCACCACCGCCGATCGCCAACTCGCCCTGTGGACAACCGACTCCGGTTCCGCCCTCCCGAGCCGCCCCGCTCCGCGCCCGCCGGCGAAATGAAGGCGCGCCTCCCGCACCACACCTGCGACAATCGACGCCATGACCACGCTCAAGTCGAAGCTGCAGGAAGACCTCAACGCCGCGATCAAGGAGCGCGACGAGCTCCGCTCCTCGACGCTCCGGCTGACGCTCGCCGCGATCACCAAGGAGGAGGTCGCGGGCAAGGAGAAGCGCGAGCTCTCCGACGACGAGGTCCTCAAGGTGATCACCAAGGAGGCCAAGAAGCGCCGCGAGGCCGCGGACGCCTTCGCCCAGGGTGGTCGGGCCGAGTCTGCCGAGCGGGAGAAGGCCGAGGGCGAGATCCTCGCCGAGTACCTGCCGAAGCAGCTCTCCGACGAGGAGCTGAAGCAGATCGTCGTCCAGGCCGTCGAGGAGGCCAAGGCGGCCGGAGCCGAGGGCCCGCGCGCCATGGGCCAGGTCATGAAGATCGTCAACCCTAAGGTGGCCGGTCTCGCCGAGGGCGGCCGCGTCGCCGCGATCGTCAAGCAGCAGCTCGCGGCGGGTTGAGCCCCGACCGGCCGAGCCGCCGAGCCGCCGACCGGCCGAGCTGCCGAGCCGCCGACCGGCCGAGCTTCGAGCCGCCGACCGGCTGAACTGCCGACCGGCCGGGCCGCCGACCGGCCGAGCCGTAGACCGGCCCTGTCGCTGGGCCACCGGCTCGCGGCCGCTGATCGGCCGGGCCGCCGGGCCGCCGGGCGCGGCCTCGCAGGTCCGGGAACCACACGGCGGTGGGGCGCCCCTTCCCATGAAGAGGGCGCCCCACCGCCGTACCCCTATACCCATATGTGCTCGGCCCCGTCGGGCCGGCGGTCAGCCGCCCCAGCCTCCGCCGTTCCCGTTGCCCCTGTTCCCGCCGTTGGTCTGGCCCTGGATCCAGCCCTCGGGGATGGTGAACTCGGGTGTCGGGAACGTACCGCCGTCGGTGCCGCCGATGAACCCGTCGTCGCCCCCGTTGCCGTTCCCCCTGCCGTTACCGTTCCCGTCGCCGTTTCCGTTGTCGTCGTCCTCGCGCTCGCGCGGCCGGTCCTCGGGAAGGGGAACCGTGGTGAAGCCGGGGGCGGGCTCGCCGGCCAGCGCGCCGGACATCATGTCGCGCCAGATCGGGCCCGGGACCTTGCCACCGAAGACCTTGCCCCAGGTGGTGCCGCCGATGGTGATGTTCACCATGCGGCGCTTGTGGGCCGGGTCGCCGACCCAGACCGCGCCGGCCATGTTCGGGGTGTAGCCCACGAACCAGGCCGCGTAACGGAAGTCCGTCGTACCGGTCTTGCCGGCGCTCGGGCGGCTCGGGCCGAGACCCGCCTCCGTACCCGTGCCGTCCTCGACCACACCCTGCAGCAGGGTGTTGATGGTGTCGGCGGTGTTCTCCGACATCGCCCGCGAGCACGTCGACTTCGGGACCTCGAGCGACTTCGACTTGTCGCCGACCCGCTGGGTGATGGACTCGATGGCGATCGGCGTGCAGTACATGCCGCGCGCGGCGAAGGTCGCGTACGCGTTGGCCATGGTCAGCGGAGACATCTCCTGGGTGCCCAGCGCGATCGACGGGTTCTGGCCGATCTTCGCGCCGTCGGCCCGGTCGACGCCCATCTTCCCGGCCATCTCCGTCACCGGGCAGATGCCGATGTCCGCGATCATCTGGACGAAGTAGGTGTTGACCGAGAGCGCGGTCGCCTTCCGCAGCGAGTACGGGCCGACCTCGGACTCGTTCTCGTTGGTGAGCGTCGTGCCGTCGGTGTTCACCCAGTTCTTGCCGCCGCACACCGAGATCGGGCTCGGGTACTCCATCTTGTACGGGGCGGAGTACGACTTGCCGGGGGACATGCCGCCCTCCAGCGCCGCCGCGGCCACGATCGGCTTGAACGTCGAACCGGGCTGGTAGCCCGCGCCGCCGCCCATGCTCTTGTCGACCGAGAGGTTGATCGTCGTCTCGTTCCGCTTGACGTCCATGCCGTACGGCCGGGACTGGCCCATCGCGAGGATCTTGCCGGTGCCGGGCTCCACGATGGTGGCTGCGGTCGCCACGTCGTCCTTCTGGTAGACGTGGTCCTTGATGGACCGCTGGACGGACTTCTGGGCCTTCGGGTCCATCGTCGTCCGGATCGTGAGGCCGCCCTGGTTCCAGGTCTTGGCCCGGTCCTCCTTCGTCTTGCCGAAGACCGGGTCGTTCAGGAAGACCTCCCGGACGTAGTCGCAGAAGAAGCCCGCGCCCTTGACGGCCGTGATGCAGCCGTTCTTCGGCTTGCTGACGTCCAGGCCGAGCGGCTTCTTCTTGGCCTTGTCGGCCTCCGACTGCGAGATGTCGCCCACATCGGCCATGCGCTGCAGCACGACGTTGCGCCGCTTGGTGGCCTCCTGCGGGTCGTTCACCGGGTCGTAGCGGCTGGGTGACTGCACGATGCCGGCGAGGAGCGCCGCCTCCTCCACGTCCAGGTCCTTGGCGGACTTCGAGAAGTAGCGACGGGAGGCCGCCTCGACGCCGTAGGCCTGCTGACCGAAGAAGGTGATGTTCAGGTAGTTCTCGAGGATCTTCTTCTTGCCGAGCTCTTCCTCGATCTGGATCGCGTACTTCAGCTCGCGGATCTTGCGGCCGAGGGTCTGCTGGGTGGCCTGGGCGACCTTCGTCGGGTCGTCACCGGCCTCCTCCACCGCCACGTTCTTCACCAGCTGCTGCGTCAGCGTGGACGCGCCCTGGGTGACGCCGCCGTCCTGCGCGTTCCGGTTGAGCGCGCGCAGCACGCCCTTCAGGTCGATCGCGCCGTGCTGGTAGAAACGCGCGTCCTCGATGGCGACGATCGCCTGCTGCATGTACGGCGAGATCTTCTTGAGATCGACCACCGTACGGTCCCGGGAGTAGACGCTGGCGATCTGGTCGCCCCTGCTGTCCAGGATCGTGGTGCGCTGGCTCAGCGGCGGCTGCTTGAGGTTGGCCGGGAGCTCGTCGAATCCCTCGACCGACCCCTTGGCGGCCAGCCCCAGGACACCGACCGCGGGCAGCGCGATACCCGCCATGACGGCGCCCGCGAGCACACTGACACCGAGGAACTTGGCGGCCTGCTGCGTGAGAGACAGACCACCGCCCGAGCGCTTGTTTGGCATGGAGGCAGCCTACGTTCTCATTCGCCGGACACACGTATAGGCCTTGGCCTAAGCTGCTCTCAACTGTCACAACCGTTGGCCCTTGTATCAAGTACGTCCGGCGAGCCCGAATCGTTCCGACGTTCTTCCGATTTTTTTCGCGGGCTGTGTCCGAATTCGCCTTGTGTGTCATTCGGTGTCCGTTGTGACGCATGTCAACTATCCCGATCTGTCGGGATAGTCACGTATGCCCTCGGGTCACTCCCGCGGGTGATCTGCCGCTTACGCATAGTCCGTTCGGGCCATTCAAGATTGGGCCCGAAGGGGGTGTTGCGCTGTGCCCTCCTTCCGTAACGTCCTCAACTGGCGGCGGTGAATATGCCGCTGCCGCCGTGGGGGAGCCTCGATTCGGGAGAGGACGGCGCCGGTATGGGCTGGGTAACCGACTGGAGTGCGCAGGCTGCCTGCCGCACTACCGATCCGGATGAACTGTTCGTTCAAGGAGCAGCGCAGAACAGGGCCAAAGCGGTGTGCACCGGATGTCCGGTGCGTACGGAGTGTTTGGCGGATGCGCTGGACAATCGCGTCGAATTCGGCGTGTGGGGAGGAATGACGGAGCGCGAGCGCCGCGCACTGCTGCGCAGGCGACCGACTGTCACCTCGTGGCGCCGGCTGCTGGAGACCGCGCGTACGGAGTACGAGCGTGGCGCGGGCATTCTGCCGCTCGACGACGACGAGATGTACGAGAACTACGCGGCAGTGAGCTGAGGACGAGACCCCGTGGGGGTCATGTCCGGTCCAGGGCGCCCTTGAGGTGTCGGCGCGTCGGGCAGGTGTGCCGACTCTCGGGTGCCCCGAGACATCGTTCAGCCGTCGGGTTCAGTCGTCGGGACGCTGATCGTTCGCCGGTCAGTCGTCTCGTCCGTCGGTCAGTCGTCCGAGGTGGGCAGCTCCGGCCGTACGGTCGCGAGCCGGTCCCCGATGTCCCTGAGGCCGACCAGGTCGTGGACATCGCCGGGCAGCGCGGCCACTTCGGCCACGGCCACCTCGGGATGCAGCGCGGTGAATCGGTCACGTGTGCGCTGCTCGCGGGAGAGCAGCCGCATGCGCTCGGCATGCAGCCTGAGCAGACCTGCGGTGAGCCGCTCGACGGCGCGGTCCGGGGCGGGGGAGCCGTCCTGGGCGCCGGTGGTTGCGGGAGATTCTGAACTGCCGGACGTTTCGGGAGAGTTACGAACTGCTTTCCCGTCCATCTGATCCACAATGCGGGGCTCGTCAAGATTTTCCGCGGCGGCGAGCGCGCGCTCGGCGGACAGCTGGGCCGCGCCGCTGCCGTGGACACGGTTGAGCACCAGACCGGCCAGCGGCATGTTCTCGGCCGCCAGCCGCTCGACGAAGTACGCGGCCTCCCGCAGGGCGTCCCGCTCCGGAGCGGCCACCACCAGGAACGCCGTGCCCGGCGCCTGCAGCAACTTGAACGTGGCGTCCGCGCGGGTTCGGAAACCGCCGAACATGGAATCCATCGCGGCCACGAACGTCTGTACGTCCTTGAGTAGTTGACCGCCGAGCAGCTTGCCCAGGGCGCCCGTCATCATCGACATGCCGACGTTCAGGAACTTCATCCCGGCCCGCCCGCCGACCTTCGCCGGCGCCAGCAGCACCCGGATCAGCTTGCCGTCCAGGAACGAGCCGAGCCGCTTCGGGGCGTCCAGGAAGTCCAGCGCCGAACGTGACGGCGGGGTGTCGACGATGATCAGGTCCCACTCGTCCCGGGACCGCAGCTGGCCCAGCTTCTCCATCGCCATGTACTCCTGCGTGCCGGCGAAGCCCGCCGAGAGCGACTGGTAGAAGGGGTTGCCCAGGATCGCCGACGCCCGCTCGGGGTCCGCGTGCGCCTCGACGATCTCGTCGAACGTGCGCTTCATGTCGAGCATCATGGCGTGCAGCTCGCCCTCGCCCTCGATGCCCTTCACCCGGCGCGGGGTGTTGTCCAGCGAGTCGATGCCCATGGACTGGGCGAGCCGCCGGGCCGGGTCGATGGTCAGCACGACCACCTTCCGGCCGCGCTCCGCGGCCCGCAGACCCAGGGCCGCCGCCGTGGTCGTCTTGCCGACGCCGCCCGCGCCGCAGCACACCACGATGCGGGTCTCCGGGTCGTCGAGCAGCGGGTCGACCGCGAGGGGGCGGATCGAGTTGATCGCGCGGTGTCCGTCAGGGCCGTGGGCCGAGTCGTGCGGGGCGGCGGCCGGGTCCGAAGTCATGAGATCCCTTGCTGACGCAGTTCCGTGGCCAGTTCGTACAGTCCCGCCAGGTCCATTCCCTCGGCGAGCAGCGGCAGTTCGTGCAGCGGCAGGCCCAGCTCGCCGAGGACACCCCGCTGCTCGTGCTCCAGGGTGTACCGCTCGGCGTACTCCTCGGCCTGCGTGAGCAGCGGCACCACCAGACGCTCGGCGTTGCCGCCGCGCCGCGCGCCGCCGAGGCCGGCCGTGGACAGGGACTTGGCGACGGCCGTACGCGGCACCGCGCGCGCCAGCTCCAGCTCCTCGAAGCCCAGCAGCTCGGGCCGCACCATGTTGACGATGACCCGCCCCACCGGCAGCTTCGCCGCGCGCAGTTCGGCGATCCCGTCGGCCGTCTCCTGGACGGGCATCTCCTCCAGCAGCGTCACCAGGTGCACCGCCGTCTCCGGCGACTTCAGCACCCGCATGACCGCCTGGGCCTGATTGTGTATCGGGCCGATCTTCGCGAGCCCCGCCACCTCGTCGTTCACATTCAGGAAGCGGGTGATGCGGCCGGTGGGCGGGGCGTCCATCACCACGTAGTCGTAGGTGTAACGCCCGCTCTTCTCCCGGCGGCGCACCGCCTCGCACGCCTTGCCGGTCAGGAGGACGTCCCTGAGACCGGGCGCGATGGTGGTGGCGAAGTCGATGGCGCCGAGCTTCTTCAGGGCGCGGCCGGCACCGCCGAGCTTGTAGAACATCTGGAGGTAGTCCAGAAGGGCCAGTTCGGGGTCGATGGCCAGGGCGTACACCTCCCCGCCCCCGGGGGCCACCGCGATCTTCCGCTCCTCGTACGGAAGGGCCTCCGTCTCGAAGAGCTGTGCGATGCCCTGTCTGCCCTCGACCTCGACCAGGAGGGTGCGCTTCCCCTCGGTCGCGAGGGCGAGCGCGAGTGCGGCGGCGACCGTGGTCTTTCCGGTCCCGCCCTTGCCGCTGACGACCTGGAGCCTGCTCACGTATTCGAGACTAACCAGTCCGCGCGCGGCGCACGCGGGAGGCTGTGGACAACTCGGCCCCGCACGGCCGTCCGGCCCTGCCCGGGGCAGCGGCGGAACCGGTGCCGGCCAGCGGCTAAAGTCGGCCGCATGACCAAGAAGTGGGAATACGCGACCGTGCCGCTGCTCGTCCACGCCACGAAGCAGATCCTGGACACCTGGGGCGAGGACGGCTGGGAGCTCGTCCAGGTCGTCCCCGGGCCGAACAACCCCGAGCAGCTCGTCGCCTACCTGAAGCGCGAGAAGTCGGCGTGAGCGCCGTCGAGGCCAAGCTCGCGGAACTCGGGCTGACCCTGCCCGAGGTGGTCCCGCCGCTCGCCGCGTACCAGCCGGCCGTGCAGTCCGGGGTGTACGTGTACACCGCCGGCCAGCTCCCCATGGTGGACGGCAAGCTGCCCGTCACCGGCAAGGTCGGCGCCGAGGTCACGCCCGAGGAGGCCAAGGACCTCGCCCGCACCTGCGCCCTGAACGCCCTCGCCGCCGTGAAGTCGGTCGCGGGAGACCTGGACCGTGTGGCCCGCGTCGTGAAGGTCGTCGGCTTCGTCGCCTCGGCCGCGGACTTCACCGGCCAGCCCGCCGTGCTGAACGGCGCGAGCGAACTCCTCGGCGCCGTCCTCGGCGACAAGGGCGTGCACGCGCGCAGCGCGGTCGGTGTGGCCGTGCTGCCGCTGGACGCGCCGGTCGAGGTGGAGATCCAGGTGGAGCTCACGTCGCCGTGACCGCCCCGGGCTCCCCTGCGGCAGTTCAGCAAGATCGCGGAGGCTCACTCGAACATCCGGCCGTCACGGGTTAGCCTCCGCCCATGGCAAACGGGCAGTGGTATCCACCCGAGTGGCCGGACCGCATCCGCCGGCTGGCGGCCGGCACGCTGACACCGGTGACCCCCAGGCGGGCCGCCACCGTCATGCTGCTCAAGGACACGGCCGACACCCCGGTCGTGCACATGCTGCGCAGACGCGCCTCCATGGCCTTCGCCGGAGGCGCGTACGCGTATCCCGGGGGCGGAGTCGACCCCCGCGACGACGACCACCGGATCGGCTGGGCGGGCCCCACGCGCGCGTGGTGGGCCTCCAGGCTCGGTGTGGACGAGGCCGACGCCCAGGCGATCGTCTGCGCGGCCGTCCGCGAGACGTACGAGGAGGCGGGTGTCCTGCTCGCCGGTCCCACCCCCGACACGGTGGTCGGGGACACCACCGGCGACGACTGGGAGGCGGACCGCGCCGCCGTGGCCGCCAGGGACATGTCCTTCGCGGACTTCCTGGACCGCCGGGGCCTGGTCCTGCGCTCGGACCTGCTCGGCGCCTGGACCCGCTGGATCACCCCCGAGTTCGAGTCCCGCCGCTACGACACCTGGTTCTTCGTGGCGGCCCTCCCGCAGGGCCAGCGCACCCGCAACGCCTCCACGGAGGCCGACCGCACCGTGTGGATCCGCCCCCGCGACGCCGCCGAGGGCTACGACAAGGGCGAGCTGCTGATGATGCCGCCCACCATCGCGACCCTGCGCCAGCTCACGGCGTACGACACGGCCGCCGGGGCGCTCGCCGCGGCCCCCGGCCGCGATCTGACCCCCGTACTCGCCCGGGCCCGCCTGGAGAACGACGAAGTGATCCTCTCCTGGCCCGGCCACGACGAGTTCACCAAGCGCATACCGTCCGGGGGAGGCCCCGCATGACCGACGCAGCAGCTCTCCCCGGACAGCCGAGGGGCGGGGTCCTCTCGGGCCCCGCCACCACGCGCGCGGTGAACGTCCTCGCGCCGAACGCGTCGGCGATGACCCTCGACGGCACCAACACCTGGATCGTCGCCGAGCCCGACTCCGAACTGGCGGTCGTGATCGACCCCGGCCCCCTGGACGACGGCCACCTGCGCAACGTCGTCGAGACGGCGGAGAGGGCCGGCAAACGGATCGCGCTGACCCTGCTGACACACGGCCATCCCGACCACGCGGAGGGAGCCGCCGCGTTCGCCGAGCTGACGCGGACGAACGTCCGGGCTCTCGACCCCGCCCTGCGGCTCGGCGACGAGGGGCTCGGCGCGGGCGACGTGGTGAGCGTCGGCGGCCTGGAACTCCGCGTCGTCCCCACCCCCGGGCACACCTCCGACTCCCTGTGCTTCCACCTCCCCGCCGACCGGGCCGTCCTGACGGGCGACACCGTCCTCGGACGCGGTACGACGGTCGTGGCCCACCCCGACGGCCGCCTCGGCGACTACCTCGACTCACTCAGGCGCCTGAGGTCCCTCACCGTGGACGACGGCGTCCACACCGTCCTCCCCGGCCACGGTCCGGTACTCGACGACGCCCAGGGCGTGGTCGAGTACTACCTGGCGCATCGCGCCCACCGACTCGCCCAGGTCGAGACGGCGGTCGAGAACGGCCACGGCACCCCCGGCGAGGTCGTCGCCCACGTCTACGCCGACGTCGACCGCTCGCTCTGGCCGGCCGCGGAACTCTCGGTACGCGCCCAGATGGAGTACCTGACGGATCATGGCCTGATCTGAGGCCCACGGGGCGCGGATGGCCACGCGAGGCGTCAAGGGCCTCCAGGGCGCCGCTGAGGCCCGATGGGGCCTGGCCGGGCTCCCGGGCCCCCGGAGGGCCGGCGAAGCCCGCTGAGCGCCTGGGAGGCCGACTGCGCCGTGCGGCGGGCGGCGATCGTCACTCATCCCCCGGACGCGGCGCCTTGACGCCGTGCTCGCGCGCGTACTCCTCGGCCAGCCAGGGCCCGAGGTCGTCGACGTAGGACCGCAGGAGGGCTTCATGGCCCTCGGGGTCGGCATCCGGGTCGCCCGCGGCGACCGCCGCCGCCCGCATCCGGCCGGCCCGCTCGGGGTAGTACTCGGCGAACGCCTCGGCCATCTCGTGGAGGTCACTGGTCCAGCCGTTCCAGCGGGGCATGACGAGCGTGAACCCGGTACGGACGAGGCGGCGGGAGCAGGAGCGCACGAGGGAACGCCGGTCCTCCGGTGAGGACGCGCAGGCGACACGTTCACGCCAGCGGGGCAGCAGCCGCGCGAGGTCGCCGTTGGTCTCGCGGGCGAGGCGGGAGTCGGGCCGGTAGCGGGGCAGGTCCTCGGCGAGGTCCTGGCCCAGCAACGGGGTGCACAGGCAGGCCACGAACCATCCGAGGTCGTAGCGCTCCGGTTCACTGAGGACTTGCGCCCGGCTGACGAGCAGCGTTCCGGCGCCGTCGATCTGCGGGAACTCCCGGTCCAGCGCCTCGTCCATCGCCCTGGCCGCCGCACGGTCCGCGTCGGTGGGCTCGTCGCGCAGCACCACCAGCAGATCGAAGTCGCTGCGGCCCGGACGGGCGGTGCCGCGGGGGATCGATCCGTAGAGGTACGCGCTGTGCAGCCGCGGCCCGAACACCTCCAGCACCCTGTCCCGAGCCGCGGCCACCACCCCCCGGAACCCCTCCGCGACGCGCCCCAGCGCCCCCTCCCGCTCGATGTATCCCCGTGCGTCCAGCCCTCTCCGGGCCCCTGTCGCAGCCATACGACCACTGTGCCTCCGGGCGCGGGGAGGGGCAGGTCGTTTGGGGGCGGGGCGGGGCGGGGCGGGGCGGGGCGGGTGAGGGGGAGCGGTGAGGGGACGGCTTGCCCGCAGGAGGCGGACAGGACAGCGGGGCAAAGCAGAGGACCGGCAGAGGGCGAGGCAGGGAAGGCAGGGGAGGCAGGGCGAGGATCATCCGAGGGCGGCAAAGTGCTGGGGCCCGCCCCCGCGCACGGGACGGACCCCATCGACGTACTCGAACCGCTCAGGGCTACCGGCGGATGCCACCGGCGAACGACTGTTCGCCCGAGACCCGCCCGCTCAGCGCGACCGCTTCGCCAGTCGCTCCACGTCCAGCAGGATTACCGCGCGTGCCTCCAGCCGCAGCCATCCGCGCTGTGCGAAATCGGCGAGCGCCTTGTTGACGGTCTCCCGGGACGCTCCGACGAGCTGCGCCAGCTCCTCCTGCGTGAGGTCGTGCACCACGTGGATGCCTTCCTCGGACTGCACACCGAACCGCCTGGAGAGGTCCAGCAGCGCACGCGCGACACGGCCGGGGACGTCCGAGAACACCAGGTCGGACATCTGGTCGTTGGTCTTGCGCAGCCTTCGCGCGACGGCCCGCAGCAACGCGGCCGCCACCTCGGGCCGTGCGTTCAGCCACGGCTGGAGGTCACCATGGCCGAGGCCGAGGAGCTTGACCTCGGTGAGCGCGGTGGCCGTGGCCGTCCGCGGACCCGGGTCGAACAGCGACAGCTCGCCGATCAGCTCACCGGGGCCGAGCACGGCGAGCATGTTCTCGCGGCCGTCGGGCGACGCCCGGTGCAGCTTCACCTTGCCTTCGGTGACCACGTAGAGGCGGTCCCCGGGGTCGCCCTCGTGGAAGAGAGCGTCACCGCGAGCGAGGGTCACCTCACTCATGGAGGCGCGGAGCTCCGCGGCCTGCTCGTCATCGAGCGCCGCGAAGAGCGGGGCGCGCCGCAGAACGTCGTCCACGAGTTCTCTCCTTGTCGACCTGCTCAGGGGATCTTGCTCCCCGTAGTACCAGGGGACCGTGTTCCCCGTTTAGCCGGACGGTCCAAACAGTGTGATCTGTCACAAGGATGCCGCACACATGTCCCGAGGTAAGCGTCAGGGGTCCAATTGGGGGCCGATCCTCAGGGGCCGGGGCGGATGTCGGTGCCGGGCTTTAGGCTGGCCGGGTGTCCAAAACGCCGGTGAGAGCACAGGCCAAGGGGGCTGGACGGGTGGTTGTACGTCGCGATTCCGCTGTGGGCGAACAGGGCTCCTCGGGAGCGAGGAAGACGGCGAAGAAGGCGGCGAAGAAGGCGGCGAAGAAGACGAACGAGTCGGCGCCCCCGACGGGGGCGGAGCACGCGCCTCCGGCGGCGGAGTCCGCCTCCGGGAAGCCGGCCTCCGCCAAGGCGCCCGCCAAGGCCTCCGCCAAGGCGCCCGCCAAGAAGGCAGCCACTGCTCAGAAGCCCGCCAAAGCTCCCGGAACCACCAAGCCCGAGTCCCGCACCGCCCTGGTCCGCCGTGCCCGGCGCATCAACCGTGAGCTGGCCGCGGTGTACCCGTACGCCCACCCGGAACTGGACTTCGAGAACCCCTTCCAGCTGATCGTCGCCACCGTCCTGTCCGCCCAGACCACCGACCTGAGGGTCAACCAGACGACCCCGGCGCTCTTCGCGAAGTACCCCACCCCCGAGGACCTCGCCGCCGCCGACCCGGAGGAGGTCGAGCAGATCCTGCGGCCGTGCGGGTTCTTCCGGGCGAAGACGAGGTCGGTGATGGGGCTGTCGAAGGCTCTCGTGGAGAACCACCGGGGCGAGGTCCCCGGCCGCCTGGAGGACCTGGTCAAGCTGCCCGGCGTCGGCCGCAAGACCGCCTTCGTCGTGCTGGGCAACGCCTTCGGCCGGCCCGGCATCACCGTGGACACGCACTTCCAGCGGCTCGTCCGGCGCTGGCGCTGGACCGAGGAGACCGACCCGGACAAGATCGAGGCGGCCGTCGGGGCGCTCTTCCCGAAGAGCGAGTGGACGATGCTGTCGCACCACGTGATCTTCCACGGCCGCCGGATCTGCCACGCCCGCAAACCGGCCTGCGGCGCCTGCCCCATCGCTCCGCTCTGCCCGGCGTACGGCGAGGGCGAGACGGACCCGGAGAAGGCCCGGAAGCTCCTCAAGTACGAGAAGGGCGGCTTCCCCGGCCAGCGCCTCAAGCCCCCGCAGTCGTATCTGGACGCGGGCGGCATCCCGGCCCCGCCCCTGGGAGCCGCCGGATGACCTTCCCCGCGGAGCGAACCGCGCCCACGCCACCCCGCCCGGGAACCGCGCCCACGCCCTCCCGCCCGGGAACCCGGCCCACGCCTTCCCGCCCGGGCCGGGCATCCCGAGCGGCCGGTCCCCGCACCCGGCGAGCCCCCGGCCACCCACACGAGGGACTCTCGGCCACAGCGGAACGATCAGGCGGCCTCCGGGCGTTGGCACGGGAAGAACGACGGGGGTGGCTATGACACGCGCGAGCCGGACGAGCGGCGGTACGCACACGGACACGGGACGCCACACGGCGTCCGGGCAGGCCGCAGGACACCCCGTCCTCGACAAGACCGGCCTGCCCTCCTGGCTGGACCCGGTCGTCCGCGCCGCCGAGACCGTCCAGCCGCTCCAGCTGAGCCGCTTCCTGCCACCGGAGAACGGATCGGGCCGCCAGTCGGCGGTGCTCATCCTGTTCGGCCAGGGCGACCGAGGTCCCGAGCTGCTGCTCATGGAGCGCGCCGGCTCCCTCAGGTCGCACGCCGGACAGCCGTCCTTCCCGGGCGGAGCCCTCGACCCCGAGGACGGCGACCCGCAGACCGACGGTCCGCTGCGCGCCGCCCTCCGCGAGGCCGAGGAGGAGACCGGCCTCGATCCGCGCGGCGTCCAGCTCTTCGGTGTGCTGCCCCGGCTGTACATCCCGGTGAGCGGCTTCGTCGTGACACCCGTTCTGGGCTGGTGGCGCGAGCCGAGCCCGGTCCGGGCCGTCGATCCCAACGAGACGGCACGCGTCTTCACCGTCCCCGTGGCGGATCTCACGGATCCGGCCCATCGCGCCACGACCGTCCACCCCAGCGGCCACCGGGGCCCGGCATTTCTGGTCGAATCGGCACTCGTGTGGGGTTTCACGGCAGGCGTGATCGACCGCCTGCTGCACTACTCCGGCTGGGAGCGCCCCTGGGACCGGGGCAAGCAGGTCCCGCTCGACTGGCGCTCATGACAGGGTGTCTGCCGTGCCGCGTCTCGTGGGGAGTGTCGTGTCCCCCGGTCGCCGCGCGGCGGACCGCACCCCGGGCCGTGTAGTGATCGCGAAGTGACGAGGCGAGGCTTGAAGCGGTGAACGTGCTGGACATCCTGTTGCTGGTCGCCGCCGTCTGGTTCGCGATCGTCGGCTTCCGCCAGGGCTTCGTCGTCGGCATCCTGTCGGTGATCGGTTTCCTGGGCGGCGGCCTCGTCGCCGTCTACACCCTCCCGGTCATCTGGGACTGGATGACCGACAACTCGGAGGTCAGCACGGCCGCCGCCGTCGTCGCGGTGGTCGTCGTGATCGTCTGCGCCTCCGTCGGCCAGGCCCTCACCACCCACCTCGGCAACAAACTCCGCCGGTACATCACCTGGTCCCCGGCCCGCGCCCTGGACGCCACCGGCGGCGCCCTCGTCAATGTGGTGGCGATGCTCCTGGTCGCCTGGCTGATCGGTTCCGCGCTCGCGGGGACGACGCTGCCGACGCTCGGCAAGGAGGTCCGCAACTCCAAGGTGCTGCAGGGCGTGGCCCGGGCCCTGCCCAACCAGGCGGACACCTGGTTCGCGGACTTCTCCTCGGTCCTCGCGCAGAACGGCTTCCCGCAGGTCTTCAGCCCGTTCGCCAACGAGCAGATCACCGACGTCCAGCCCCCCGACCCCGCGCTCGCGAACAGCGCCGTCGCCCAGCGCGCCAAGCGGTCCATCGTCAAGGTGATGGGCACCGCCGAGAGTTGCGGCAAGGTCCTGGAAGGCACCGGCTTCGTCTTCGGCGAGCGCCGGGTGATGACCAACGCGCACGTGGTCGGCGGCGTCGACGAACCCACCGTCCAGATAGGGGGCGAGGGCCGCAAGTACGACGCCAAGGTCGTCCTCTACGACTGGCGGCGCGACATCGCCGTACTGGACGTGCCGGACCTGAACGCGCCGGTGCTGCGGTTCACCGCCGGGGACGCCGCCAGCGGTGACGACGCGATCGTGGCCGGCTTCCCGGAGAACGGCGCCTACGACGTCCGCCCCGCACGCGTGCGCGGCCGCATCACGGCCAACGGCCCCGACATCTACCACCGGGGCACGGTGCGCCGCGATGTGTACTCGCTGTACGCGACCGTCCGCCAGGGCAACTCCGGCGGTCCGCTGCTCACACCCGAAGGCAAGGTGTACGGCGTGGTCTTCGCGAAGTCCCTCGACGACCCCAACACCGGCTATGCGCTCACCGCGGACGAGGTCAAGGAGGACATCGTCCAGGGCCGCGCGGCCAACCAGCAGGTGGACAGCGACAGCTGTGCGCTCTGACGCCGCGCCGCGCCACGAGGCAGAGCCGGGTCACCGACCGCGCCCCCGCTCATGGGCGAGGGCTGTGCGGCCCTCCGTGACGCAGGGACGTCCCCGGGTTCAGGGACGGGAATGACGCAGACGGGCCGAGACCCAGCGGGCCCGGCGGCGCAGGATGCGCGGAATGCCCAGCCGGGGGTCCGCGTCCGGGTCCGTGCCCGGCACCTGGGGGGCGCCCCTCTGGTGGGAGCTCAGGCCGGCGGCCGAGCGGCGGTTGCGTGCTGCGTCACTGTAGTCGTGCGTCCAGCCCATACCCCGACGTGTGCCCCCGCCCCAAGGTCGGTAACCTCCCCCGCGCCCCCCAATTGGCCTATGCGCCAGGCAAGTGGCCACCTGTGGGAACAGGCGTTCATGAACGGCCTGCGGGGAGTCCGGCCGGGCCCGTGAAGACGGCTCGAGGGCCGGTCTCACCGGTCGGGCTCGGGGTCCTTCAGCCAGTTGACGAGTTCCGAGGAGAACGCCACCGGGTCCTCCTCGTGCGGGAAGTGCCCAAGCCCGTCGAACAGTCGCCAGCGGTACGGGGCTTCGACGTACTCCCCGGAACCCGCCGCGCTGCGAGTCCGCATGACCGGGTCGAGTGAACCGTGCAGATGGAGCGTCGGCACGCGCACCGGCCGCTTCATGCGCCGGTTGAACTGGATGCCGTCGGGGCGGGCGAGGGAGCGCACCATCCACCGGTACGGCTCGATCGAGCAGTGCGCCGTCGACGGGATGCAGATCGCCCGCCGGTACGCCTCCACGGCCTCGTCGTCGGGCAGCCGCGGCCCCGACCACTCCCGGATCAGCCGGCCCACCAGGGCGCCGTCGTCGGCGGTCAGTTGCCGCTCGGGGATCCAGGGCCGCTGGAATCCCCAGATGTACGACCCCGCGGCGGTCTGCTTGACGTCCGACAGCATCGCCGAGCGCCAGCGCCTCGGGTGCGGCATCGAGGAGACCGCGAGCCGTCGCACCAGCTTCGGGCGCATCACGGCCGCCGTCCACGCCAGATAGCCGCCGAGGTCGTGCCCGACCAGCGCGGCGTCCGGCTCACCGAGGGAGCGGACGACGCCCGTGATGTCGAGGGCGAGGTTGGCCGGGTCGTAACCGCGGGGGGTACGGTCGCTGCCGCCGACCCCGCGCAGGTCCATGGCGACGGCGCGGTAGCCGGCGTCGGCGAGCGCGACCAGCTGGTGCCGCCAGGTCCACCAGAACTGCGGGAAGCCGTGCAGCAGCATCACCAGCGGCCCGTCGCCGAGTTCGGCGATGTGGAAGCGGGCGCCGTTGGCGGCCACGTCCCGGTGGATCACCTCTTTCGTGCCGGGCACGTCGAGTCGTACGACCGAGGCGGGCTGGCCGGAGGCGGCTGAGGTGGCGGGGTCCGTCATGACGTCGAGCGTGCCACAGCCTCGACGCCGCCGTCGGTCCGGGCGGGCCGGCGGGGGTGCGGCTTGGCGTTCTGGAGCACTCCGGCGGTCTGCTTCATGGACGCGGCGACCTTCTGCGGGCCCTGGCCCTTCTTGGCCTTCTTCGAGAAGGCGACACCGATGAGCGCCAGGGCGACGGCGACCACCACGTTCGCCGCGAACGACAGCAGGAAGCAGATCGCCAGGTTCCAGTCGCTCCAGGTACGGATGCCGTACGCCAGTGCGAAGCTCAGCATCGGCAGGGAGAAGATCAGCACCGCACCGGCCGCCGCGAACGCCCCGCCGCCGACCGCACCGCGCTTGACGTCCTGCCTGAGCTGGGCCTTCGCCAGCGCGATCTCGTCGTGCACCAGTGCGGACATCTCGGCCGTCGCCGAGGCGACCAGCTGGCCGACACTGCGTTCGGCACCGACCGGGCTGCCGTCGGGTGCGCTCATCGGGGTCTCCCTCATCTGCGTCCGGAAGCGCCCCCGCCCGTACGGGCCTCGGCTCGAAGGCCGTCGTACGGTGCCGGGGGCGCCCTTCGTTGTGTACGGTCCTGTCAGATCATGCCGGACCGTCGTCCTCGTCGCCTGCCCCGCCCGCCACTTCCGCAAGCCTGCGGTGCTCGGCGGCCTTGCGTTCATAGATCGCGGCCATGCGCAGGTGGTACGCCGGGTCGTCCTGTTCGTAGATGTCCGGGATGCCGTCGAGGTCGTCGTCGCGCTGCTCGTCGGCCCACAACGCCTGGTACTTGGCGTTGCGCATCTTCAGCAGGACGGTCGCCAGGAGCGCCGCGATGAGCGACCCCACGAGCACGGCCGCCTTGACGCCGTCGGTGAGCGCCGCGTCGCCCTCGAAGGCGAGTTCCCCGATGAGCAGCGACACGGTGAAGCCGATCCCGGCGAGGGAGGCGACGGCGAAGACGTCCGGCCAGACCAGGTCCTCGGAGAGGGAGGCCCGGGTGAAGCGGGCCGTCAGCCAGGTCCCGCCGAAGATCCCGACCGCCTTGCCGACGACCAGCCCGAGCACCACTCCGAGCGTCTCCGGCTGGGTGAACACCTTCCCCAGTGCCCCGCCCGACACGGTGACACCCGCGCTGAACAGGGCGAACAGCGGCACGGCCAACCCTGCCGAGAGGGGGCGCACAAGGTGCTCGATGTGCTCGCCGGGGGAGTGCTCCTCACCCTCGTGCCGGGTGCAGCGCAGCATCAGGCCCATCGCGACGCCGGCGATGGTGGCATGGACGCCGCTGTTGTACATCAGCCCCCAGATGACGAGAGCGAGCGGAACGTGGACATACCACCCGCGCACGCCCTTCCTGAGCAGCAGCCAGAAGACGGCGAGGCCCGCGACGGCGCCGCCGAGCGCGGCGAAGTCGAGGCCGTCGGTGAAGAAGAGCGCGATGATCAGGATGGCGAACAGGTCGTCGACGACGGCGAGGGTGAGCAGGAACGCGCGCAGCGCGGAGGGCAGTGATGTGCCGATGACGGCCAGTACGGCGAGCGCGAACGCGATGTCCGTCGCCGTGGGCACGGCCCACCCGGCGAGCGAACCTCCGCCGGTGACGTTGGTGAGCACGTAGACGAGGGCCGGTACGGCCATGCCGCACAGGGCGGCGACGACGGGCAGTACGGCCGCCTTGGGGTCCCTGAGATCACCGGCGACCAGCTCGCGCTTGAGTTCGATGCCGGCGACGAAGAAGAAGATCGCGAGGAGACCGTCGGCGGCCCAGTGCTCCACGGAGAGGTTCAGGCCGACGGCCTCGGGGCCGAAGTGGAAATGGCTGACCGTCTCATAACTGTCGTGCAGTGCGGGGATGTTCGCCCAGATCAGCGCGGTGACGGCGGCAAGGAGCAGCAGCACTCCGCCGACGGTCTCCGTGCGCAGCGCGTCCGTCACGAAGGTCCGCTCGGGCAGGGAGAGCCGGTCCAGGACCTTCCGGGCGGGGGTGGAACGGGATGCGGACACGGCGGGGGACCTCCGGTCGAGGGCAGGACGGAATGCTTGCCGACCAGACTTCCCGGCACACCTAGTTGCTTAGTCTACCTAAGCGCCCGCCTCGGGGCACCCCGCGGTCGATCACCGGGTGCCCCCTCGGATGCCCATCGTCGGCCCTCGACGGGGCGGCGGCCACTCGACCGCCGCCCGTGCGGGTGGTCAGCCCTCGGCGGATGCGATCTCAGTCCTCGCTGGGCGCCGCCGGCAGCTTGGTCTGGATGAGGTCCATGACAGTGGAGTCCGTGAGCGTGGTGACATCACCGAGCTGGCGGTTCTCCGCCACGTCACGCAGCAGGCGCCGCATGATCTTCCCGGAGCGGGTCTTCGGCAGCTCCGCCACCGGCAGGATCCGCTTGGGCTTGGCGATCGGGCCGAGGGTCGCGCCGACGTGGTCGCGCAACTCGCCGACCAGGGTCTCGGTCTCGGCCGCCGTGCCGCGCAGGATGACGAAGGCGACGATGGCCTGCCCGGTGGTCTCGTCGGCGGCGCCGACCACGGCCGCCTCCGCGACGGACGGGTGCGAGACGAGCGCCGACTCCACCTCGGTGGTGGAGATGTTGTGGCCGGAGACCAGCATCACGTCGTCGACGCGGCCGAGGAGCCAGATGTCCCCGTCGTCGTCCTTCTTCGCCCCGTCACCGGCGAAGTACCTGCCCTCGAAACGCGACCAGTACGTGTCGAGGAACCGCTGGTCGTCGCCCCAGATGGTGCGCAGCATCGACGGCCACGGCTCGGTGAGCACCAGATAGCCGCCACCGCCGTTCGGCACCTCGTTCGCCTCGTCGTCGACCACGGTCGCGGAGATGCCCGGCAGCGGCCGCTGCGCGGAGCCCGGCTTGGTCTCGGTGACACCCGGCAGCGGGGAGATCATCATCGCGCCGGTCTCGGTCTGCCACCAGGTGTCCACGATGGGCGTCCGGTCCGCACCGATGTGCTTGCGGTACCAGATCCACGCCTCGGGGTTGATCGGCTCGCCCACGGAGCCCAGCACCCGCAGGCTGCCGAGGTCGAACTTCGCGGGGATGTCGTCGCCCCACTTCATGAACGTACGGATGGCCGTGGGCGCCGTGTACAGGATCGTCACGCCGTACTTCTGCACGATCTCCCAGAACCGCCCCTGGTGCGGGGTGTCGGGCGTGCCCTCGTACATGACCTGGGTGGCGCCGTTCGCCAGCGGCCCGTAGACGATGTACGAGTGGCCGGTGACCCAGCCGACGTCGGCCGTGCACCAGTACACGTCCGTCTCCGGCTTGAGGTCGAAGACCGCGTGGTGCGTGTACGCCGTCTGGGTGAGGTAGCCGCCAGAGGTGTGCAGGATGCCCTTCGGCTTACCGGTCGTGCCCGACGTGTACAGGATGAACAGCGGGTGCTCGGCCCCGAACGCCTGCGGGGTGTGCTCGGCGGACTGCCGGTCGACGATGTCGTGCCACCACACGTCCCGGCCGTCGGTCCAGGCGACGTCCTGACCGGTACGGCGTACGACGAGGACGTGCTCGACGTTGTCCACCTTGCCGATCGCCTCGTCCACGGCCGGCTTGAGCGCGGACGGCTTCCCACGCCGGTAGCCGCCGTCGGCGGTGATGACCACCTTGGCGTCGGCGTCCTGGATGCGGGTCGCGAGCGCGTCCGCGGAGAAGCCGCCGAAGACGACGGAGTGCGCGGCGCCGATGCGGGCGCACGCGAGCATCGCCACGGCCGTCTCCGGGATCATCGGCATGTAGACGGCGACCCGGTCACCGGCCCGGACGCCCAGCTCCAGCAGGGCGTTCGCGGCCTTGCTCACCTCGTCCTTGAGTGCGGCGTAGGTGACGGCCCGGCTGTCGCCGGGCTCGCCCTCGAAGTGAATGGCGACCCGGTCGCCGTGGCCGGCCTCGACATGGCGGTCGACGCAGTTGTACGCGACGTTGAGCTCGCCGTCCTTGAACCACTTGGCGAACGGCGGGTTCGACCAGTCCAGGGTCTCGGTGGGCTCCTTGGCCCAGGTCAGCCGCCGGGCCTGCGCCGCCCAGAAACCGAGCCTGTCAGCCTTGGCCTGTTCGTACGCCTCTGCCGTGACGTTGGCGTTCGCGGCCAGGTCAGCGGGCGGCGCGAAGCGTCGCTCCTCCTTCAAGAGGTTGGCCAGGCTCTCGTTGCTCACGACATCTCCCTTTCCCAGGGTGTCCGTTGTGTCCCAGGCCACAGCTCATCAGACCCGGACCCCCGATGACAAGGGCCTTCCTGGGATTGGTTTAGACCTGTGGGTGGGTGGCCCCACTGCCATGGGGCCACCCGTTGTCACGGACCGGTGGGCGAATCGGTTCAGGTGTGCGTGTCGTGCAGAACCGTCCCCGCCGGCTCAGTCGTCCCCGCCGCCGCGGCCACCCGGTCGAAGACACCGCCGTCCGGGGCCTCCTCGGTGAGCAGGTACGCCTGGGCCTCGCCCACATGGAAGTACATCCCGTGCAGTTCGAGCGTGCCCTCGCGCAGGGCCCGCGCGACGCAGTCGTGCGCCCGCAGGTGCTTCAACTGCTGGATGACGTTGGTCAGGCACAGCTGCTCGACCACGTCGGCCGGTTCACGCCCGGCGATACGGGCCCAGGGGCGGTTCTCGTCGGTGGCGCGTTCCAGGCTGGGCAGGCCGTGCCGCAGCCATCGCCCGAGGGGCGTCCGGGCACCGCCGGGATCCGTGGCGAGCAGGGCCTGCATGGCCCCGCAGCCGGAGTGCCCGCAGACGGTGATGGACCGTACCTTCAGCACCTCCACCGCGTATTCGATGGCCGCCGCCACCGAGTCGTCACCGCTCTCCTCGCCCGGCATGGGCACGAGATTGCCGACATTGCGCACGACGAAGAGATCGCCGGGCCCGCTGGACGTGATCATGGAAGTGACGAGCCGGGAATCGGCGCAGGTGAGGAAGAGCTGCGAGGGCTGCTGGCCCTCCCGCGCCAGCCGCGCCAGCTCCCGGCGCACCAGTGGGGCGGTGTTGGTCTGGAACGCGCTGATGCCGCGCGCCAGCTGACGAACGCTCGGCCCCTCCGCCGTCTCCTGCGCCGGGCTGCCGACGGGGGCGGGAGCGGGCGCCGCGCACTGGTGGTTGCGCCATGCCGTCCAGGGCCGGCAGCGGCAGCCGGCCGCGGAGGCGCCCGCCGGCTCGGCGATCCGGGTCCCGGCCCGGCCGGTGATCTCCACGGAGCCGCCCCGCGCGCGGTGGGCGTGCTGCCAGTCCTGAAGCGACTCGTACGCGGCGTGGTCCATGAACGACCCGTCGAGCTCGACCACCGCCTCGGCGCCCTGAGGGACCTGGTGCAGCGCTCGGCTGAGCCGGGGCACGGCGAGGAACGTCAGCTGCCCGCGGACGTGGACGTGATGGACACCGTCCTTCTCCTCACGGGTGATGCGGGTGCGGGTGAGGCGGTGCAGGGCGACACCGACCGCCACGGCGATGCCGAGCGCGACGCCTTCCAGCACCCCGAGGAGGACGACGCCGCCGGTGGTGCCCGCGTAGACCAGCACCTCACGGTGGCGGGTGACCGTGCGGATGTGGTTCAGGGACACCATCTGGATCCCGATGGCCATCACCAGGGCGGCGAGTGAGGCGAGGGGGATCAGCTCCAGCGCCGGGACCAGGAGCAGGGCGGCCGCCACCACCCAGACGCCGTGCAGCATCGTGGAGTTGCGGCTGACGGCGCCGGCTCGGACGTTGGCCGTGCTGCGGACGGCGACGCCGGCGATGGGCAGGCCGCCGAGGGCTCCGGAGATGACGTTCGCCGCGCCCTGACCACGCAGCTCGCGGTCCAGGTCCGAGCGCCGTACGTCGGTGCGGCCCGCCGCCAGCTTGTCCATGGCGACCGCCCCGAGGAGCGACTGCACGCTGCACACAAGAGTCGTGCTGAGGACGGCGGCGAACAGGCCGAGCGCCGGGCCTTCGGGCAGCCCGGCCAGCGCGTGGCTGCGCCAGGAGGGCAGCTCGACCTTGGGCAGGCTGAGCCCGGCCAGCGCGGCCGCCGCCGTGGCGCCCGCGACCGCGACGAGTGCCGCCGGGACGCTGCGCAGCCTCCGGCCGACGGGGCCGGGGATCCGGGGCCAGGCGAGCAGCAGGGCGAGGGTGAGCACGCTCATGGAGACGGCGGCGGGATGCAGGTGTGCCAACTGGGCGGGCAGTGCGCCCACGTTGTCGAGCACGGAACTCTGGGGAGTGCCGCCGAGCACGATGTGCAGCTGGGCGACGGCGATGGTGACCCCGATACCGGCGAGCATGCCGTGCACGATCGCTGGGCTCACGGCGAGCGCCGAGCGGGCCACGCGCAGATGGGCCAGGCCGAGTTGCGAGATCCCGGCGAGGACGGTGACGGCGCAGGTCGTGCGCCAGCCGTACTGATGGATGAGGTCCGCGGTGACGACGGTCAGACCGGCGGCCGGGCCGCTGACCTGGAGCGGCGAGCCGCCGAGGCGTCCGGCGACGATACCGCCGACGGCGGCGGCGACGAGGCCGGCCTGGAGCGGTGCGCCGGTCGCCAGGGCGATGCCCAGGGACAGGGGGAGTGCGATCAGGAAGACCGCGATGGAGGCGGACACATCGGCGCCCGCGATGCGGAACCGGCGGGGTTCCTTGGGCGGGCTGTGGGGCTGGTGTTCGGACTCCGCCCGATTCGGGCTGGAGTCGGGGGCGTGGGTGGGGACGCAGGCGGACATGTTCTCCCGTCTCCTCCGGGGCTGCGCGGTCGCGGAACAGGTGGTCCCCCGCTCTGCGGCGGGGGTCGGGTCGCGGCCGTGGGTCACGGCGTACAGCGGCGGGATTTCTCAACGCTCAGTAAATGAATCGTAATGCAGAGTAAAGGCCATGCAAGGACATTCACGGCAAATGGGGTATCAGATCACTCAAGATGATGAATCAGGTATTTCTTTGGCTTGTCATATTAGTTTGATCGGCGCTCTGTGTGATCTTGGCCGCTCTGCCCCTGAGCAAAGGAAGAAGGTGGGCGGAAGATGGCCGTCACCCAGAGGATCGCCGTCGGTGTGACACTCGCCGTGACCTGCGCCGCGGCGCTCGCCGGCTGTGGCATCGGCGATACGGGCACCGCCGGCCCGACCGGCGCGAACAACACCGGAAAGGAGGGGGCGCAGGGCGCGCGCGGCGGCAAGGAGGCGGCGCCCGGAACGAAGGAGGGCGCTCCCGCACCGCCGAAGACCCCGCTCCGGCTCATCGGCGACGGGTCCACCGCGTACACCGGTGCGCAGCCGCATCTGCCCAGGCCGAAGCGGCTGAAGCCCGGTCAGAAACCCCCGCAGTTCGTGGTCTTCTCCTGGGACGGTGCCGGCGAGGACAGCCAGCGGCTCTTCTCCCACTTCCGCGAGGTGGCCCGTGCCAACAACGCGACCATGACGTACTTCCTGAGCGGTGTGTACATGCTCCCGGAGGAGAAGCGGGACCTCTACCGGCCGCCACAGCACTCGCCGGGTCGCTCCGACATCGGCTTCAACGATGTCCGCGGCATCAGGGACACCGTGGAGCAACTGCGCGGTGCCTGGCTGGAGGGCAACGAGATCGGCACCCACTTCAACGGCCACTTCTGCGGCAAGGGCGGCGGGGTCGGCGAGTGGTCGGTCGAGGACTGGAAGAGCGAGATCGCGCAGGCCAAGGCGTTCGTGAAGGCATGGAAGACCAACACGGGCACCGACGAGGCGGAACCCCTGCCCTTCGACTACGACGAGGAGCTGATCGGCGCCCGCACTCCCTGCCTGGAAGGTCAGGCCAACTTCATGCGGGCCGCCCGCGAACTGGGCTTCCGCTACGACACCAGTGGCGTCCGGAACCAGGTCTGGCCCGAGAAGAAGGACGGCCTGTGGGACCTGTCGATGCAACTGGTCCCCATGCCAGGCCGCGCCTTCGAGACGCTGACCATGGACTACAACTTCTACGTCAACCAGTCCGGTGCCCGTGCCGGCTCCGCGGCCATGCACCGGTACTGGGGTGACCAGTACCGGGACGGCCTGCTCGCCGGCTTCGAGCGCGCCTACGCGGGCAACCGTGCGCCCCTGATCATCGGCAACCACTTCGAGTCCTGGAACGGCGGCGTCTACATGCGGGCCGTCGAGGAGACCATCAAGGCCGTCTGCGGCAAGCCGGACGTGCGCTGCGTCTCCTTCCGGCAGCTCGTCGACTGGCTCGACGTCCAGGACCCGGAGGTCCTGGACAAGCTGCGTACCCTCGGCGTCGGCCGGTCACCGAACGAAGGGTGGGAGGCGTTCCTCTCCGCCGGACAGGCCCCGGCCCTCGACGGGGACCCGGATGCCCCGGCCGCCCAGCCGCGGGAGCGGACGGCCCGTGAGGAAAGGCCGAAGGATTAGGGACCAGTCCGGAGAGGTGGGGCGGGACCGGCGGGGCGAGCGGGTCAGACCGCGGCCGCGAGCTGCTCGCCGAGGACGAAGTCGGGGTCGATCTGCGACGCCAGGTCGGCCCCCGTCCGCTCATTGCCCCAACTGGTCGCGTTCTTCAGGTGGAAGTGCGCCATCTGGCGGGTGTAGCGCTCCCAGTCGCGCAGCTCGTACGTGGCGTCCGCCGCCTCGTGCAGGGTGTGCAACGCGCGGCGGTTGGACTCCTCCAGATGCTCGAAGCGCGGCGGACGGCCCTTCTCCAGGGCGCGCACCCAGTCCGAGTGACCGACGGTGACCAGCAGGTCGTCCCCGACCTGGGCGCGGAGGAAGTCGAGGTCGTCCGGGCCGTGCACCTTGTTGCCGATGACCTTCAGGGTGACGTCGTAGTCTCCGGCGTACTCCTTGTACTGGCGGTAGACGGAGACACCTCTCCGCGTCGGCTCCGCGACGAGGAACGTCATGTCGAAGCGGGTGAACAAGCCGGACGCGAAGGAGTCCGAACCGGCCGTCATGTCGACCACCACGTACTCGTCGCGGCCGTCCACCAGGTGGTTCAGGAACAGCTCCACCGCTCCCGTCTTGGAGTGGTAGCAGGCGACCCCCAGGTCGGCGTCGGTGAAGGGGCCGGTGACCATCAGACGGATGGCCCCGCCGTCGAGTTCCACCGGCCTGGCGCAGGCGTCGTAGATCGGGTTCGGGTCGCAGATCCGCACCAGCCGGGAGCCCTCGCCTGGCGGGGTCGTCTTGATCATCGTCTCGGCGGAGGCGATCCGCGGGTTGGAGCCGCGGAGGTGGTTCTTGATCAGCGACAGCCGCTCGCCCATCGCCGGAAGCTCCGCGGCCTCCGACTCGTCGAGCCCCAGAGCGGCCCCCAGGTGCTGGTTGATGTCCGCGTCGATGGCGACGACCGGTGCTCCGGAGGCGGCGAGATGGCGGATGAACAGGGAGGACAGCGTGGTCTTGCCACTCCCGCCCTTCCCGACGAAAGCAATTTTCATGTTCACCAACGGTAGTCGGATGATCTCCCACGGTGCGTCGGCCGAGTGGAAGACCACTCCTTCGAGGGGCCGGAGGGCAGGGCGCGTAGGGTCGTACTCATGAGTACGCCAGGTGCGACCGCCGATCCGCTCGCGGCCCTCGCCGAGCTGCCCGGTGTGGCCGAGTCAGTGGAGTCCGTGCGCAAGGCCGTGGACCGGGTCTACGGCCACCGTGTCATGCGGCGGCGCAGCAACGAGATCACCTCCGAGGCGGCCCTGCGCGGTGCGCGCGGCTCGGCGGCCCTGTCCGGCGCCGACTGGGCGCTGGAAGAGGTCCGCAGACGTACCGACTTCAGCGGGCGGGGCGACGACGGGGCGCGCACGGTGGGCGCCGCGCTGCGCCTGACCGCCGAAGCCGGCCAACTGCTGTCCATCTGGCGGCAGTCACCGCTACGGGTGCTCGCCCGGCTGCACCTGGTGGCGGCCGGCGAGGACCACGCGCGCGTGGGGCGGCCCCGGCAGGACGGCGAACCCGTCGACGAGCCCCTCGTCGAGCTGCCGTTGCCCGGCGCCGCCGAGGTCTCCGGCCGTCTTGACGGCCTCTCCGAGCTGATCATCAGGGGCGGTTCCGCCCCCGCCCTGGTCACCGCGGCCGTCGTGCACGGCGAACTGCTCGCCCTGCGGCCCTTCGGCTTCCACAACGGCCTCGTCGCGCGCACGGCAGAGCGGATCGTGCTGGTCGGCAGCGGCCTCGACCCCAAGTCGGTCTGCCCGGCGGAGGTCGGCCACGCGGAACTCGGCCGCGCCGCCTACCTCGCCGCACTCGACGGTTATGTCTCCGGCACGCCGGAGGGAATGGCCGCCTGGATCGCCCACTGCGGCAGGGCTGTCGAACTGGGTGCGCGCGAGTCGACGGCGGTGTGCGAGGCGCTGCAGCGAGGAGCGGCGTAGAACCCCGGGAAAAGAGTTGCGGCGGTACGAGAATTCGTACCGCCGCTGGCATGTTCACCCGGTTACCAAGCGTCCTCGATATATGCCCATCAGGTCGGGAACTCAGCCCGTAACCTGGTGCGGCTGGCCCGTAATCGACGGGTCGACGTCGCGTGGGTGCCCAGTGTTCATGCTCGGTCCGTGGGGCCAAAATGAGTTATTAAAGGTGATCCTCTCGGACGTCCTTTGGTCTCGCGGGCCTTGAATCCTTTCTACTCCAGGACCGGAGCAAGTGGAACCCCTCGATGCGCTTCTTTACTTTTGCCTTCAAAGAGGGTGAATCGGCCCTGGTCGCGGTACAGGGTCAAGCGGTCGCCGCCCTGCGCCGGCTCGCGTACCAGACGAGTCCCGCGGTGGCCGCCGCCGCTCCGACGGCGGCCACCGCGAGCAGAGCGGGCCGGGGGCGGACGGCGAGCCGCTGCTTCAGTCGCACCGGGCGGTGGAAGTCGAGAATCGGCCACCCGCGCGCGAGGGCCTCCCTGCGAAGCGTCCGGTCCGGGTTGACCGCGTGCGGGTGCCCCACGGCCTCCAGCATCGGCAGGTCGGTAGCCGAGTCGCTGTACGCGTAGCAGTGCGCCAGGTCGTACTCCTCCGACTCGGCCAGCTCCCGGATCGCCTCGGCCTTGGTGGGGCCGTACGCGTAGTACTCCACCTCGCCGGTGAAGCAGCCGTCCTCGCCGACGACCATCCGGGTGGCCACCACGCGGTCCGCGCCGAGCAGCTCGCCGATCGGCTCGACGACCTCGGCGCCGGACGTGGAGACGATCACGACGTCCCGCCCGGCGAGGTGGTGCTCTTCGATGAGGGAGGCGGCCTCGTCGTAGATGATCGGGTCGATCAGGTCGTGAAGGGTCTCGGCGACTATGTCCTTCACCTGTTGGACGTTCCAGCCCCGGCACAGTGCGGAGAGGTACTTCCGCATCCGCTCCATCTGGTCGTGGTCGGCGCCGCCCGCGAGGAACACGAACTGGATGTATGCCGTCCGCAGCGCGGCCCTGCGGTTGATCAGGCCGCCTTGGTAGAACGACTTGCTGAACGTGAGCGTGCTCGACTTCGCAATGACCGTCTTGTCCAGGTCAAAGAAGGCCGCTGTGCGGGGCAAGGAGTGGTTTTCCACGGGGCTGAGCATATGCGCCCGCCATTCGGGCTAGTGTGGGGTGTGTGGGTTTGCCTGAGAGGGCTCTCGGGTACACCATGGAAGTCACGGATCGTTCGCGACCGTGCTAACCCGGCCCGACTCCTCCCCCCCCGAGTCGGCCGTGGGGACGACCCCCGCTCTCCCCCCCGGCGGGGGTCGTCGCATGTCCGGACGCGTTTTCCCTTCCTTTCTCCCGCCCGCGAGGCCGCTTTGCGCCCCCGCGGGCATTTCTCTGCCCTCCCACAGGAAACGTCACGGTGTGTAGTCGGCGCGCTGCACTGCGGGGGCACGGTGGGGGATCGCCTGTTTGGGTGACGGCGATATTCACAGCGGTCGGGTTGTCCACAGTTATCGACCAAGATCCACACGATTTCCGGGATCGCTGCACCGTGATTCCAGCGCGTCCCGACGGCGGCGAGTTCCTGGCCGGTTCGGTTTCTCGGGCGCCTTCGGCCGGTATCCGCCGACCGCCCGCTCGGCGGCCGGTGACCGGCACTTCACACAGGACTTGAACGAGCGCGTCCGTGAGACGGACGGAGCCGGGGAACGCCGAAGGACGGCCCCGAGCGCCGCGCGGGACGCAGCGAAGGGGGCTGGACACCGTGGCGGGAGCCATCACCGAGGACCGGCAGCCGGCCGCCGAGGGGCGGCAGGGCAGGCCGTTGATCGTCACCGAGGACGTGGAACTGCTGGACGACCTGCTGCGCCTGTGTGCGGCGGCCGGCGCCAGGCCGGAGGTGCACCACGGCGTGCCGGAGGGCCGGAGCCGCTGGGAGGCGGCACCACTCGTGCTCGTCGGCGACGACGCGGCGCACCGACTGCGCGGGGCCGCCCGCCGGCGGGGGGTGGTGCTCGTCGGCAGGGACCAGGATGACTCCGGCATCTGGCAGCGCGCCGTGGAGATCGGCGCGGACCACGTGCTGATGCTGCCGGACGGCGAGCAGTGGCTCGTCGACCGCATCGCCGACGTCGCCGAGGGGGTGGGCAGGGCCGCGCTCACCGTCGGTGTGATCGGAGGGCGCGGCGGAGCCGGGGCATCCACCCTGGCCTGCGCGCTCGCCGTGACCTCCGCCCGGCAGAGCAGGCGCACGCTTCTCGTGGACGCCGATCCGCTGGGGGGCGGGCTCGATGTCCTCCTCGGTGGCGAGAGCGCCGAGGGACTGCGCTGGCCCGCGTTCGCCGCCTCGCGCGGCCGGGTCGGCGGCGGCGCCCTGGAGGAGTCCCTTCCCGAACTGCACTCCCTTCGGGTCCTCAGCTGGGACCGGGGCGACGCCGTCGCCGTCCCGCCCCAGGCCGTGCGCGCGGTCCTCGCCGCAGGACGACGGCGCGGCGGGGCCGTCGTCGTCGACCTGCCGCGCCGCGTCGACGAAAGCGTCGCCGAGGCCCTCGCCCAGATCGACATCGGCCTCCTGGTGGTCCCTGCCGAGCTGCGCGCCGTCGCGGCCGCCTCCCGGGTCGCCTCGGCCTTCGGCATGGTCCTGCGTGACCTCCGTGTGGCTGTGCGGGGGCCGTACACGCCGGGGCTCGGCGACCAGGACATCGCCCGTCTCCTCGGGCTGCCGCTCGTCGGCGAGGTCCCCGTCGAGCCGGATCTGCACGTCGCCGCGGAACCACCGGGAGGCATCCCCCGCGGCCCGCTGGCCCGGTTCTGTGAGGGCTTCTGGGAGCGGGTGGCCGTGGGAAGCGAGGCGGCGTGAACGGGCGCGGGGACCGCGGCGGGACGGGCTGTGACGGCGGTCGGCGGAATCCCGCCGGAGTCGGAGCCGGAGTCGGAGTCGGAGCCGGAGTCGGAGTCGGAGTCGGAGTCGGAGTCGGAGTCGGAGTCGGAGCTGGGGCCGGGGGCGCGGGACGGCGGCCCCGGTGGAGCCGCGGGAGCCGGGCGCGTGGTGAGGGAGACGGGACGGCGGCGCGAACCCCTGGCCTCCGGGCTGTGTGCGGGACGACGTGGATCGGCGGTGAGGGCGGGTGACCGGGATGCTCGATGACGGGCTTCTGGACGGTGTTCGGCAGTGGCTCGTCGAGAGCGGGGCCGAGCCGACGCCGGCCCGGGTGGCGCAGGCGCTGCGGGAGCGGGGGCGGGTTCTCGGGGACGCCGAGGTGCTCGGGGCGGCCGAGCGGTTGCGGTCGGAGCTGGTGGGGAGCGGGCCGTTGGAGCCGTTGCTCGCCGACCCGTCGGTCACCGACGTGCTGGTGTCGGCGCCCGACCGGGTGTGGGTGGACCGCGGCGGCGGCCTGGAGCTGACCGGGATCTCCTTCCCGGACGCGGCTGCCGTACGGCGGCTCGCGCAGCGCATGGCCGCCGTCGCCGGACGCCGCCTCGACGACGCCAGGCCGTGGGTCGACGCACGGCTGCCCGACGGCACCCGTCTCCACGCGGTGCTGCCACCGGTGGCCGTGGGTTCGACCTGCCTGTCCCTGCGGGTCGTCCGGCCACGGGCGTTCACGCTCGGCGAACTGGCGGCGGCGGGCACGGTCCCGCCGGGCGGCGACCGGGTGCTGCGTGCACTGATCCGCTCCCGGCTGTCGTACGTCATCAGCGGCGGCACGGGCACAGGCAAGACAACCCTGCTGAGCGCGCTGCTCGGCCTGGTCGACCCGGGGGAGCGGATCGTGCTCGCCGAGGACTCGGCGGAGCTGCGGCCCGACCATCCGCACGTGGTGCGGCTGGAGGGCAGACCGGCCAACCAGGAGGGGGTCGGCCTCGTCGAACTCCAGGATCTGGTGCGGCAGGCACTGCGGATGCGCCCCGACCGGCTGGTCGTCGGCGAGGTCCGCGGCGCCGAGGTGGTGTCCCTGCTGGCTGCCCTGAACACGGGCCACGAGGGCGGCTGCGGCACTCTGCACGCCAACGCGGCCGGCCAGGTGCCGGCCCGGCTGGAGGCGCTCGGCACGGCCGCCGGGCTCGACCGGGCCGCGCTGCACAGTCAGTTGGCCGCGGCTCTGTCGGTGGTCCTGCACCTGGTCCGGGACCGCGACGGGCGGCGCCGGATCGCCGAGGTCCATGTGCTGGAGCGCGACGCGTCGGGGCTGGTGGTGACGGTGCCCGCACTGCGATGGGGCGCGGAGGCGTTCGTGTACGAGCGGGGCTGGGAGCGGCTGCGAGGGCTTCTCCGGGGCGAACTGCGGGAAGGGAGTGGGTCCTTTGACGGGGGTCGATGAGGCGGCGTCCGGGGTGGCTCTGCTGTGTGCGGGGGCGGCGGCGTGGATGGTGGGCGGCGGCCGGGACACCGGCGCTCGACGGGCCCGGTCGCTGCTCGGCGGGGGAGGGGCGATGGGCCCGCCGCCCTGGCAGCGGGCGGTGGGCCGGGTACGGCGGCTCGGGTTCGAATGGTGGGCGCCGGTGGCGGGAGCGCTGCTCGCGGTGCTGGGAGCCTCCGTGCTGCCGGTTCTCGCGGGTGCGGCCGGGGTGCCGCTGCTCCGGCGGGTGCGGCGGGCGGCGGAGGAGCGCCGGGCCAGGGAGCGGCGTGGAGAAGCGGTGGTCGCCCTGTGCGCGGCGCTCGCCGGGGAGGTGCGGGCCGGCCGGCAGCCGGGGGAGGCGTTGCTGCGGGCGGCTCGGGACTCGGGCGGGCTCGGTGAGGCGCAGGCGGTGGTGCTGGCGGCGGCCCGGTTCGGCGGGGACGTACCGGGCGCGCTCGCCGGGGCGGCGCGGCAACCGGGCGCCGATGGACTGCTGGGGCTCGCCGCGTGCTGGCGGGTGGCCGTCGACCGGGGCGCCGGCCTCGCCGCCGGGCTCGACCGCCTGGAGGGGGCCCTGCGCGCCGAGCGGGATCAACGGGCCGATCTGCGGGCCCAGTTGGCCGGCTCCCGGTCGACGGCGGTGATGCTCGCCGGGCTTCCCGTGCTGGGCCTGCTGCTGGGTACCGCCCTCGGCGCCGACCCGCTGCACGTCGTGCTGCACAGCGGGGCCGGGCTGGGCTGTCTGGTGGTCGGCGCGGTGCTGGAGGGCGCCGGCCTGTGGTGGGCGCTGCGGATCGTACGGGGAGCGGAGACGGCATGAACGAGGACGTCGTCCACAGGCTGGGGGTGGCCCTCTGCGCCCTCGCGGGCCTGTGGTGGCCGGCCCGCTCACTGGTCACCGTACGACGCGAACGGCGGCTGCGCGCCCGGCTGGGGGCGGTCCTGGTTCCGGCTGCCGCTCCGCTCCCACGGTGCTTCGCTCCGCGGCGCGCCTTACGGCGGTGGCTGCCGTTGGTCGGCACGGTGTGCGCCGGGTGGGCGCTGATCGGCGGTCTCCTGGGGCTGACGCTGGGTCTCGCTGCCGGTACGGGGGTCTGGCGGTGGCTGCGGCGGACCCGTGACCCGGACGGCACGTCGGCAAAGGCGTTCGACGCGGCGGAGGCCGCCCGGCAACTGCCTCTCGCCGCCGATCTGCTGGCGGCCTGCATCGCGGCCGGGGCGAGCCCTGTCGTGGCCGCCCAGGCCGTTGGTGAGGCTCTGGGCGGGCCGGTGGGGGAGCGGCTGGCCAGGGGCGCGGCAGAGGCCCGCCTCGGGGGCGAGCCGGCCGACGCGTGGCGTGCGCTGGCCGCCCTCCCCGGGGCCGGGCCGCTGGCCCGCCTCCTGGAACGGGCCGACCAGACCGGCGCACCTGCCGCTGCCCCGGTTGCCCGCCTGGCCGCCGAGGCCCGCGCCGACTGGGGCCGCGCCGCGACGGAGCGCGCCCGCCGGGCCGGCGTGATGGTCACCGCCCCGGTGGGCCTGTGCTTCCTCCCCGCCTTCATCGCGGTGGGAGTGCTGCCGGTGGTGATCGGCCTGGCGGACGGGCTGTTGGGAGGGGGTGGTGGGTGATGGCCGGCAGGGAGTGAGCGGGGGCGGCGGCTGGGTCGGCGATCGATGGCCGATGGCCGGATTGCCAGTGGTGCCACGAACGATTCATGACGAACCGAACGATCAACGGAACAGAGCCTCACGGGGGTTGAGATGTACAAGGCAGTGCGAGAAGTGGTGCGGGTCCGGCTGACGCGTGCCCTGGTGTGTCGGGTCCGAGCTGCACGGAGGGACGCCGGAATGGTGACGTCCGAGTACGCCGTCGGCATCATCGCGGCGGTTGCCTTCGCCGCGGTGCTCTACAAGGTGGTGACCAGCGGGCAGGTCCAGGCGGAGCTGCAGGACATCGTCGGGCGGGCCCTCAGTGGCGGGGCGTGAGCCACGGCGGCGCGGCAGGGCCCCGGGCGGTGACCGGGGGTTCGTGACGGCCGAGGCGGCCATGGCCCTGCCCGTGCTGGTGCTGTTCGCGATGGCCCTGGTGTGGGCCCTGCTCGCGGCCTGCGCCCAGATCCAGTGCGTGGACGCGGCGCGGGCCGGGGCCCGCGCCGCCGCCCGGCAGGACCCCCCGGGCGCGGTCGCGGCCGTGGCCCGGCGCGCGGCGCCCGACGGGGCGCGGGTCAGGGTCGGCCGGGACGGCGACCATGTCCGTGTCGTCGTGTCGGCCCGCTCGCCGGGTCCCGGAGCCCTGGGCCTGGACCTCAGTCATACGGCGGTGGCCCTGGCGGAGGAGACGGTGGGGGTGGGGAGCGGATGACAGTGCCGCGTACCGTCCACTCGGACCGGGGCTCCGCGACCGTCTGGGTCGCCGGTGTGCTCGTCGTGCTGTGTGCCGTCTTCGGCGCCGTGCTCGCGATGGGCCAGGCGGTGGTGGTCCGGCACCGCGCGGCCGGCGCGGCCGATCTCGCGGCCCTGGCCGCCGCCGACCACTGGATGAAGGGCAGCGAGGGCGCCTGCGCCACGGCCGACAGGGTGGCACGGGCCCAGGGCAGCCGGATCGTGAGCTGCGAGGTGGAGGGAGAGATCTCCGATGTCACGGCGGCGTCGGGCAGCGGTCTGCTGACCGCCGAGGCCAGGGCGAGAGCGGGCCCGCCGATGACGGCGCCCGGCCAGCCAGGCCTCGCAGGAGCGCCTACAGGGGCGGGCGCGGGAACTGGGCGATCGATCACGGACGGGCCGATGCCGTGAGACCCCGTCATCCCCGGCTCCGAGGCGTCGCCCCATCCCAAGCCCCGGTTCCAGGGCGCCTGGCCCTGGGGCCCGCGGCCCAGGGCGCCCGGTCCCAGGACACCGGCCCCGGCCCTGGGGCCCGCGGCCCAAGCCCCGGCCCTGGCGCCCGCGGCCCGAGGCACCCGGCCCAGGGGTCCGCGGCCCAGGGCACCCGGTCCCAGGACACCGCTCCAGGGCCCGCGGCCCAAGCCCCGGCCCCTGGGCCCGCAGCCCAAGGCACCTGGCCCAGGGGCCCGCGGCCCGAGGCACCCGGTCCCAGGACACCCGGTCACCGGAACACCCGGCGCATCGAGTACCCAGGGCTCTAATGCGTCCCGTCCTCCCGCGGAGCGCCCCGCAGCAGTTCCGTGAGCAGACGCACGGCCCCCCTCTTGTGCAAGGGATCGTTCCCGTTGCCGCACTTGGGGGACTGGATGCAGGACGGGCACCCGGCGTCGCACTCGCACGCGGCGATGGCCTCGCGGGTGGCGTCGAGCCAGGACGCGGCCGTGTGGAAGGCCCGCTCGGCGAAGCCGGCGCCGCCCGGGTGCCCGTCGTAGACGAAGACCGTGGGCAGCAGGGTGTCGGGATGCAGCGGCACGGAGACGCCGCCGATGTCCCAGCGGTCGCAGGTGGCGAAGAGCGGCAGCATGCCGATCGACGCGTGCTCGGCGGCGTGCAGGGCGCCGCCGAGGATCTCGGGGCCGATGCGGGCCGCGTCGAGCTGGTCCTCGGTGACGGTCCACCAGACGGCACGGGTGCGCAGCGTACGGGGAGGGAGATCGAGTCTGGTCTCGCCGAGGACCTCGCCGGTGATGAGTCGGCGACGCAGGAAGGAGACGACCTGGTTGGTGACCTCGACGGAGCCGTAGCAGAGCCTTCCGTCGCCCCAGGGGATCTCGGTGTCCGTGTCCAGGACGGAGATGGAGGTCGTGTCGCGGGCGACCGTCGAGTAGGGCGGGTCGGCCTGTTCGACGAGGGCGACGGAGTCGTCCAGGTCCAGTTCGCGCACCAGGTACGTACGGCCCTGGTGCAGATGGACCGCCCCCTCGTGAACGGTGGTGTGGGCGGCGCCCGCGTCGACCGTTCCGAGGAGGCGGCCGGTGGCGGCCTCGACGACCTGGACGGGCCGGCCGCCCTGGCCCCGGATGTCGGCGAGGTCGGCGGGCCGCTCCCTGCGGGTCCAGTGCCAGGCCCTGGTGCGGCGCCGGAGCAGTTGCGCGGCCTCCAACTGCGGCAGCAACTCCTCGCAGGCGGGACCGAACAGCTCGAAGTCCTCCTCGGTCAACGGCAGCTCGGCGGCGGCCGCGCACAGATGGGGGGCGAGGACGTAGGGGTTGTCGGGGTCGAGGACGGTCGACTCCACCGGTCGGTCGAACAGAGCCTCGGGATGGTGGACCAGGAACGTGTCCAACGGGTCGTCGCGGGCCACCAGGACGGCCAGGGCACCCTGGCCGGAGCGTCCGGCGCGGCCCGCCTGCTGCCACAGGGAGGCACGGGTGCCCGGGTAGCCGGCGATGAGGACGGCGTCGAGGCCGGAGATGTCGACGCCGAGTTCGAGGGCCGTGGTCGCGGCGAGGCCGAGGAGTTCGCCGGAGTGGAGGGCGCGTTCCAGGGCGCGGCGTTCCTCCGGGAGGTAGCCGCCGCGGTAGGCGGCCACGCGCCGGGCCAGGGAGCGGTCGACCTCGGCGAGGCGTTCCTGGGCGATCACCGAGATCAGCTCCGCGCCACGCCGGGACCGTACGAAGGCGACCGAGCGGACGCCCTGGACGGTCAGGTCGGTGAGCAGGTCGGCCGTCTCCGCCGTCGCGGTACGCCGTACGGGGGCGCCCTTCTCGCCCTGGAGCTCGGTGAGCGGGGGCTCCCAGAGGGCGAACACCAGTTCACCGCGGGGTGAGCCGTCGTCGGCGACCTCGGTCACCCGGACGCCGGTGAGGCGGCCGGCGGCGACGGAGGGCTCGGCGGCGGTGGCGGAGGCCAGCAGGAAGACGGGCTCGGCGCCGTAGCGGGCGCACAGACGGCGCAGGCGGCGCAGCACCTGGGCGACATGGGAGCCGAAGACACCCCGGTAGGTGTGGCACTCGTCGATGACGACGTACTTGAGGGCGCGCAGGAAGGAGGACCAGCGGGGGTGGGAAGGCAGGATCCCCCGGTGGAGCATGTCGGGGTTGGTGAGGACGTAGTTGGCGTACTGGCGGATCCACTCGCGTTCCTCGACCGGGGTGTCGCCGTCGTACACGGCTGGGCGCACGGCATTGCCGAGAGGTTGTGAAAGTTTCTTCACCGATCGGCACTGATCCGCCGCGAGCGCCTTGGTCGGGGCCAGGTAGAGGGCGGTGGCCCCGCGGCCGTTGGCGGCCTCGGAGCCGTCCAGCAGACGGGAGAGCACCGGCACGAGGTAGGCCAGGGACTTGCCGGAGGCGGTGCCGGTGGCGACGACCACGGAATCGCCGTCGAGGGCGTGCTCGGCGACGCGTGCCTGGTGGGCCCAGGGATGTTCGATTCCGGCGGTCTGGACGGCCGCGATGACCTCGGCGCGGATCCGGTCCGGCCAGACGGCATGGCGACCCGCACGCGGGGGCACATGCTCCGTATGAGTGATGCGCGAAGCCCGGCTCGGGCCCGAGGCGAGCCGGTCCAGGACCTCGCCCGGCGAGGGGCTGGGTGCGGTGTCCGTCGAGGATCGATCGGATCGGTGATTCTTGGCCATCGGCACCGAGTGTGTCACCGGCGTGACGGACAATGGACCCAAGGCGTCGTGCACGCCTGCCGGTAAGTGATTGAATGCCATCGCGGCTGGCGAACCGTCCCGGGGGCTTTCAAGCCGAGGTGTCCCGAGGGGCGAACGCTCGATAGCAAGGTGCTGGAGGATCCGTGGACCTGTCCCTGTCGACCCGTACCGTCGGCGATCGTACGGTCGTCGAGGTCGGTGGCGAAATCGACGTTTATACCGCGCCCAAGCTGCGTGAGCAGCTGGTCGAGCTGGTCAACGACGGGAGTTTCCACCTCGTCGTCGACATGGAGGGCGTCGACTTCCTCGACTCCACCGGGCTCGGCGTGCTGGTGGGCGGCCTGAAGCGAGTACGGGCCCACGAGGGCTCGCTGCGCCTGGTGTGCAACCAGGAGCGCATTTTGAAGATCTTCCGCATCACCGGTCTGACCAAGGTGTTCCCCATCCACACCTCGGTCGACGAAGCGGTGGCGGCCACCGACTGATGACGCCCGTCCGGGCCCCGCGCCCGGAAGAGCCACAGACACGTCAAGTGAGGGGACCGGGCCCGAGGGCCCGGCCCTTCGACCGCACGCCCGTAGTTCCGAGGGGGATGCATGGCCACCGTTGAACTCCGCTTCAGCGCGCTGCCCGAGCACGTCCGGACCGCCCGACTGGTGGCGGCAGCGGTGGCGCGCAGGGCCGGAGTGGACGAGGCCGTCCTCGACGAGGTCAGGCTGGCCGTCGGCGAGGCGTGCACCCGTGCCGTCGGGCTGCACCGGAGCAGTGGTGTCTCGGCGCCGGTGCATGTGTCGCTGATCGAGGACGAGAAGCAGTTCTCCATCGAGGTCGGCGACGAGGCGCCCCACACCGTCCCCGGCGACAAGGCGTCGGGTGCCGGGGGCGAGGCGGAGATGGACAGCGAGGAGGACGACATGGGCCTCGCGGTCATCAGCGGCCTCGTCGACGACATGGAGGTCACCACCGGGGAGAACGGTGGACTGATCCGCATGAGCTGGCCGACGACGGCACCCCCCGCGGTGCCGGTCTGAGCCCCGTTCCACCGCACGTCACTCCTACCCCGAAGGGCCCTACCAAGTAGGGCCCTTCGGCGTGTCCGGGGGCGGTGGCGCGTCCCTAGAGTGGTCATGCCACTCATACGACAACAATTTCGTGAAGTAATTCACGATCAATGGAGCGATAATTCGATCAAGGGTCAATGCCTTTGAGGCATTACTTCTTTCGAGTAATGTAGCGGCGCATGGATCATTTGCTGAACGGGATGTGAAGGCTAATTCCGTTTGCCGTGCACTGTTTTGATCGGGTTCCGCTCCCTAGAATCCGTCCACATCTTGAGCTCAGCCCAAGCGTCAAGGAGGACGAATGGCGGGGCTTTCTACCCCTCAGCGGTTTGACCACCCCACGAACTTCGCAGCAGCAGTGCTGACCGATGACAACCGGATCATCGTCATGGTGATCGGGCTCGTGGCGCTGGCCGCGCTCGTCGTCGCCGGAGTCCTGGTGCGCCAGGTGCTCGCGGCGGGCGAGGGCACCGACAGCATGAAGAAGATCGCGGCGGCCGTGCAGGAAGGCGCGAACGCCTATCTGGCCAGGCAGTTGCGCACGCTCGGCGTTTTCGCCGTCGTCGTGTTCTTCCTGCTCATGCTGCTGCCCGCGGACGACTGGAATCAGCGCGCCGGACGATCGGTGTTCTTCTTGATCGGCGCGGCGTTCTCCGCGGCCACCGGTTATATCGGCATGTGGCTCGCCGTGCGCAGCAATGTGCGCGTCGCCGCGGCCGCCCGGGAGGCGACACCGGCGGCAGGCGAGCCGGAAAAGGATCTCACCGCGGTCTCGCACAAGGCGATGAAGATCGCATTTCGCACGGGCGGTGTCGTCGGCATGTTCACGGTGGGGCTCGGTCTGCTGGGCGCCTCCTGCGTGGTGCTGGTGTACGCGGCCGACGCGCCGAAGGTGCTGGAGGGATTCGGTCTGGGTGCCGCCCTCATCGCCATGTTCATGCGTGTCGGCGGTGGCATCTTCACCAAGGCCGCCGACGTCGGCGCCGACCTGGTCGGAAAGGTGGAGCAGGGCATTCCGGAGGACGATCCGCGCAATGCCGCGACCATCGCCGACAACGTGGGCGACAACGTCGGCGACTGCGCGGGCATGGCGGCCGACCTCTTCGAGTCGTACGCGGTGACGCTCGTCGCCGCGCTGATCCTCGGCAAGGCCGCCTTCGGCGACTCCGGGCTCGCCTTCCCGCTGATCGTTCCCGCGATCGGCGTCCTCACCGCGATGATCGGCATCTTCGCGGTGGCGCCACGCCGGAGCGACCGCAGCGGCATGTCCGCGATCAACCGCGGCTTCTTCATCTCGGCGGTCATCTCGCTGGCCCTGGTCGCCGTCGCCGTCTACGCCTACCTGCCGTCCACGTACGCCGGCCTGGACGGCGTCGGGGACCAGACGATCCTCGACAAGGGCGGAGACCCGCGGATCCTCGCCCTCGTCGCGGTGGCCATCGGCATCGTGCTGGCCGCGCTGATCCAGCAGCTGACCGGATACTTCACCGAGACCACCCGGCGTCCCGTGCGGGACATCGGCAAGACCTCGCTCACCGGCCCGGCCACCGTGGTCCTCGCCGGTATCTCCGTCGGTCTGGAATCGGCCGTCTACACCGCCCTGCTGATCGGCCTCGGCGTGTACGGGGCGTTCCTGCTCGGCGGTACCTCGATCATGCTCGCGCTGTTCGCGGTGGCGCTCGCCGGCACCGGTCTGCTCACCACGGTCGGCGTCATCGTCGCCATGGACACCTTCGGACCCGTCTCCGACAACGCGCAGGGCATCGCCGAGATGTCCGGCGACGTCCAGGGCGCGGGCGCGCAGGTGCTCACGGACCTGGACGCCGTCGGCAACACCACCAAGGCCATCACCAAGGGCATCGCCATCGCCACGGCCGTGCTCGCGGCGGCGGCGCTCTTCGGCTCCTACCGCGACGCGATCGTCACCGCGGCGAACGACGTGGGCGAGAAGGTCTCCGGCGCCGGCGCGCCCATGAATCTGATGATGGACATCTCGCAGCCCAACAACCTCGTCGGGCTCATCGCGGGCGCCGCGGTCGTCTTCCTCTTCTCGGGGCTGGCGATCAACGCCGTCTCGCGGTCCGCGGGCGCGGTGGTCTACGAGGTGCGGCGGCAGTTCGGAGAACACCCCGGGATCATGGACTACAGCGAGAAGCCGGAGTACGGCAGGGTCGTCGACATCTGCACCAAGGACGCCCTCAGGGAACTGGCCACCCCAGGCCTGCTCGCCGTCATGGCACCCATCGCGATCGGGTTCACCCTCGGGGTCGGCGCGCTGGGCGCGTACCTCGCCGGCGCGATCGGCACCGGGACGCTGATGGCGGTGTTCCTCGCCAACTCCGGCGGCGCCTGGGACAACGCCAAGAAGCTGGTCGAGGACGGGCACCACGGCGGCAAGGGCAGCGAGGCCCACGCCGCGACCGTGATCGGCGACACCGTGGGTGACCCCTTCAAGGACACCGCGGGTCCGGCGATCAACCCGCTGCTGAAGGTGATGAACCTGGTCGCGCTGCTCATCGCTCCCGCCGTCGTCCAGTTCAGCTACGGCGACGACAAGAGCGTCGGGCTGCGGGTCACCATCGCGGTCCTCTCGATCGCCGTGATCGTGGGGGCGGTGTACATGTCCAGGCGGCGCGGGATCGCCATGGGTGACGAAGGCAACTCCGAGCCCCTGGCCAAGTCGGCGGACCCCGCGGTGGTTTCGTAGACGGTCATACGACGGGTCCGGCGAGACCCCAGCTCAAAGGGCGGGGGGGGGGGGGGGGGTTTGGCGCCCGCCCCCCCCCCCCCCGGGGGGGGCCCCCCCCCCCGGGGGGGGGGGGGCCCGCCCCCCCCGGGCGGGGTTTTGAAGCTGTAGTAAGGTGGGGGGGGGCCCACACCCGGCCGCCC